>VGZJ01000067.1 GCA_016872595.1 Planctomycetota bacterium
ACCTTGTCGAACTCGTCGGCCGAGAGCCCCGTGAACATGCGGAACAACAACGGCTTCCGACGCAATTTCTCGTAATTCGTCATAACCCTATGAATAGGCCATCGATCGCTATTGCGCAACGAGTCTAGTATAGAAGCCCGCCCATACGGGCGGGCTTCGTTCGCGGCGCCCCGCGCGGTTACTTGGTCTTCTTGAACACGGCCGGGCCTTCGCGCTTGATGGTCTTGGCCT
This sequence comes from Planctomycetota bacterium, assembly GCA_016872595.1. Classification (GTDB taxonomy): domain Bacteria; phylum Planctomycetota; class Planctomycetia; order Gemmatales; family Gemmataceae; genus Gemmata. The sequence continues at coordinate 232 of VGZJ01000067.1, forward strand.
TCGGCGAACCGGGGCCGACCTTGTTCGTCGGGCGCACCAGCACCACCGCGCCGGGGTGCCCCGGGATGCCGCCGCGGACCAGCAGCAGGTTGTTCGCAGTGTCGAGCTTGATGACCGCGAGGTTGCGGATCGTGACGCGCTCGGCCCCATAGCGCCCGGCGCGCTTCAGGCCCTTCTTCGGGCGACCGCTACCGCGGTTGCTGGCCAACGACGCGGTCGAACCGGCTTGGCGGTGGACCTTCTTGGCACCGTGCGCCGCCGGGAGGCCGGCGAAGTTGTGCCGCTTCATAACGCCCTGCGTGCCGCGGCCCTTCGTCGTCCCGACCACGTCCACCGAAAGCACGTCCTTGAACACCTGCTCCACGGTCAACTTGTCGCCGACCTTCACGGTCATGTCTTCGGAGTACGCCTTGTACTCCTTCGGCTTCCCCTCTTGCTCGACGATCTGGATGCGCTCGACCTTGAAGCTGGCCTCGGCGGGGCCGGCCTTGACACTCTTGACGTCGACGAACCCGCCGCCCTGATCGAGGCGGAACTCACGGATCACGCGCTGGGGTTCGACGTCGGCCTTCGGCGGGAGCGCGACGCCGGCCTTGAGCCGGGCCTCCTTGCGCTTGGACTTCAACCCGGCGGCGACGTGGCCCTGTTCGGGGCGGGTCGCGCTCTTGCGCTTCTTGTCCTTGAACCCCAGTTGGACGGCGGTGTAGCCGTCCTTGCGGGCCGCGCCCTTGTCGCCGGCGTACTTGATCTGGAGCACCGGGCACGGCCCCAGTTCCAGCACCGTGACCGGCTCCGCGACCCCGTTGGCCGAGAACACCTGCGTCATTCCGACTTTGTAGCCGATGAGACCCAGAGACATGGGAACGCCTTTCGCCGCACGGTGGCGGCTGTTCTCGCGGCGGGCGCAGTGCTGCGCGAAGCCGCTCCGAAGGTGGCCCCGGCCGATCTGCACGCGGCCCGGAGAGGGCCGTGCATCAATCGCGTGTGTGCGGGGCGGTAAGGAAGTGAAGATTGTAGCGGCGGCGCGGCCCGCGGCTAGTGCGCGCGCCGCGCTTGACCCGGCCGGGCCGGGCGCTTACCATTGTCCTCATCCCGCCTGACCGCGCTTTCCTCGATTGCAGCTTATCGAACAGGGGGGCTTACGCCCCCCGCTCGCCAAGAAGGGGCTTACGCCCCGCTGACACCCGGAGACCCTCCCCATGCGCCGGCTCGTGTTCGGCCTCGTGCTTTTCGCCGCTTGCGGCACGGCCGCGGGCCAGCCGCCGCCCCCCGGCCTGCCGTCGCCGCGCGTGCAGCACGTGTTCCCCCTCGGCGTAAAGGCCGGCACTACGGTCGAAGTCACCGTCACCGGCACCGATATTGAGGAACCGGAGAAACTGCTGTTCGCGCACCCGAACCTCAAGGGCGAGTACATCGTTCCCCCCAAGGAACTGCCGGACCCGAAGGACCCGAAGAAGACCGTGCCCGCGCCGAAGGCCAATCCTGCCGGGCCGCACAAGTTCAAAGTGACCGCGACCGGCGACGTGCCCCCCGGCCTGTACGACCTGCGGTTCGTGGGCAAGTGGGGTGCGAGCAACCCGCGCGCGTTCGCCGTGAGCGACCAGACCGAAGTGAGCGAGAAGGAACCGAACAACGACGTGGCCGAGGCGCAGAAGATCGAACTCGGCACCACCGTGAGCGGCGTGATTTCCGCACCGACCGATGTCGATTACACGAGCTTCGCGGGCAAGAAGGGGCAGCGCGTGATCGTGTCGTGCCTCGCGTCGGGCGTCGACAGCAAGGCCGCGCCGATGCTGGAGGTGTACGACACGAGCGGGCGCAAGCTCGCCGCCAACCGCAACTACCGCGATAACGACGCGCTCGTCGATGTCGTGCTGCCGGCGGACGGCGACTACCTCGTGCGCCTGTGCCAGTTCACCTACACCGCGGGGAACCCGGACTACTTCTACCGCCTGAGCGTCGGCGTCGCACCGTACATCGACGCGGTGTTCCCCCCGGTCGTTGAACCGGGCAAGGCCACGCAGGTCACGATCTACGGGCGTAACCTGCCCGGCGGCGCGCCGGCCGACGGCTACACCGCGGACGGCCGCCCGCTCGAAAAGGCGACCGTGAGCGTGACGCCCCCGGCCGACGCGGTCGGCAAGCTCACCAGTCTCACGCGGGTCGATCCGACGACGGCGCTCCAAGACGGCTTCACCTACACCCTGAAGGGGCCGGGCGGCACCTCGAACCCGGTCGTGATCTACCTCGCGCGCGACAAGCTCACGGTGAAGTCCGTGCCCGCGGGCACGCCGGAAACGGCCTTCGCGCTGGCCGGGCCGGGCGAAGTGGCCGGGTTCCTCGCCAAGCGCGGCGAGCGCGACTGGATCGCGTTCACCGCCAAGAAGGGCGAGAAGTACGCCATCGACCTCGCCGCCGAGCGCGTCGGAGCGAGCGGCGACTTCTTCTTCTCGGTGCGCGACGGCAAGGACCCGAAGCGCGACCTGAGCGGCGACCAAGACGACGACGCCGACACGCTGCACCCGTTCGGGTTCTACTCGCGGACCAGCGACCCCGGCGCGTACACGTTCACCGCGCCGGACGACGGCAAGTTCTTCGTCGTGGTCGGGTGCCGCGAGTCCGGATCGCTGAGCGGGCCGAAGGCCGCGTACCGGCTCCGCATCGGCGCGGCGCTCCCGGACTTCCGCGCCGTGGTCATGCCGTACAGCCGGTTCTACCAAACTGGGTCGGCCGCGTGGCAGGGCGGCACGCAGGGCTATTACGTGTTCGCCCACCGCATCGACGGCTACGCCGGGGCGCTCGACGTGGTCGCCGAAGGGCTTCCGGCGGGCGTGACCGCGGAGCCGCTGACCATCGGCCCGGCGGCGCGATGGGGCCTTCTGGTGCTGAAGGTCGCGCCGGGGGCCGCCGCCGCGACCGCGCCGATCACGGTGAAGGTCACGGGTACCGACGCCGCGGGCAAGACGCTCGTGCGCGCCGCGCGCCCGGCTTCCGTAACGTGGGGCACCGCCCAGCCCGACCAGAACATCCCCGTTGTCGCGAAGCTCGATCAGTCGCTGGTGCTCGCGGTGCGCGGCGAGAAAGCCCCGTTCAGCATCACTGCGGACGTTCCGAACGCCACCATCAAGCCGCCGATGGGCAAAGAAGAGAAGGCCAACGGCCCGGTCATCGTGCTGCGGCAGGGCGACAAGGCCAGCGTGCCCGTGAAGGCCGAGTGGGTGGTCGCGGAGAAGCCCAACGTCACGCTGACCGTTGAGGCGCTCATGCAGCAGCCCCAGAACCAGCCCGTCACGGCCACCGTCGCGGGGCAGCCGACGAAGGACAAGCCCGACGTGCTCGTGAACCTCGACGTGAAGACGAACGCGGTTCCCGGAATGTACACGCTCACCCTGCGGGGCGTGTCGCAGGTGCCGTTCATCAAGGACCCGATGGCGAAGGGGAAGGGGCCGAACGTGCCCGCGGAAGCGTTCGGCACGCCGATCCGCGTGCTCATCATCCCGAACGCCGTGGTCAAGCTCACGCCGGGCACGCTGCAGGGCAACACCGTGAAGATTGGCACCCCTAGCGAACTGGTGGTGAAGATCGACCGGCAGTACGATTACGCCGGCGAGATCAAGGTGAAGTTCGATCTGCCGAAGGGCACGACTGGCGTGACCGCGGCCGAGGTCACGGTCCCCGCGGGCAAGGACGAGGCGAAGCTGACGCTGACCGCCGCGCCCGGCACCAAGCCCGGCCAAGTGGCGAACGCCACCATCACCGCCACCGCGCTCTACGGCGGCAAGTACACGATCACGACCGAGGCGAAGGTGAGCTTCAGCGTGACCGAGGAACCGAAGAAGAAGTAGGTGCCGCGAGCCGAGCGGCACCGCGATAACCCGCGTGTCACGATACGAGAGTCCGCATAACCACAACAGTTGCTCAGCGGTGCCGCTCGGCAAGCGGCACCTACCAAGAGGACACCCCCATGCGCCGAATCGTTGCGTTCAGCCTCGCCCTCGCGCTGCTGGTTGCGGCCAGCAACGCGCAGGAGAAGAAGGACGAGCCGAAGAAGAACCCGTTCCCGCCGATCCCGACCGTCGACCTGAAGCTCACGGAGCCGGTCGAGTACAACACGGACATCGTGCCGATCTTCGAGAACAAGTGCTTCGTGTGCCACAGCGGGAGCGTGACCGAGGGCAAGTACGACATGAGCTCGCACGGCAGCGTGCTCAAGGGCGGGAAGAAGCGCGGCGACAAGGTCATCGTGCCCGGCAAGTCGGCCGAGAGCTTCCTGTACCTGTCGTGCAGCCGGCAGACCACGCCGATCATGCCGCCGAAGAGTGAGGAGCCGCTCAACTCCAAGGAAGTGTCCCTCATCAAGTTGTGGATCGACCAAGGCGCGAAGGCCCCGACCAAGACGCGCATCAAGGACAAGGTCGTCGTGAACCTGCCGCCGGCGCTGGTGAAGCCGGTGCGCGCGGTCGCCGTCGCCCCGGACGGCAAGAGCGTGGCCGCCAGCCGCGGCAACCAAGTTCACCTGTTCGAGCTGAAGACGATCCCGGCCGTCGTGAAGGGCGGCAAGGACACGACCGAGTGGAACTATTCCAAGTCGCTGTTCGACCCGCAACTGAAGACCCCGGACGGGAAGCCCGCAAAGGCCGCGCACATCTCGCTCGTCGAGTCGATGGCCTTCAGCCCGGACGGGAAGACGCTCGTCACCGGCAGCTTCACCGAACTGACCATCTGGGACATGACGAAGGGCGAGCCGAAGCAGCGGATCGCCGGGTTCGTGGACCGCGTGTGCTGCATCGCGTTCAGCGTCGACGGCAAGAAGTTCGCCACCGGCGGCGGCGCGCCGACCGAGGACGGCGAGATCAAGGTGTTCGACACCGACACCGGCAAGCCGTTCGCCGAGGTGAAGGCCGGGCACTCGGACACGGTGTTCGGGGCCGCGTTCAGCCCGGACGGGAAGCTGCTCGCCACCTGCGGCGCGGACAAGTTCGTGAAGGTGTTCGAACTGCCCACGGAAGCCGGCAAGCCGACCAAGTTCGTCAAGTCGTTCGAGGGTCACACCCACCACGTTATGGGGGTTGGCTGGACGCCGGACGGGAAGAAGCTGGCGAGCTGCGGCGCGGACAACTTCGTAAAGGTGTGGGACTACGAGAAGGGCGAGAAGATCCGCGACATGCAGGGCCACCAGAAGCAAGTGACCTCGCTCGCGTTCGTCGGGAAGACGGCGCAGTTCCTCACGGGCAGCGGCGACAACAGCGTGCGGATGTGGAACGCGGACAACGGCGGCAACGTGCGCTCGTTCCAAGGCGCGGCCGACTTCGTGTACGCGGTGAGCGCGAGCGCCGACGGCGCGATCGTGGCCAGCGGGTGCGAGGACGGCGTGCTGCGGGTGTATAACGGCACCAACGGCACGCTCCTGAAAGCCGGCCTCCCGCCCGACGCCGAGCCGAAGAAGGACGAGCCGAAGAAGGACGAGCCGAAGAAGAAGTAAGGAGAACGAGTCCCCCGTTAGCCGCGAGCCGGAGTCTGCGGAGGCGAGCGCGTAACGTACGTTACGCGCTCGCCTCCGCAGACTCCGGCTCGCGGCTAAACGTTGCTGTGCCGCGCGTTGCGGTCGGGCTGCCCTTGTCCTTTCCCCCCTCACCTCGCTATCATTCCATTCTTCGGCACGGCACGTTTGTTCCGCCGGCTCTCGCGTGATCTGCCGACACGCGGCAAGGCCCGGCCCGACCGCATCGGGACGCACGACCCGCCCGCCCCGCCGGGGCTTGAGGCGTCGTCGGCCCGTGGGAGCTTGTCACAATGGACCCGCTCATCGACCTCAAGGCCCTGCTCGTCGAGCGCGAAGACTTCGAAGGCGGCATGGTCAGCAAGCTCCGCGAGGGGCTGGCCCAAGGCGGCCCGCAGATCCGCAACCTCAAAGACATCATCGACACGCTCACCAAGCGGCTCGCGGTCGCCGCCGGCCCGCAGCAGAAGAAGATCCACCTGAAGCTCGGCGTCGCCAACTACTTCATCGGCCACGGCCGCGCCGCCATCGACCACCTGAAGCAGGCCGACGGCCCGCTGGCCGCGTTCTTCCTCGGTCAGGCCCACGTCGCACTCGGACAGGCCCGGCCCTACGCCGAGGGCGAGGCCGCGGCCGACACCACCGACCACTACGAGGCCGCGGTCAAGGCGTTCGACAAGGCGGAGAAGGCCGGGTACGCCCCGCAGTCCGTGCAGCTCCAGCGCGCCGGGGTGTTGCGCCTGCAAGGGCACCTCGGCGAGTCGAAGTCCATCCTGAGCAAACTGAAGGACGCCGCGGCCCACAACCCGGAGTACTACTTCCAAGAGGGCTCGCTGGCCGAAGCCGAGGGCGACGCGCCGCGCGCCGCCAAGTACTACGAGCGCACCGTCGAACTGGAGCCGCGCCACGCCATGGCCCTGTTCCGCTTGGGGTTCCTCAACGACCTGCAGGGCAACGACGTCGAGGCCATCGGGTTCTACGAGCGGTGCCTCAAGTACCCGCCGGTCGGCAAGGGTGTGCTGTACAACCTCGGCGTGCTGTACGAAGACAACAACATGTACGAGAAGGCCACGGACTGCTTCCGGCGGCTGGCGAAGGCCGACCCGCGCGACGAGCGCGCCAAGCTGTTCGTCAAGGACGCCGAGGCCTCGCTCACCATGACGTACAACCCGGACGACGAGCAGACCAACTTCCTCAACAAGCAGGTGATGGAGATCCCCATCACCGACTTCGAACTGTCCGTACGGAGCCGGAACTGCCTGAAGCGGATGAACATTCGCACGCTCGGCGACCTGACGCGCGTGACCGAGTCGCAGTTGCTGGCGAGCAAGAACTTCGGCGAGACCTCGCTCGAAGAGATCCGCGCGATCATGAACGCGAAGCAGTTGCGCATCGGCCAGTCGCTCGATCAGGGCCAGCAGTACGAGTTCCGCTACCGGCCGCAACAGAACCTGACCCCGGAAGAGCAGGCCACGCTGGGCAAGCCGGTCAGCGACCTGAACCTGTCGGTGCGCGCCCGGAAGTGCATGAACCGGCTGAACATCGGCACGCTGGGCGAACTGGTGCAGCGCACCGCGGACGAACTGCTGGAGGCGAAGAACTTCGGCCAGACCTCGCTCACGGAAGTGCGCGAGCGCCTCGGCCAGTTCAACCTCAAGCTCCGCGGGGATTGATCGAAGAAGACAAAACAAGCCGCACGCTAAACACAGAAAAGACACGATTCAGACAAGAAGAGAGTTTGAATTGAACTCTGTCTTCTGCCTTGATCGTGTCTTTTCTGTGTTTATCGTGCGGCTCATTCTTTTCTCCGATGTTCACCCTCCACCACACCGACGGCACCGCTCGTGCGGGCACGCTGCACACGCCGCACGGCGACGTGCCCACACCCGCGTTCATGCCCGTCGGCACGCAGGCCACCGTCAAAGGGCTGACGCCGGAGATGGTGCGCGCCGCGGGCGCGGCCATCATCCTCGGCAACACCTATCACCTCGCGCTGCGCCCCGGCGACGAGATCGTGCGCGACCTCGGCGGCCTCCACAAGTTCATGAACTGGCCCGGCCCCATCCTCACGGACAGCGGCGGGTTCCAAGTGTTCAGTCTCGCCAGTCAGGTGAAGATCACCGACCACGGGGCCAAGTTCAAGAGCCACATCGACGGTTCGCCTCTGGAGCTGACGCCGGAACGCGCCGTCGAGATCCAGCAGAACCTCGGCTCCGATATCGCGATGGTGCTCGACGAGTGCCCGCCCGCGGACGCCGAACCGGACGTGATCCGCCGCGCCGTCGCGCGAAGCATCCGCTGGGCCGAGCGCTGCAAGCGGCACCACACGCGCCCCGATCAGGCGCAGTTCGCCATTGTGCAGGGCGGGTTGAACCTCGACCTGCGTGCCGAGTGCGCCCGCGAGTTGGCGGCGATGGACTTCCCCGGCTACGCGCTGGGCGGGTTCAGCGTGGGCGAAGCGCCGGAGGCCATGCACGCCGCGCTCCCGCACTGTGCCGCGTGCCTGCCCGAAGGGAAGCCGCGCTACCTGATGGGCGTCGGTCGGCCGCAAGACCTGCTCGCCGGCGTCGCGGCCGGGATCGACATGTTCGATTGCGTGATGCCGACGCGCAACGGGCGCAACGCGCTCGCCTTCACCGACGCCGGCCCGGTGCGGCTACGAAACGCCAAACACCGGCGAGACCCGGCCCCGCTCATGTCCGATTGCGCCTGTTACTGCTGCGCGAACTACTCGCGCGGCTACCTACACCACCTGTTCGCGGCCGACGAGATGCTGGGGCCGACGCTGCTCAGCATCCACAACATCAGCTACTACCTGAAGTTGATGGCCGACGCGCGGGCGGCGATTGCGGACGGCCGGTTCGAGTCGTTCCGGGCCGCGTGCCTTGCCCGGTGGAACGCGCCTTCCTAGAGTGAAAGTTCCGATTGTACGGGCACCGCCGGTTCGCCGCGCCCACGGGGCGCGCGAAGGTACACACCATGACGTTCCTCCTTTTCGCTGAAGACGCGCCGCAACAACCGGGCGGGCTGTTCGGCAGCCCGATGTTCCCGTTCTTCCTGATCGGCCTGATGCTCCTGTTCTGGGTCGTCGTCGTGCTCCCGATGAGCCGGCGGCAGAAGAAGGAACAAGCCGACCTGCTCGCGAACCTGAAGCGCGGGTCGAAGATACTGACCAACGCCGGGATCGTGGCGACCGTGGTGACGGCCAACGACGGCGAGGACGAGATCGTGATCCGCTCGGAAGACACGAAACTGCGGATCAAGCGCAGCGTGGTGGTGCAGGTGCTCGACGCGCCGGCCGCCGCCGCGGAACCGACCAAGCAATAACACTAGGATTCAGGGGTCAGGTTTCGGGATTCGGGAACTGAGTCGGAGACGTTCGGGCACCGAACGCGGTCAACGAGCCGCAGGCGCTCCGTCTCTGAATCCTGAATCCCGATCCCTGAATCCTGTTGGGACGGAACGTTATGCAACGGAACTTCCTCCGCGGACTGCTCATCTGCCTGATCCCGTGCCTCGTGGCGGCGCTGTTCGCGGCGCGCCCCGAGAAGTATCGGCTCGGCATCGACCTCGCCGGCGGCACGATCCTCGTGTACGAGGTCAACGTCGACCGCACGGCCCAGCGCAAGGCCACCGAGCAAGGCCCGAAGGACGGCAAGGACAAAGACGGCAAGGACAAGGCGAAGGACGGCCCCGCGCCCGGCCTCAGTTCGGACGAGATGAACCAGCTCGCCGCGCAGATCAAGCGCCGCATCGACCCCACCGACATCAAGAACGTGACCGTGCGGCCCAGCGGCGACCGGCGCGTCGAGATCATCCTCCCCACCGGCGGCACCACCGGCGGCAAGGCCGGGCTTTCCAGCGAAGACGTGGAGGAGGTGAAGCGGCTCATTTCCCAGATGGGCGTGCTCGAGTTCCGCATCCTCGCCAACGGCCCGGATGACAAAGAGGGCATCCGCGACGCGATCCGCGACATCGAGAAGGCCGCGCAGAACAAGAGCATCCGCTGGGTGGACTTCCGCAAGCCGGAGCCGCGCTCGGAAGAGGACGGCACGGTCCTCCAGCAACTCGCGGCCCGCGGGTTGGCCCCGCTCCCGCCGGACGGCGAGTTCAACGTGGACATCAACGACACGAAGGCCGCGGTCAAGTACGCGTGGGTCGAACTGGGGCCGGAAGAGCGCGAGAGCCTCGGCCTCTCGAACGCCTCCGGCGCGACCAGTCCCCTATGGGTGACGCTGGCCGGGGCGCGCGACACCGCGGTGCCCATTCAGGGGCAATCGCGCACCGACGCGCTCAACTGCAACATGGTCATCTACAGCCGCGAGTGCGTGAGCGCCGAGACGCTGACCAAGGAGAGCGACGCCTACAAGCGGCTGAAGGCGGAACAGGCCGCCGGCACCGGCACCGGGGCCGGTAAGACCGATGAGGAAATCGAAGCCCTTGTGAACCGCAAGAAGGTCGAGTACTTCGCCCTCACGCGCGTGTCGGAGGCCGACAACCTCAAGGTCGGCGGCGACATCACCATCACCGCCAACAGCAGCACCGACAAGTCGTACAACCTCGCGGTCGAGTTCCGGTTCAACGGGGCCGGGGGCCAGCAGTTCGGCAAGGTCACCCGGCGCAACAAGCCGACCGGCGGGCACCAGCGACGGCTCGCCATCGTGCTCGACGAGCGCATCGTCTCGGCCCCGAACCTGCACGGCGAGATCGGCAACGTCGGCCAGATCACCGGCGGCGAAAAGGGCTTCGACCGGAAGACCGTGGACCGGCTCGTGCAAATCCTCCGCAGCGGGGCGCTCTCGGCCGAACTGCGCGAGAAGCCGGTCAGCGAGAACACCATCGGGCCGACCCTCGGCGCGGACACGATCAAGCGCGGGACCCGGGCCGTGGGCCTCGCGTTCCTCGCGATCCTCGCGTTCATGGTCGTGTACTACCGCTTCGCCGGGTTCGTCGCCTGCGTCGCGCTGTTCGCCAACCTGCTCCTCACCATCGGGTTCATGGTCGCCGTGAACGCGGCCTTCACCCTGCCCGGTCTCGCCGGGTTGGTGCTCACGCTCGGCATGGCCGTGGACGCCAACGTACTCATCTACGAGCGGTTGCGCGAAGAGAGAAACAAGGGCGCGAACCTCGCCACCGCCATCCGCAACGGCTACGACCGGGCGTTCCTGACGATCATCGACACGCACCTGACGAGCATCTTCACCTCGATCGTGCTGTACACGCTCGGCAACGACAACCTCAAGGGCTTCGCGATCAGCCTCGCGGTCGGCCTCATCATCAGCCTGTTCACCTCGCTCTACATGACACGGCTGATGTTCGACTTCTGGCAGCACAAGAAGTGGCTGACCGAGCTGCGGATGATGCGGCTGTTCGAGAAGCCGAGCTTCAACCCGATGAAGTACCGCTGGTTCTTCTTCCCGTTCACCGCGGCGATCACGGTCATCGGCCTCGGCCTGTTCCTCGTGCGCGGCGACCAAGGGCTGAACGTGGACTTCCGCGGCGGCACCGTGTTCGCCGGGCGGCTCAAGGACGGCGAGGAGCGCGGGCTGACCAAGACCGCGGACGGCAAGCCGGGGTTCCGCGAACTGCTGGGCGAGGAGAACCAGAAGAAGCGGCTCGCGGTCAAGGCCGGCGACGAGGGCGTAGTGTGGAACAACAAGCCGGTGGGCGACGTGCCGGTGAACACGTGGGACTACACGATCACCTACGAGGACGGCACGCGGGTGCCCGTGACCCTGACCGAGAAGCCGGCCGGCAAGGACGACAAGGAAATGGCCGCGGACGTGCGCGCCCGCGCGTCCCGCCTGCCCGACGTGTCCGTCGAGCAGACGTTCCTCTCGACCGACAACTTCCAGATGGGCAAGAGCAAGCGGTTCACCGTGCGCACCACCGAGAAGCAGCCGGCCCTCGTGCGGGCCACGCTCGACCGGCTCATGCGCACCGACGACAACAAGACCATGTTCGACGGGGCCACCCTCACCCCCGGCCCGGTCACGGGCGCGGTGGTGGAACTGAGCTTCGACAAGCCGACCTCGCTCGCGTTCACCACGGAACTGTTCAACCGGGCGTTCAAGAACGAGCTGAGCACCGACAGCGGCCCGGACACGTTCGCGCTGACCGGGGTGGGCGAACCCGTGGACGGCCGGTTCACCAAGATGAAGCTCGACGTGGGCCGCAACCCGACGCTCGACAAGCTCCGCGGCCCGGCCCCCGCCGCGGGCGCGCCGGGCGCGGCCGAGCGCGCCGCGCAACTCAAGGGACTGGCGCAGGTGGTGAGCGCGGCGAAGGCCGCGTTCGACGGCACCCCGGAGCCCGAGCGCCTCGAAGTGTTCGACAGTCAGCTCGCGAAGGAGACCCGCGAAAAGGCCCTGTTCGCCATCGTCGTGAGTTGGATCGCCATCCTCATGTACCTCTGGTTCCGGTTCGGGAACTGGACCTTCGGCCTCGCGTCGGTGATCTGCCTCCTCCACGACCTGTGCTTCACCCTCGGGGCCATCGCCGCGTGCCACTACCTGCACCTGATCCCCGGGGCCAACCAGTTCCTCCTGATCGAGGACTTCAAGATCGACCTCGCGGCGGTCGCGGCCCTACTCACCCTCGTCGGGTACTCGGTGAACGAGATCATCGTGAACTTCGCCCGCGTCCGCGAGGTCCGCGGCAAGAACCCGCAACTGACCCCGCTGATGATTAACGACAGCGTGAACCAGACCCTGAGCCGCACCATCCTCACCTCGATGACGGTGCTGCTGGTGTCTATCGTGCTGTACGCCTTCGGCGGCGAGGGCGTCCACCTGTTCGCGTTTGTGATGATGATCGGCGTGCTGATCAGCACGTACAGCTCGATCTTCGTGGCGTGCCCGCTGCTGCTGTTCCTCGGCGAGGGCCGCGACACCGCCGGGGCCGCCGCCGACCAACCCGCCGGCACCGACGACAAGGAAGAGGGCGCGGAGCAAGAGGAAGTGGTCGAAGGCTGATCGCGGGCCGTAACGTCGCAAGTCGGAAGGTCGAAGACACCAGTTGACTGGGTCTTCGACCTTCCGACTTGTGACGTTTCGGCCCGTGACTACGCCGCGTAGTGCCGCGTGATCAGGTCGTTCTGGATCCACAACAGTTTGCCGAACGCGCGGAGCGTCCGCACTTCGGTGGCGCGGTCGAGGCCGAGGCCGAGGACGGTCGCGGTCAGCGCGTCCGCCACGAACCCCATCAGCGCGTTCATCTGTACCAGCGGGACGTCGATGTCCTTGCTCCCGGCTTTCGGCGTGTGAATCTTCCCTACCATGTCGAGGTACTCGACCATCTTCCCGTCGTAGGGCTTGGTGACGAGCGCCGCGAGGTAACGCCCGAGGTGCTGCTTGCGGAACGTGATCTGCGGGTGGTCCGGCGTGAGTTGGTCGAGGGTCGCGGGCACGTCGCCGGTGTACCCGTGCTGGCGCGGGAGGAAGTGTCGCCACGTCGCGTCCTGCTGGAACAGCTTGGCGTACACCGCGTCCACTAGCGCCGGCACCAGCGGGGCCAGTTTCGGCGCGGCCCCGTGAACGGCCGCGACGTCGTCCGGCCCGAACCCGATGAACTTCGAAACGTAGCCGAACCGATAGCCGAGGTCCGACTCCAGCCGCGCTTCGTCGATGTGCTCCATAGCAGGCTCCGGGGAGAGAAGCGGAAACGGGACAATTGTATCCGGTTTATCCGTTTCTTGTCCAGTACCTACAATCAACACGAGCGCTGTTGGCGTTCTGTCAGCCGGCCTCTGTGAGGCCGGAACTGCACCCCTCGTTCGGCTTCCGGGGTCACAAACCCCGGTTACAGAAGGCACGGCGCGCCGAACCCGGAGAACGCGCGATGTTTTCGGACACGGTCGAGTACGCGCTGCGGGCCGTGATCCACCTCGCGCACGAAGCGCCGGCGGCGCGCACCACGGCGCAGATCGCCGAGGCGACGAAGGTGCCGCGCGAGTACCTCGCCAAAATCTTGCAGGGGCTGGCGAAGAAGGGCATCGTGCAGACGCAGCGCGGCGTCGGCGGCGGCGTGTCACTCGCGAAGCCCCCCGGCGAGTTGACCATCCTCGACGTGGTGAACGCGGTCGATCCCATCGTGCGGCTGAACACGTGCCCGCTGGGGCTGCCGAACCATGGCACGCACCTGTGCCCGCTGCACAAGCGCATGGACGCGGCGATGGCCACGGTGGAGAAGGCGTTCCGCGACAGCACCCTCGCCGAGGTGCTGGCCGACCCCAGCACGAGTAGCGTGCCCCTCTGCGACGGCAGCGGCAAAACCCAAACGCTCAAACTGCGCCGCAAGCCGTAGCGGTCACTTCTCCTCGCGCCCGACGCGGTACATCACGTCCGTGCGCAGCACGTACTTCCGCCCGCTCACCACCGGCGTGCCCTCGTGGTACAGGTAGTGGAAGAACAGAAGCGCTTTGCCCGTCTCCGGCCTCACGCGGACCTCGGCCCCGTCCGGTAGCGTCAGCCCGTCGTCGTGAAAGTAGATCACCGTCTCGCCGCCCTCGCACTCCGCGTTCAGGTACACCATGAAGGTGAACTGGCTGCGCTCGTCGTTGCGGGCGAAGTGGCCGTCGATGTGCGGGCGGAACGTGTGGCCGGCGTCGTAGCGGTAGAACCGGAACCGCTCGTTCAGCGCGGTCGCATCGCGGCCGAGGTACGGCGATGGCACGAACGGCCGCGCCCGGGCCCACAGCTTTGTGGCCCAGTCCCAGTTGTCGATCATCACCCGCTCGTTGTTCCGGACCTCCGGGGCCATCACCGGCCCGCCGGCCGTGGTGATGGGGGCCGCGGCGTACCCGGCCGCTTCCGTCACGCGAACGTACTCCGCGCACTCTTCCGGCGTGAGGAAGTCGTGGATCACGAACACCTGTTCGCCGTCGAGAAGTTCCTTGCGCATCGTCCCGCCCCGTGTGAAGTTGCCCGAATCTGCCGCGTGATCTTCGGCCCGCGCCGCTGTATACTTTGACCCGCGCCCCTACCTCCGAGGTTCGCTATGCGTCTGCTTCTCTCCGCACTTTGCGCGCTCGCCTGCGGCGCGAAGCTGTCGGCCGCCGACAAGCCCAACATCATCGTGATGATGACCGACGACCAGCGCCACGATTTCATGTCGGGCGCGGGGCACCCGTTCCTGAAGACGCCGAACATGGACCGCATCGCGAAGGAGGGGTACCGCTACACCAACGCCTTCGTCACCAACGCCCTGTGCGCGCCGAGCCGCGCCACCCTGATGACGGGCCAGTACTCCCACGCGAACGGGGTGATCGACAATATGGGAACGCGGCTCCGGGCCGACGCCCCGTGGCTGCCCGACGAGCTGCGCAAGGCCGGGTACGAGGTCGCGTTTTGCGGCAAGTCGCACGTGCCGGGCCACTTCCGCGACAAAACGTGGGACTACTACTGCGGCTTCACCGGGCAGGGTAATTACAACAAGCCGATGCTCGCCGAAACCGGGCCGGACGGCAAGATCGGCCCCGATAAGCCCTACGAGGGCTGGATCGACGACGTTGTTACCGACAAGGCGCTCGCGTGGGTGAAGAAAGAGCGCAAGAAGCCGTTCGCGCTCTTCCTGTTCTTCAAGGCCCCGCACCGGGCGTGGCAGCCGGCCGCGCGGCACAAGGAGCTTTACGCCGACGCCGTCGTGAAGAAGCCGGCCCTGTGGGACGACACCGGCGCGGGCAAGCCGCGGGCGTTCCTTCAGGCCGCGAACATAATCGGCCAGTTCCCCGACACCAAGAACTACGACGAGATGATCCGCGACTACTGCCGCTGCCTTACGGGAGTGGACGACAACGTCGGCAAGGTGCTCAAGGCGCTCGACGACACCAAACTCGCCGACGACACCGCCGTGATGTACACGTCCGACAACGGCTTCTTCTTGGGCGAGTGGCAGCGGTTCGACAAGCGGTTCATGCACGAGCCGAGCATCCGCGTGCCGATGCTGCTGCGCCTGCCCAAGAAGACGGACGGCGCGCTCGCCCCCGGTCGGGCGCTCGACCCGATGGTGATTAACGTGGACATCGCGCCCACGGTACTCGAACTGGCCGGGGCGAAGGCACCGAAGGCGATGCACGGCCGCAGCCTGTTGCCGTTCGCGAAACTGCGCCCGCCCGGCGCGGCCCCGGAATGGGAGCCGCGCGAGGCGTGGTACTACGAGTACCACGAGTTCCCGGACCCGTCGCACAACGTCAACAAGCACCGCGGCATCCGCACCACGAAGTGGAAGTTCATCCACTACTACGACCCGCCGTTCAAGTTCGGTCAGGAGTACGAGCTGTACGACCTCGAAAAGGACCCCGACGAGAAGGTGAACCTCGCGAACCGCCCGGCGATGGCCGCGACCGTGAAGGACCTGCGCGCGAAGATGGACGCGCTGCGCAAGGAACTCGGCGCGACCGAACCCAAGCCGTGACGCGCGCAGTTCACCCCAGAGCGCCAGAAAGAGATCGTGATTTTCCGACCCAGAGCGCCACTCCGCCCACCCCAGAGCGCCACCTGTTTTGGAGTGGCGCTCTGGGTAAAACACTTGTTTTTCCAGCGTTTTTGACCCCAGAGCGCCAGAGCGCCAGAGCGCCAACTCGTCTGGGGGTGGGGGCCGGCGACCTTGTGAAATGTGTCACAAACCTTCGTTCGCTTTTCCGGTAGAATCTCAACTCGCGGGCTTGCACGCGCGGCACAATGCGCACAATCGCGTGTAGTGGACATCGGCCCGTGCCTCAACTCAGGACGAACGCCCCATGTCGCCGCGCACGATCACCGCCGCGCTGCGCCGCTGGCTCGGTCTAACCGCTACCCCCGTCGGCCGCTAACTCGGCACAACCCCAACAGGTTCTGCCCCATGCTCGAAGCGTGCGAGGACCGGACCACTCCCACACCGGTCGTCAGCGTCGCGGCACTCACCGACGCGCCCGAGGGGTCGGCGGGAAACCGATGGTGGCTCATGGGCGACGACACCAGTGGGTTCCTGATGGTGAACCTGTCGTTCTCCGGCACCGCCGATTCGGGCGACTACTACCAGCCCATGTCCGCGTCGTTCATGGACGGGTACGCCACCACCGATCTGTACCTGAACACCATCGACGACAGCACCCCGAGCCGACCGAAACGCGGGTCCTCACGATCACTGGTGGCAGCGGGTACACAATCGGTTCGCCCGCCAGCGCCACGATCCACATCCTCGACAACGACGCGCAATTCGTGTCGGTGTCGAAGGTCGGCGACGTGACCGAGAGCGGTGCGAACGGCACGCTCCGCTTCACGCGGATCTGCGACCTGAGCGCCGGCGTGACGGCGAACTTCAGCGTCAGCGGCGCCACCAGTGGCACCGACTTCACTTCGATAGGCACGACGGTCACGTTCGCCGCGGGCGAAGCCGATCAGGTCGTGGATGTGGACGCACTGACGGACGCCGGGTACGACCCCGACGAAACGGTGTTCGCCACCATTCAGACGGGCACCGGGTACACGCGCGACACGGTGTACGCAGCCACGCTAAGCATTGAGGACGCGGTCGCCAGTGTGACCGTGGTGAAGATCGAAGACGCATGGGAGGACGGGCGCACGGGGCGCTACATCTTCACGCGCACGGGCGACCTGACGGACGCGCTGGAAGTGGAGTACACCATCGGCGGCACCGCGGACGCCGGCGACGACTACAAGGCGCTGACGGGCACCATCGAGTTCGCGGCGGGCGAGGCGACGGCGGAACTGGTGATGACGCCGGAGAGCGACGAGGACGCCGACCGCCGGGTACGTCAAGTTGTGGGACGCCTCGCCCGAACACCTCGGCCCCGACCGCGCCGGGTACGAGGCGCTCTCGGTGAAAGCGGACACCGAAATCAAGGTGCTGGGGTTCCACCCGGACGGCGCGCGGCTGCTGATCGGCGGCGCGGTCGGCGCGAAAGTGTGGGACGCGAGGCCCGCGCCGCCCCAGCCGTAGGCGCGCGGGAAACGCGAACGGGGCGACCGCGAATCGGCCGCCCCGTTGGGGTTTGCGGGTACTGGACTCGAACTCACGTCGTCGCGGGCGGCGCTTCGGGCGCCGGAGCCGGGGCCACCGGCGCGGGGGCGGTCGGGGCAACCGGGGCCTTCGCCCGCACTTGCACCTTCTTCTCGCCGGCCTTCAGTAGTTCGATCACGGCCGTCGCGCCGGCGTCGCCGAGCCGCCGCTCGTGGCGCTTGAGCACGCGCGTGTACCCGCCGGGCCGGTCGGCGAAGCGCGGCCCCAGTTCGCGGAACAGCTTCTTGAGCACCGTGTCGGCGCTCTTCTTCTGCGACGTGTTCTTCGGGTCCTCGACCAGCTCTTCCTTCTTGTTCCAGATGCCGGTGCCGTGGGTCGGCCCGAGTTCGGCCATCGCCAGCCGGCGGTAGTGGAGGGCTTGGAGCTTGGCCTTCTTCTCCTCGGCCTCGCCCTTACCGGCGGCGGCGGCGACGACGGCGTTGGCCCTCTTCGCCAGCGTGATGAGCTTCTCCACGAACGGGCGCAGCTCCTTCGCCTTCGGGAGCGTCGTCACGATGGACTCGTGGGTGATGAGCGCGCGGCTCAGGTTGCGGAACAGGCTCCGCCGGTGGGCGGCGTTGCGGTTCAGGTGGCGACCGCGCTTACGGTGGCGCATGGCTTCCCTCAGTGGGTAGTGGTGAGTGGGCGGTGGGCAGAGTAAGAACCGCGCGCCGTGCCACGGGTCGCGCGGGTACATTTGGGCGGCGAACAGAGGCTTTTGACAGCCCACTGCCCACCGCCCACTGCCCACTTTCTTAGGACCGGCGCGGGGGGACGCGCATCCCCAAGCTCAGGCCGCGCTCTTCGAGCTTCGACTTGACCTCGCGGAGCGTGGTCTCGCCGAAGTTGCGAACTTCCAGCAGTTCGGTGTCGGTGCGGAGCACCAGTTCGCGGACGGTGGCGATGCCCTCGGTCTCGAGGCAGTTGGTGGCCCGGACCGAGAGGTCGAGTTCCGCGAGACTCATGTTCAGTTTGCGGTCGAGTTCGGCGCTCTGGGCGTCGGCGAGCGAGGCCGCCGGCCCGATCTCGATGGCGTCGGACAGCTCGATCTCCGGCCCCGGCTCGGTGTACTGCACGAACGGGTTCAGGTGCTTGCGGAGGATCTTCGCGGCCTCGACCACGGCCATCTGCGGCCCGAGGGTGCCGTTGGTCCAGATTTCCATCACGAGGCGGTCGTAGTTGGTCTTCTGGCCGACGCGCGTCTCTTCGATGTCGTACTTGACGCGGACGACGGGCGAGAAGCTGCTGTCGACCGGGATGATCCCGACCTCGCGCTCCTTGCCGGCGTTGTCGTCGGCGGTGCGGTACCCGCGGCCGTTCTCGACGGTCATCTCCATCACGAACGGCACGTCGGCCGTCAGGGTGGCGATGTGGTGCTCCGGGTTGATGATCTGGATCGTCTCGTCGTGTTGCACGTCCACGCCGCGGACGCTCCCCGCTTCGTGCTTCTGGATGCGGATCGTTTTGGGCTGGTCCGAGAGGTTCTTCACCACGAGGCTCTTGACGTTCAGGATGATGTCCGTGACGTCCTCGACCACGCCGGTGATGGTGGAGATCTCGTGCTGCACGCCCTGAATCTTGACGCGGGTGATCGCGCTCCCTTCGAGGGACGAGAGCAGGATGCGGCGGAGGCTGTTGCCGATGGTCATGCCGAAGCCCTTCTCGAAGGGTTCGGCGTGGAACTTCCCGTAGGTGTCGGTGAGGGTGGTGCGGTCGGCCTGAACCCGACTCGGCAACTCCAGCCCGCGCCAGCGAACGCGCATAACGAACCCTCCGAAGCCGTCGGCTTACCGCCCCCGCACGCGCGACCGGCGCGGGGGGCGAACCAGACGGGGGAAAAGCTGTCAGCTTTCAGCGATCGGCCGTCAGCCGGACAGCGAGTGCAACACGGCGGCCGGTCGCGGGCCGCCACTTCCAACCGCCGTCGCTTGCTTTCAGTTTGGCTGAAAGCTCAAAGCTGACGGCTGATCGCTCCCGCGTTAGCGGGTGGCGATTTCGATGATGAGCTGCTCGCGGATGTCCGTGATGCGCTCGTCCACGTCTTGGCGACTCGGGGTGCGGGTCATGCGCCCTTCGGGGGCGTCTTGGTTGTTGGTCAGTTCGAGGAAGTCCGGGATGCGGACCGCGCCCTTTTGCAGGGTCTCGCGGGCCATCTTGAGGCTCTTGTCGCGGACCTTCACCTTGATGACGTCGCCGGGCTTGATGAGCATACTCGGGATGTCGCACTTCACGCCGTTCACGAGCACGTGGCCGTGGCCGACCATCTGGCGAGCGGAGGCGCGGTTGATCGCGAACCCGAGGCGGTGGACCACGTTATCCAGACGGCGCTCGAGAATCGAGAGCAACTGCTCGCCGGTGTTGCCGACGGTCTTGGTGGCGAGGGCGTAGTAGCGGCGGAACTGCGCTTCGAGTACGCCGTAGAACCGCTTGAGCTTCTGCTTCTCGCGGAGGCGGATGCCGTACTCGGAGGTCTTGCCGCGGCGCGCGCCGTGCATCCCGGGGGGCAGGGCCTCCCGGTCGATGGGGCACTTGGGGCTGAAGCAGCGGTCGCCCTTGAGGAACAGTTTCACCTGTTCGCGGCGGCACATCTTGCACTTCGGATCGACGTTGCGGGCCATGTGTGGTGCTGGGAACGGGAACAGGGGTCGAGTTGGCAAACGAAACGTTCGTGTGCCGAAAGTGCGTGGTCGGTGCCCGGTGAGGCGGCTCCCCGGCGAACCCCAGAGTCGGATCGGGGAGGGGCGCAACAACGGTGAGGTCAGGCGCTCGCGGCGACCCGCGGAGGCCTGACCTCTGGCAAACGACCTCGCGAAGCCGCGGAGCGGCTCGTTACACGCGCCGCTTCTTCGGCGGGCGGCAACCGTTGTGCGGGAGCGGGGTGACGTCTTCGATGGCCTTGACGTTCAACCCGGCGGCTTGGAGCGCGGTAACGGCGGACTCGCGCCCGGCCCCCGGCCCCTTCACCCGCACTTCGATCTCTTTGACGCCGAACTTGGAGGCCTTCGCCGCGCACTCCTCGGCGGCGCGCTGGGCCGCGAACGGCGTGCTCTTGCGCGACCCCTTGAACCCGACCGCCCCGCCGGACGAGTGGCACAGCGTGTCGCCGTTCGTGTCCGTGATGGTGACGATGGTGTTGTTGAACGTGCTCTGCACGTGGGCGATCCCACGGCTCACGTTGCGGCGCGTCTTCTTCTTCTTGCTCTTTGCCATGATGCGTTGTTCTTGGTTAGCCGCGACCCGGAGTCCGCGGAGGGGAGCGTGTAACCCTTACTTGTCCTTGACGCCCTTCTTGCCGGCGACCGTCTTGCGGACACCCTTGCGGGTGCGGGCGTTGGTCTTCGAGCGCTGGCCGCGCACCGGCAGGTTCTTGCGGTGCCGCTCGCCGCGGTAGCACTTGATTTCCTTCAACCGCGCGATGTTCGTGCCCTCGACGCGGCGCAGCGGCCCCTCGACCAAGTATTCCTTGTCGAGCAGCACGGCGATCTCGGCCACTTCCTTGTCGGAAAGTTCCTTGGCACGCCGCTGCGGGTTGATCTTGAGCTTCTCACACACTTCCAGCGCGGTGGTCGGCCCGATCCCGCGGATGTACCGCAGGGAGATGTGGGTCGGCTTGTCCGGCGGAATGTCAACGCCTTGGATACGGGGCATGGTCGTTAAGTTGTTAGTGGGCTGTGGGCAGTGGGCAGTTCAGTACAGGGGCCGAAGGCCCGCGGCCTTCTCTTATCTGCCCACTGCCTGCTGCCCACTGTAAACTCGCCTTAGCCTTGCCGCTGCTTGTGGCGCGGGTCTTCGCAGATCACGCGGACGACGCCCTTCCGCTTGATGAGCTTGCACTTCTCGCAGATCCGCCGCACGCTCGCACGCACCTTCATGGGGCACCCGTCCGCTACTGGTGACGACCCCAAGGGGCGTCTGAAAGTCTGCAAAGGCCTCACAGCCGGTAATCTTCCAAGATAGCGGCCCCCCGAAAAGCGACAACCCCCCGCGCGCCGGATTCCGCCGCGCCGCCGCCCGGTATTCGCTCGCGTCCGCCGGGTTTATACCGTAGGAATGAGGGTGACACTTTTTCCATGTTGAGGAGCGTTCGATGTTGAAGCGGACACTGTGCCTCGCGGCGCTCGCGGCCGGGTTGCTCGGCCTCGCCAGCCCCGCCGGGGTCGCCCAGCCCGACAAGAAGCCTTCCGCCGCGGACCTCGCCAAGTCCAAGAAGGCCATTCAAGAGCTGCAAGACTTCGTCGGCGTGTGGAACCTCGAGGGCACTCAGAAGATGGGCGCGGCCACGGTCGCGTGGAAAGAGAAGGTGACGTGGGGCTGGACGTTCAAGGACGGCGACGGCTGGCTGATCGTCGATTTCGCCGACGGCAAGGGCAAGTACTACACCCGCGGCGAGGTGCGGTACGATGTGGAGAAGAAGAAGTACCTGCTCACCCTCGTAGCCGCCGGGAAGGACGCGACCAAGTTGGAGTTCGTGGGCGACTTCACGAAGGGCGCCCTGAAGGCCGAGCGCAAGGACCCGAAGACCAACGACGTGGTCCGGGTCACCCTCAACACGGTGTCCGAGGGCGAGCGCATGGCGATGAAGTTCGAGAAGCAGGACGGGGGCAAGGGGCTGTTCTCGCCGGTGTTCGCGATGAACGGGCCGAAGGACGGATTGGTCGCGGGCGGGCCGAAGAAGCCCGAGTGCATCGTGTCCGGCGGCGCGGCCACCATGCCCGTGACGTACAACGGCAAGACGTACTACGTGTGCTGCTCCGGGTGCCGCGACGAGTTCAACGCGAACCCGGCCAAGTACGTGAAGAAGTAACGTCGTTCCCCTCTGGGGCGCGCGCGGTTGACCCGGCGCGCCGGTTCGGGCTAGTCTGCCCCGCGGCCCACCGGCCGCAGGAGGCGGAACGATGCAGCAGCCCGAACCCCGAAGCCCGCTCGCGTGGTGCCGGTCCCTCTTTTCGGGCGTGCTGTTCCCCGGCACGCCGGACCCCGACACGCGCGCCTCGCGCCTCGCCCTCGCGCTGCTCATCATCGTCCCCGCGATCCTCCTCTACCCGACCCGCTCGTTCCACCTGCTCGAACCGGACGAGGGCCGGTACGCGCAGATTCCCAAAGAGATGGCCCGCGGCGGCTCGTGGGTGGTGCCCACGTTGCAAGGCGAGCCGTACCTCGACAAGCCGCCGCTGATGTACTGGCTGGTGGCGCTGAGCTACAAGATGTTCGGGGTCACGCCGGAAGCGGCGCGGCTCGTGCCCGCGGTCTGCGTTCACCTCACGATCCTCGCCGTGTACCTGATCGGTCGGCGGAGCATCGGCGCGCGCGCGGCGCTGTGGGCGGCGCTGCTGCTCGCGGTCGCGCCGGGGTTCGTGAGCGTCGCGCGCCTGCTGCTGCTCGACGGCCTCTTAACCCTGTGCGTCACGGTGTCGGTGCTGTGCGGGTTCGAGGCGGTGCGCACGGGCACGTTCCGGCGCGGCTGGTGGCTGGCCGCGGCCGTCGCCTCGGGCTTGGGGTTCCTCACGAAAGGCCCGATCTCCGAAGTGCTGCTGTTCGTGCCGCTGTGGGCTTATGCGATCCTGATGCGAAGAGGCGAAGAACCTAACCCCCCAGCCCCCTTCCCTAAGAGGGAAGGGGGAGAAATAGCGATGTCTTCTCTTTCTCCCCCTTCCCTCTTAGGGAAGGGGGCCGGGGGGTTAGGTTCTTGTGCGTGTGCTCCCCTGCGCTGGTACGTCGCGTTCTTCGCCGTCGTGGTCGCGGTGAACCTGCCGTGGTACGTCGCCATTTACTTGCGCGAGCCGCAGTTCCTGAAGTACTTCTTCTGGGAACACAACGTCATGCGGTTCCTCCAGCCGTTCGACCACCTCCAACCGATCTGGTACTACGTGCCGATCCTCGTGGCCGGGTTGCTGCCGGCCACGGTGCTGCTGGCGGCGTACGGGTGGAAGCTGGCGCGCGGCACGGCCGCGCCGGACGAGCGCCCGTCGCCGGCCGGCGGGTTCTGGCTGTTGGCCGGGGCGTGGTGCGTGTTCTTCTTCAGTTGCTCCGGCAGCAAGCTCCCGACCTACGTGCTGCCCGCGTACCCGTTCCTGTGCCTCGCGGTGGGCGAGTTCGTGGCGCGCACGCGGTGGCACGTCGCCGCACGCACGCGGGTACTCGTGGGCAGCGCGGCGGCGCTGATGGTGGTGCTGCACTACGTGTTCGTGCCATGGTACGCGCAGGCCCGGTCGCCGGTCGGCCGCCCGGAACTGGTGGAGCGGTTCGTGAACGATCCCGATGTGGCCGTGGTGTGCTTCCCGCGGAACTGCGACTCGGTCGCGTTCTACCACGACCGCGCCGACATGAAGAACGTGCGCACCAAGAGCGTGAACCAACTGATGATGGACTGCCACCACCGGCCGCGCACGGTGATCCTGTTCACGCACCGCGACTCGTTCACCGGGTTCAAGAACACGCTGCCGCCGAGCCTGTCCATCGTGGAATCGGCGACGCTGAAGCGCAAGGGCACCGGTTCGGTGCTCGACAAACTGGCCGGCTCGACCCCGTGGGGCCTGTGCGACGTGGCCGTCGTGGTGCCGCTGTACCACGTCCCCCCGGCGCCCGCGGGCGGGGCCGAGTGATGGCGCGTTCGTGTGGGGCGGGCCTTTGGCCTGCCTGTGCCGTGGCATGCCAGAGGCCCGCCCCACAAGAACGTGTGAGCTACTCCAGCCCCGGCAGTTTCACGAACAGGCCGTAGCCGTTGGCGCACAGGATCACCCCGATCAGCGCGAGGGCGGCGCTGGCGTAGAACGCCTCCTTGCGCCCGGACAGCATCGCCACCGACGCGAGCACGATGGCGATTTGCAGCAGCACCTCGCCGTAGTCGAAGTACGGGTCGCGGCGCGCCGCCACGTCGCGCTCCTCTTCCAACTTCTTCGCCTCGACCATGATCTCTTCCTTAGACTCGTTGCGCAATAGCGATCGATGGCCTATTCATAGGGTTATGACGAATTACGAGAAATTGCGTCGGAAGCCGTTGTTGTTCCGCATGTTCACGGGGCTCTCGGCCGACGAGTTCGACAA
>VGZJ01000068.1 GCA_016872595.1 Planctomycetota bacterium
CGCCCCGTCGTCACACGGTGATGATGAAGAACGTCGCCGGACTCCACAACCGGATGTACGGGTAACGACCACACAGGATCGTCTGGCCGAAGTGCGACTGAACCAACACCTATTGCGCAACGAGTCTAATACACACGCACGCAATCCCTCCCCACGTGGAGCTGCCGCCATGTTCGAATCGATCCTCGACGCGGTCGGGCACACGCCGATGGTACTGCTCGGCCGGCTGACCGAAGGGCTACAGGCGCGGGTCGCGGTCAAAGTCGAGTTCAGCAACCCCGGTGGGAGCGTCAAGGACCGGGTCGCGATGGCGATGATCGCGGACGCCGAACAGCGCGGCCTGTTGCGCGCCGGCGGCACCATCATCGAGGCCACCGCGGGCAACACCGGCGTCGGGCTGGCGATGGTCGCCGCCGTGAAGGGCTACCGCTGCATCTTCGTACTGCCCGACAAGATGAGCAACGAGAAGATCGCGCTGCTGAAGGCCTACGGCGCGGAAGTCGTTATCACGCAAACGGCCGTCGCGCCGGACTCGCCGGACAGCTACAACGGCGTGGCCGACCGGCTGGCGCGCGAGATCCCGGGCGCGTGGCGGCCCAACCAGTTCACCAACGAAGCCAACCCCGAAAGCCACTACCGCACGACGGGGCCGGAAATCTGGGAGCAGACCCGCGGCAAGGTCACGGTGTTCGTCGCCGGCGTGGGCACCGGCGGCACGGTCAGCGGCGTGGGGAAGTACCTGAAAGAGATGAACCCGAACATCAAGGTTGTGGGCGCGGACCCGGAAGGCTCGGTACTCTCCGGCGGCACGCCCAAGCCGTGGAAGGTCGAGGGCATCGGCGAGGACTTCGTGCCGAAGACCTTTTCGAGCAAGTACGTCGATGACTGGGTGCGCGTGGGCGACGCGGAGTCGTTCCACGTCGCGCGCGAGCTGGCGCGGCGCGAGGGGATGCTCCTCGGCGGCAGCACGGGCACGAACGTCGCCGCGGCGCTGCGCTACGCCCGCCGACTGGGGCCGGGGCAACTGGTCGTCGCGCTCGGGTGCGACACGGGCCGCAACTACCTCAGCAAGTTCTTCGACGACGGCTGGCTGAGCGCGAACAACCTGACCTTCGCCGAGACCCCGGCGCACTCGGTGGGGGACCTGCTGAAGAAGCGCGGCGAGCGCAAACTCGTCACCATCGCGCCGGACGCGAGCGCGGAGCAAGCGATCTTGTTAATGGAAGCGACCGGCATTTCGCAACTGCCGGTGATGGAGGCCGGGAAGCCGGTGGGCAGCGTGCAAGAGGTGTCGCTGGCCCGCATCCTGCACGACGGCAAGGACCCGACGAAGGTAACAATCGGCGACCTGATGGCCCGCCCGCTCCCGACGCTCGACGTTCACACGCACCTCGACGAGGCGTACCGCCTGCTGCTGGCCGGCTACACCGGCGTGCTGGCGACCGCGGAGGGCAAGGTGGTGGACATCGTGACCCGCATCGACCTGATTCACTACTGGGACCACAACCGCGGCAAATAGAATGAGGGACAACGAGGTGTGTGATGCCGCTGAATCCGAACGAGTTGACCGGGGCGCGCGGGGTGCTGTCCGCGTGGTGCGAGGCGGTCGCGGGCGCGCTTAACGCGCAACTTGCGGGCGGCGGAGCGCTCGTGGCCGAGGTCGATTGCCGCGCGCGCGCTGGTGCGTCCGCGCCCGTGTCGCACCCGACCGCGCCGACCCTGACCGCGCCCGCGCGCTTCACCGAGCGCGCGGAAGTGACCGTGCGCGAGCGCGCCGGCGGGCGCGTCGTGGCGGCCGTTCTCTTCGCGACCACAGACAACAAGGCCGACTCCGACGGCGCGCTCGTGTTCGCCGTGCGCGTCGCGGGCTACATGTCGGCCGGGGTCGGCGTAGTGGTCGTAGACCCGCTGCCCGGCGCGGCGCACTGGGCCACCCACCTCCACAGCCTCGCCCCAGTGTACCCGATCGCGCGCCGGCCGCGCAACGGCGAAGCCCCGGTCGTCGTGATCCGGCCCGAGTCGCGCGACGGCGCGGAACACTATTTGGTGTGGCACGGGAACGTCCCGCCCGGTGCGCCGCTACCGACCGTCCCCGTGCCCCTGCCGGGGAGCGTGGACGTGGAACTCGACCTCGAAGCGACGTGCCTCGCAGCCTGTCAGCAGACCCGCACGGCCTGACCCTCCCGGAACCCACCCCATGCCCCGATTCTTCGCTCTCGCGCTCGTGCTGTACGCGGCGCACCTCGCCAGCGCCGCGCCGCCCGCCGCCGGGTACACGCAGAAAGTCTCCGTCGGCGGGCCGACACGCCTCGATTGGACGTTCGTCGTTTCGAACCAGAGTCTCGCGGACCCGCCGGCCAAGCTCGCCGGGGCCGATTACGACCCCAAGAAGCAGAGCTACGACCTGTACCTGCCCGACCGCAAGGACCCGAAGAAGCCGATCCCGGCGCTGGTGTGGGTGTCGGCCAGCGACAACGCGACCGGCTGGAACGTGTTCGAGAAGCTGTGCAAGGATAAGGGCATCGCGTACATCGGCATCCGCGAGGCCGGCAACGGCGTGCCGCCGCCGAAGCGCGTCCGCATCGTGCTCGACTGCCTCGACGACGTGCGCCGGCAGGTGCCCCTCGACCCCGACCGCACCTACATCGGCGGGTTCTCCGGCGGCGCGCGCATGGCGAGCGCGGTCGCGTTCGCGCTGCCCGAATACTTCGGCGGGCTGATCCCGGTGTGCGCCGCCGGCGACCTGCGCGAGGAGCCGTGGCTGCGGCACCGCGTCACCGACCGCCTGAGCGCCGCGCTCGTGACCGGCGCGGACGACTTCAACCGCGGCGAGGTCGAGCGCTGGAAGGGGACGATGTGGCCCGGCATCGGCGTCCGCACGAAGGTGTGGGTCGAACCCGACTACGGCCACGGCATGCCGCCCGCGGCCACCTTCGCCGCGGTGCTGAAGTGGCTCGACGACGACGCGCCCCGCCGCGCCGCTCTCGCCAAGAAGTCGCCCACGACGCGCGCCACACCGGACGGCGCGCTCACGCGCGAGCAAGGTGCGAAGGCGATCCTCGACGAGGGCAAATCGCTCCTGAGCGACAAGGCGACCATGCACCGCGGGCTGATGCAACTGAAGGGCGCGGCGGCCCGCTGGCCCGACCTGACCAGCGGCAAGGCCGCGCTCAAGCTGCTGACGGAGTACGACGCGAAGACCGAGCGACCGTGGGAGGTCGATGACCTGAACGAGCAGCGCAAGCAGATCGCGGCAGAGGCCCGCGGACTGGGCGAGTACGCGCTCCGCGGCATCGCGGCCGGGTCGCAGTACGAGAAGCAGAAACCGACCATCGCCAAGCGCGCCATCGACCTGTGGGGCGTCCTGATCCAAGACGCCCCCAACTCCGACCTCGGCAAGGAAGGCAAGAAGTGGGTCGCCGACCTCGAACCGCTCACGAAGAAGAAGTAAGGGCGCTGTGCCCAGAAACTCAGCCCCCTCCGGGCTTACCCCGGCCGTGCGGCATCAACCGAAGGAGCTCACATGTCCACCGACAGCACGCAGGGGTTCAGCACGCGGGCGATTCACGCGGGGCAGGACGCGGACCCGGCCACGGGCGCGACCGTTGTGCCCATCTACGCCACCAGCACCTACACGCAGACCGCGCCCGGGCAGCACAAGGGGTACGAGTACAGCCGCAGCGGGAACCCCACTCGCGCGGCGCTCGAAACGGCGCTCGCGGCGATCGAAGAGGGCGAACGCGGGCTGGCGTTCGCGTCCGGGTTGGCCGCGACAACGGCCGTGTTCGGCGCGCTGCTGCGCCCCGGCGACGAGGTGGCCGCGAGCGCGGACCTGTACGGCGGCACGTTCCGCCTGCTCGACAAGGTGTTCAAGCCGTGGGGTCTGACCGCGCGCTACACCGACGATTCCACCGCCGCCGGGTTCGAGAAGATCATCACCCCCAAGACCAAGCTCGTCTGGATCGAGACCCCGACCAACCCGCTGTTGCAAATTCTCGACATCGCGGCGCTGGCCGAAGTGAGCCACAAGCATGGGGCGAAGCTCGCGGTCGATAACACGTTCGCCTCGCCGTACCTGCAACAGCCGCTGAAGCTCGGCGCGGACCTCGTCGTTCACAGCACGACGAAGTATCTAGGCGGCCACTCGGACGTGGTCGGCGGGTGCGTCGTCGGCCCGAAGGAGCTGATGGACCCGATCAAGTTCTACCAGAACGCGGCCGGCGGCGTGCCGGGGCCGTTCGACTCGTACCTCGTCCTCCGCGGCCTCAAGACGCTGGCCGTGCGCATGGACCGGCACTGTGACAACGCGATGACACTCGCGCCGTGGCTGAAGGCGCACGCGGCGGTCGCGCAGGTGTACTACCCCGGCCTGCCGGAGCACGGTGGGCACGCGGTCGCGGCGAAGCAGATGCGCAACTTCGGGGGCATGATCTCGCTGAAGCTGAAGGGCGGCATCCCGGCGGCGAAGCAGTTCCTCACGCGCACGAAGCTGTTCAGCCTCGCGGAGAGCCTCGGCGGGGTCGAATCGCTGGTGTGCCACCCCACCACGATGACGCACGCGAGCATCCCCAAAGAGGTGCGCGAGGCCCGCGGCGTGGACGACGGCCTGATCCGCCTGAGCGTCGGCATCGAAGACGTGGCCGACCTCCGCGCCGACCTCGAACGCGCGCTGACAGCCGGGTAGAATCACGCGAGGAGGACGTGCCGATGCCGCTGCTCGATCACTTTCACCCGCCGCTCGCGGAACTGCCGCCGTGGTCGTCCGTCGCCACCACGTGGGCGGTCTCCCTCACACGGTGGCTGAACGCCACCCTCTCGACCGACGAGTTCATCGCGTTTCCCACGATCCACCTCGGCGCGCACGTCGAGGCAGACGTGGCCGAGTACGACAAGCGTACCAACGGCGCGAACTCGAACGGTAACGGCGGCGTAGTGACGCTCGCCGAAGTACCGCCGGCGACGGGCACGTTCGCGGCCGTGTTCCCGGACGATCTCGAAGTAAGGGTCGCGACCTCGCGCCACGAGTGGAGCCTGTGCGGGGTGATCGAACTCGTGAGTGGGGCGAACAAGAAAGAAGCGAACGAGCGGGCCGCGTTCGTGGCGAAGTGCGCCGGTTACCTTCAGCGCGGCATCGGCGTCGTCGTCGTCGATGTGGTGACCAACCGGCTCGCGAACCTGCACAACCAACTGATGCGGTACCTCGGCGGCACGGCGCTCGCGATGCCCGGTGAGCCGCCGAATTATGTCGCCTCCTACCGGCCCGTACGTCGTGAAGAGCGCAACGAAGTCGACGCTTGGCTCAACGCGGTCGCGGTGGGCGATTCGCTCCCGACCGCGCCGTTCGCGCTGCGCGGCGGGCCGACGCTGGTTCTCGATCTGGAGTCCACTTACACCGAAGCCGTTCACGACCTCGGCTTATCATCGTAGCCCGGCGCGCGCACGAACTCCCAGTTCGGCAGCCCGCCG
The DNA here is from genome assembly GCA_016872595.1 of Planctomycetota bacterium. Taxonomy (GTDB): domain Bacteria; phylum Planctomycetota; class Planctomycetia; order Gemmatales; family Gemmataceae; genus Gemmata. Next base: position 5,467 of record VGZJ01000068.1, read on the forward strand.
GTCAACTCGCGGTAGCCCACCAACTCGAAGCCGAGCTTCTGGTAGATCGCCACGTTCGATTCGGTCATTGTCTCAAGGTAGATCGGCACGGTGTCGCGGTCGGCGCGCGCGAACACCGGGTGCAACACCGCGCGCGACAGCCCGCGGCCCTGCAACTCCGGGCGCACGCCGAGTAGCGGAACGTAGCAGTGCGGCCCCGGAACGTGCGCCCCGCGGGCGGCGTCGAACTCGCCTTCGAGCCGCGTCATGAGCAGACTGGCGCGCCAGCCCATGCGCCACATGAACGCCAGCCCGCCGGCGCGGACGGCGTCCCACCGCGACGGCCACTCGCGACCCGCCGGCCACGAGCACACGACCGCGCCGCGGTCGGGCGTGCCGAATGCGCCGCCCGCGCGCACTGCGGAGCGAAACAAGAACCGGCAGAACGCCTCCGTAACGCGCGGCCGGCGCTTCGCGTTCGGGCACAGCGCCGCGAGCAACTTGTACGAAGCGAACGCCGCCGCGAGCGCCGCGACCGCGGCCCGCTCGTCGGCGCGGGTGAGTGGGGCGATCACAGCGCGGTCACTTCCACGAGGTTGTCGAAGAAGGTCGCGCCGCCGCCGAGGTCGGTGGTCGCGGTGCTGGTAGTGGCGTTGCAGTTCACGCCGTCGTCGGTCCACTTGCGCCAGTACAGGCCAAGTGAGACGACGACGCCGGGCTTCACGGTGTCGGCGATCACCGCCGTCGCGCGGAACCGGCCGCGGTCGTTAAACACGCTCACCGGCTGGCCGTCGGTGATGCCGCGCGCGGCGGCGTCGGTCGGGTGAATCTCTAGCGTGCGCGCGCCGGCGCTTTTGCGCAGCGCGTCCACGTTCACGAAAGTCGAGTTGAGGAACGGCGGCGACGGCGGCGTGAGCAGTTGCAGCGGGTACTTCGCCGCGAGGTCGGGCTTGGTCTGCGGGTCCTCGTGCGGCGGGACGTAGTGCGGCAGCGGGTCGCGGCCGGCGCGGGCCTCGCGCTCGGAGTACAGCTCGCACTTGCCCGACGGCGTGGGGAACTCGCCCGCGGCGAACGGTGCCCAGTCGCGCGGCAGGTTCAGCCGCACTGGGCCGGCTTTGGTCGCGTCGAGGGTGATGCCGTCGAGCGCGCCCCTTGCTGGCGCTGCGGGCTGGTGAAGGCTGCGGGCGGCGAGTTCCTCGTCGGTCGCGTCGAACAGTTCTGGCTCGAAGTTCATCGCGCGCGCGAGCAGGCGGAACACGTCGGTGTTCGGCTTCGACTCGCCCAGCGGGGCAATCGCGGGGTTGTTCGACTGCACGTAGAGGTGGCCGTAGCTGTTGTGGATGTCGAAGTGTTCGAGTTGCGAGGTCGCGGGCAGGACGATGTCCGCGAAGTCGGCGGTGTCGGTCTGGAACTGGTCGTGAACGACGGTGAACAAGTCCTCGCGCGCGAGGCCGGCTAGCACGCGCGACTGGTCCGGGTTCACCGCCGCCGGGTTCGAGTTGTAGACGTACAGCGCGCGCACAGGCGGGCCGGGAAGTTCATCGTGCATCGCTTCGGCGAGGTTGATCATGTTGATCGTGCGCGTCCCCTTCGGGATCAGGTCGGGGCGCGTCAGGTAGTTGTCGTCGAACGGGTACGCCTTGCTCGTGCTGAGGAACGCGCCCGCGCCCGCGTGCCGCCAGTCGCCGGTGATGGCCGGCAGGCAGACGATGGTGCGCACGGCCATGCCGCCGCCGCCGTGCCGCTGGAGGCCGTAGTTCACGCGGATCAGCGCCGGGCCGCCGAACAGCTCTTGCGCGCGGGCGTACTCGCGCGCGAACCGCTCGATCTCCTCGACCGATAGCCCGGTGATGTGCGCCACCTTCGCCGGCGGGTACTCGTTCAGCGTGCGCTCGCGGAGTTCGTTCGCGCCGACAGTGTGCCGCGCGAGGTAGTCGGCGTCCTGCCAGCCTTCGCGAAAGATGAGGTGCATGACGCCGAGCGCGAGCGCCGCGTCGGTGCCGGGCCGAACCGGAATCCACCAGTCCGATTTCGCCGCGGTCGGACTTTTGTACGGGTCAATCGTGACGATCTTCGCGCCGCGCTTGCGGGCCTCGTGCTCGACCTTCCAGAAGTGGATGTTCGTAACCGCGGTGTTCGACCCCCAGTTCACTATGTAGCGGCAGTTCACGCTCGCTTCGGGATCGACCATCGCGCGCGTGCCGAGCGTCACGTCGCACCCGGCCGCGCCCGCGGTGGCACAGATTGTGCGGTCCAGTAGGCTCGCCCCGAGGCGGTGGAAGAAACGCCGGTCGAGGCTCGCGTACATCAGCTTGCCCATCGTTCCGGCGTAGCTGTACGGCAGGATCGCTTGCGGCCCGTCGCCCGACGCGGCGATCTCCTTGAACCGCGTCGCGATGGTGGCAATGGCTTCGTCCCAACTGACGCGCGCGAACTTGCCTTCGCCTTTGCGCCCGACGCGCTTCATCGGGTACAGCAGGCGGTCGGGGTGATAGACGCGGTCGAGGTAGTTGTTGACCTTCTGGCACAGGAACCCGCGGGTGAACGGGTGGTCGGGGTCGCCGCGCAGGTCGACGGCCCGCCCGGTCGCGGGGTCGACGCTCACGATCATGCCGCAAGTGTCGGGGCAGTCGTGCGGGCACACGGCCTTTACGGTAGTCGCGGTGGCGAGCGCGCGGCGCATGTCTGTTCCCCTGTCCGGTGGCGTCCGGGGTATGATAACAGGAGTGGCGCGCGGGTTCTCGTGTGGGCTGAACCGGCGCGGAAAAATGCGCGCCGCCCTCTTGCTCATCGTGCGCGCGACGACAACAGTATGAAGCACGTCCCGCCGGCCGCCGTCGGCCGCGCCGGGTCGAAGGATACCGCACCCATGCCGGCCCCCGCGACCGTGCCCGAGTTCTTGGAACTGGTCCGCAAGAGCGGACTGGCCCCGGAACCGAAGCTCAAGGACCTGCTCGGCCGCCACCGCGCCACCGGCTCGCCGCAGTCGGTGGATCAGGTCGCGGCGCTCCTCGTGCGCGACGCGCAGCTCACGTTCTTTCAGGCCAAACAGCTCAAGGCCGGGCGCTACAAGCGGTTCACCATCGGCTCCAAATACCGGCTCCTCGAACTCATCGGCGCGGGCGGCATGGGGGCCGTGTACCTGTGCGAGCACACCCTGATGAAGCGCCTCGTCGCGCTCAAGGTGCTGCCGGTCGAGAAGCTCGAAGACCAGTCGAACCTCGAACGGTTCTACCGCGAGGCCCGCGCGGTCGCGGCCCTCGACCACCCGAACATCGTCCGCGCATACGACATCGACCAGTACGAGAAGCTCCACTTCCTCGTGATGGAGTACGTGGACGGCGCGAGCCTGCAGGAGGTCATCGCGCGGTACGCACTGGAGAAGAAGGCGTTCGACCCGGTGCGCGCGGCCCACTACATCGCGCAGGCCGCGGTCGGGATGCAGCACGCGCACGAACTGGGCATGGTCCACCGCGACATCAAGCCCGGCAACCTGCTGCTCGACCGCACCGGCGTCATCAAGGTGCTCGACATGGGTCTCGCGCGGTTCTTCAACAAGCAGCAGGACAGCGTGACCGAGAAGTACGACGACAAGTGCGTGCTCGGCACCGCGGACTACCTCGCGCCGGAACAGGCCGTGAGCAACGTGGTGGACGTGCGGGCCGACATCTACTCGCTGGGCGGCACGCTGTACTTCATGCTGACCGGGCAGACGCCGTTCCCGGACGGGACGATTGCGGCGAAGCTGGTGGCGCACCAGCAGCGCGAGCCGCGCGCGGTGGAGACGTTCCGCTCCGACGTGCCCGCGGGCGTCCTCGCGGTGCTGCGGAAGATGATGGCGAAGGACGCGCGGACCCGCTATCAGGAGCCGATGGAGGTCGCGGAGGCGCTGGCGGAGTGGGCCGGGGCCGCTGTGGGGCCCCCGCCGGAGCGCGAGATGCCGGCGCTGTGCCCGCTGGTGCGGGCGCTGGCCGCGCCGAGCGCCGAGCGGTCCGGCACGCAGACCCCGCTCGCGCGGGCACTGTTCGCACCGGGCCGCGGCGTGTTCGGGCGCGACACCGGCAGTTCCGCGAACGTCCGCGCGCGCGCCGGCGGGTCGAGTGCCGAATCGAAGATCACCGAGAGCAACGTCGCGTTCCCGATCCCGGGCCCGTCCGAGTTGCGCCCGCGGCCCCCGAAGGCCCCGATCTCAACGGCCCGCACCAACTCCGCACAGACGGCCCCGGTGCCGAAGCCCGCGCCCGGCAGCGCGAAGTCCGCGCCGAAGCCGCGCCCGGCCCCGCGCCCCGCGGGCGGCTCCAAGCCCGCGCCGGCGCTCCCCGCGGCTGCCCCGGCGCGGCGCGTGTGGCCGTTCGTCTTGGCCGGGCTCGGCACGGTCGTGCTGTTCATCGGTGCGGCGGCCGTGGCCTACAAGATGGGGAAGGGGACCGCGCCGCAGCCCCCGGCCAAGAACCCGGACGCGGCGCAGGAACCCGGCGAGCAACCCGGCCCCAACGATCCCGTGCCGCAGGGCGCGGACAAGATCCTCGGCCCAGCGAAGGCTGCCGAAAAGGTCGGCGAGGAGCACACCGTCGAGTTCAAGGTGCGCTCGGTCAACGGCGGCGCGCACTGCGACCTGAACGCCGAAACGGACCCCGACGCGCCGGACGGGTTCGCGGTGCGCGTGCGCCCGAACACGTTCGCCAGCGGCCAACCGGACCAGTTGAAGAGGGACTACGAGGGGAAAGTGATCCGCGCCCGCGGCGTCGTCGCCCGCGACGCGACCGGGAAGGGGTTCGTGATCGAGGTCCGCACGCCGAAGCAAATCTTGGTGGTCGCCGAGAGGTGAGCGCGCCCGCGCGTATTCGTAGTGACCCGCGTCAGCGGGTTTCGGCCCAGCGACCTTAGCGGAACGCCCCGGCGCGATGACCCGCTGAAGCGGGTCACTACGAACTCCGCGCCGCGCGCCTCACTTCTTCACGGGCTGGCGCTTGCGCGCGGGGCGCGCCGGCTCATCGGCCGCGAACTCGATCATCTGGAGGCGCTTCCGCACGCCGTCCGCGTACTGTTCCGACAGTTCCACGCCCAGATACTTCCGGTTCAGCTTCTTGGCGACGGCGAGCGTCGTCCCGCTGCCCGCGAAGGGGTCGAACACCACGTCGCCCTCGTTGGTCGCCGCGCGGATGATGCGCTCCAGCACGGCCTCCGGCATCTGGCACGGGTGCCCGAGGCGCTCGCGGAACGTGCCGCACACGCGCGGCACGTACCACGTGTCAGAGTCCTCTTTGAAATGGTCGGCGCTGGCCTGCGGGCGCAGCACCCACGTGTCGTCCGGTAACTTGCCCACCGGGTTCGCGCGGCGGTCGGCGTAGGTGGTCATGCGCGCGCTTGGCACGCGCACAGGGTCCGCGTTGAACGTACACGCCTTCGGGTCGCGGACGTAGTACAGGATGTGCGCGTGGCTCCGGTTGAACTTGCGGGCGCAGTTCACCCCGAACGTGTAGTGCCACACGATCCAGTTCCGCATCGTCAGCCCGCAGGCGTCGAGCCGCACCTTGTGTTCGGCGACGAACTCGTCCCCGATGGCGAGGAAGAACGAGCCGGTCGGCTTCAGCAGCCGGGCCGCCGCCGCGATCCACTTCGTCGTCCAGTCGAGGTAGTCGGCGCTCGCGCGGCGGTCGTCGTACACGTCGTACTGGTAGCCGATGTTGAACGGCGGGTCCGCGAATACGAGGTCCACGGACCCGGCCGGCATCTGGCCCATCACCTCGATGCAGTCGCCCTCGATCACGTCGTTCAGCCGCATACCGTCGCCCCTTCGGATACAACCGCGCCCGTTTCGCTTATCCGCAAAGGTGGAACAAACCGCGCAGGCGCGCGGGCAATCCTATGAGTTGAGTGGGAAAGCGCCAGTACCGGGCGGCGGATTGTGTCGGTCGCGCGGGCTGTGCGGGCGGGGAAATCTGGGCGAAGTTGGGCGCGCGGCGGCGCGCGGCGCTACGCGCGCCTTGCCGCGGGCGATACAGTACCAACTAAGGAGGCCGCGCCATGTCGCTCGCCGATCAGTTCCCGGACATCACGAAGCGAAACGCCCCGCTCGTGCCGTACACGCACCTGAAGATCGGCGGACCGGCCGAGTTCCTCGTTCAGCCGCGCACCGTGGACGAGCTGAACGCGGTCCTGAGCACGTGCCAGCGCGACCGCGTGCCGGTGCGCATGTTGGGCGGCGGGTTCAACCTGCTGGTGCGCGACGACCCCGTCGGCGGCGCGGTGATCCGCCTCGTCGCCGAGCCGTTCACGTTCCTCACGCGCGACGGCGCGCGCGTGACCGCGGGCGGCGGCGGCCAACTGTTCGACCTCATCGCGTTCGCCGTCCGCAACGGGCTGGGCGGCCTCGAAACGCTGGTCGGCATCCGCGGCACGGTCGGCGGCAGCGTGCGGTGCAACGTCGGCGACCGCGCCGGCGAGATCAGCCAGACCGTGCGTACCGTGACCGTGCTGACCGACGCCGGCAAGGTGCAGACCCGCACCCGCGACGAGCTGACGTTCAGCGAGCACCAGAGCGACCTCGACGAGCCGGTGATTCTGTCCGTGGAGTTCGAGCTGGCGAGCGAACCGACCTCGACCGTGTTGAAACGGATGCGCAAGGCGTGGGTGCAGCGCAAGGCCGGGGAGCCGCTGAGCTTTCAGGCCGGCGTGCGGCTGTTCCGCAACCCGCCGGGCCAGACCGCGGCCACGCTCATCGACCGCGCGCAGATGACGAAGGCCAAGTTCGGCGGGGCGGAACTGAGCGAGCGCAACTCGAACTACGCGGTCGCGCACCCCGGCACCACGGCGCGCGACATCCTCAGCCTCGTGGACGACGTGCGCGCGAAGGTGAAGGAGCGCACCGGGGTCGCGCTCGATCAGGAGCTGCACGTGTGGTGACGCGCGGGAAGAAGGCCGAGACCGCGCCCGGCCCGCGCCCCGCGCGGCGCGCGCTCGTCGCCCTGCTGACGCTGGCCGCGGTCGGCGGGCTGGTGTTCGGCCTGTGGCGGTTGGGCGACGCGGCCCGCCGCAACATAGGCCCGCGCGCCCGCTACGAGGGGAAGTTCGCGGACATCGAGTGCCCCGCGCCGCCGGGCCTCGCGCGCGACACGTTCCTTTCCGAAGTGCGCTACGCCGCGAACGCGCCCCCCACCTTCCAAGCGCTCGACCCGGACCTGAGTACGAAGCTAACGGCGGCGTTCGCAACGCACCCGTGGGTGCAGAGCGTGGACGCCGTGACCGTGGACCCGGACGCGGTGCGCGTGGCGCTCACGTTCCGCGCGCCGGCGCTGGCAGCGAACGGGCGCGCGGTCGACGCGAAGGGCGTGCTGCTGCCGCTAGGCGCGCCGACCGCGGGCCTGCCGGAACTGCTCGACGCGCCGGCGCTGCCGCCCGACGCGCCGGCGGGCAAGCCGTGGCCGAACGAAGCCGTGGCCCGCGCCGCCCCCGTTGCCGCCGAGTACAAGGCGAAGACCATCGCCCGCACCGCGCAAGGCTGGGAACTGGTCATGCCCGACGGGAAGAAGCTCGTGGTGGGAAGGTGATACCGACTTGCGTTGATTGCCTTTGTTCGGCCTTCGGGTAGCGGAAATCGACGGGATTTCGCTCCGGCCTGAATCCGCTGCCAATTTGGCATGATGCGCCGAAAACCGCTGGTTTCAAAGGCAAAGTAACGAATCAACGCAATTCGGTATGACATCCGCGCTCGCCTGTGGCTCGCGGCTAACGGCTAGAGCTGTTGTGATTCCAGCACGAACTGCGACCACGTCTCGAACGCGCTCAAATCGGCCTTCAGTTCTGCGAGCGGTGCGAAACCGCTGTCGGCGAGAGCGTCTTCGCGCGAGCGCGCGGCGGGCGCGGTCAGGTCGAAAACGTGGACCACGCCGAGGTGGACGCTGCCGACCGGCGTGCGGTCGTCGTTGATGAACCCAATGCAGCGCTCCGCGAACCCGCAGCCGAGGGCCACTTCTTCCGTTAGCTCGCGCATCATGCCGGTGTGGTACGGGTCGGTGCCGCCCGCGGCGTCGGCCTCGCTGATGTGCCCGCCGATGCCGACCGAGCGCAGCGCTTCTAGGCGCTTTTCCGTGCCGCTCGCGCCGCGGCGGTAGTGAAACAACAGCTCCCCGCACCGCAGCACGATGTACGGGATGAGCTGCTTGAACGCCGGGTCCGTTTCGACTTCGTAGCGCGGGCGGAACGAAAACGCCGCCGGGTCGAGGATCGCGGCGCGGTAGGCGGCGTCCGCGGCGCGCATCCCGTGGAAGTACCCCGCGGCGCGGAAGTTCGCCGTGGGGATGACGAGGACTTTTTCGTCGAGGGGCATGGGGATTCCTTCCTCGTGCGAAGCCGCGAGCGGCTTCAGAAGGCGAACTTCAACACCGTCGCCACGACCAGTGCGAAGACCAGCATATACAGCCCCAGTCGGATCGTGTCGTCCGCGGTGCGCCTCGCGAGGAGCTTGCGGAGCGCCGCGCGGTCGCCGCCTTCGATGGCGAGTTGAAGGCTCAACTCGTAGCTGCTCTGCGGGTAGTCGCGGATGGCGTCTTCGGTCAGCACCCGCACGCCGTCGCGCTGCGTCGGCAGCGTCGGGCCGGTCGCGGCATCGAAGCCGAGTTCGTCGGAGAACGCGAACGTCGCCGGCCACAGGTCGCACCGCGAGCGGTCCGGCAGCAGTTGCCACAGCTCGCGAATCAGTTTCTCCGCGGGTTCGGCGCGCTTCAAGAGAACGCGGTTGCCGTCAACGAGTGCCTGCGCGGAGCCGAGGAGCAGCGACACGTCGCCGGCTTTCAGGATCGCGTCGAGCTGTTCGAGCGTGCGTTCCGGCAGCACTTCCATCGGCCACGCGAGATCGGCCAATGGCCCGGTCGCGGACCAGTCGGGCGGGTAGCGGTCGGACACGGCGAACGGGTCGCCGAGGTGGGCGTACAGCTCGCGCGCGAGGATCAGGAAGCGGAAGCCGAGCGCGCCGTTGGGCCGGTCTTCGACGCGCACCACGGCGACGTGCTTCTTTCCGAAGGGGCAGGCGAAGTGCGCCAGCGGGCACGCGACGCCGTCCGGCCGCGCGCCGAACAGTACCGCGACGCGCTCCGCCTCCGGCTCGTCGAGGCCGTCGGTGTGTGCGACCACGCGCACGCCGCGCGCGTCGCCCAACACGATCGCGTGCTGAATCCGCAGATCGGGCGTCATGCGGTCCCCAGCACGTCGGTCATCTTGATAACCCGATGTTCGGTCGCGGCGGCGAAGACGGCTTCGCACAGCGCGACGGTTTCGAGGTTGTCGCGCGCGCCGATCTCCGGCTCGGTGCCGTCTTCGACCGCGACCAAGAGCTGCGCCATCGTGCCGACGAACGCGTCCGGGAACCACACGTCGTCCCAGCGGGGCCGCAGCCAGCAGCCCTGTTGTTGCCGCGTGCTGAGTTCCAGCGTACTCGGCTCGCGCGCCGGGTACTTCGGCCAGCCGATGGTGCCCTGCATCAGCCCGTCGGTGCCTTCGATGCGCCACCGGATGCCGATGTCGCCCGCGACGCCTTCCTTGCTCGGCCCGGTCCACACGTCGTCCCACGACGAGGCGCGCGCGCCGTTGGCGTATTCGAGGATGTACAGGTTGATGCCGTCGCGGTGCGGGAACTTCGTGCGCGGGTCCGGGCGCGTCGAGGCCAGCACGCGCTCCGGCGTGCCGAGCCAGTAGCGGAAGGTGTCGAGGTGGTGAATGCTCATCACGAACGTGGACAGCGACGGCAGCCCTTCGGCCCACGGCATCCAGTGCGGGACCGCCCGCATGTCGATGCTCGCGAACACCGGCTCCCCGATCCACCCGCGGTTCAGCACGTCCTTCGCGGCCCGCACGGACTGATCGAACCGCATGTTCTGGTTCACCGCAAACACGATGCCGGCGTCGGCGCAGCGCGCCACGAGGTCGCGCGCGTCGGCCAGCGACAGCGCGAGCGGCTTCTGTGCGAGGATGCCGCGTAACCTTCCTTTTCCTTGCTCCACCGCTTTACGGATCACACTTGGCTGAACGTCCGGCGGCACGGCGACATCGAGAATCTCGATGCTGTCGTCCGCGAGCAGCGCGTCAATGCTGGCGTGTACCTTCGGCACCGAATGCCGCTCCGCGGCTTCGCGCGCCGCGCTCGCCGTGCGTGAAGCAATGGCGACGGGGTTGAAGCCCGCGTTGCGGTACGCAACGAGGTGACAGTCGCGCATGATGAACCCAGCCCCGACGCACCCGATGCGCCAGTCCAAGCGCCGCGGGAGAGCAGGGCGGAAGTTCAGTCTAAGTGGTTGCATGGCTTTTCGACCGTTCGGGTCGAACGCTAAACGAGGAGGTCAGGAAGCCAGTACGCGCAGCTCTCTTGGCAGGGGGAAGCTCACGTCTTCTTCGCGCACGATGCGCGTTTCCACGGTCGCGCCGAACTTCGTTTTCAGGTACTCGATGCAGTCCTGAACGTGCTCCTCCGGGGCGCTGGCCCCGGCGGTCACGAGCACCGTGTCGGTCGGCTTGAACCAGTTGTCGCGCAGTTCGGTGACACGGTCGATCAGGTACGCGGGCTTGCCGCTGGTGCGGGCGATTTCGGCGAGGCGCTGGCTGTTGGAACTGTTCTGGCTGCCGAGCACCAGCACCGCGTCCGCTTCGGTCACGAGCTTCTTCACCGCGTCTTGGCGGTTCTGGGTTGCGTAGCAGATGTCGTCCTTGTGCGGGCCGACGATCTGCGGATAGCGCGCCCGGAGCGCGTCGATTACCGACTTCGCCTCGTCCACGCTCAGCGTCGTTTGCGTCAGGAAGGCCAGCTTCGCGTCGACCGGTAGCGTGAGCGCGGCCACATCGTTCACGTCTTCGACCAGCACGATGCTCGCGGGGGCTTCGCCCATCGTGCCGATGACTTCGTCGTGCCCCTCGTGGCCGACGAGCACGATGGTGTAGCCCTCCCGCGCGAACTTGATCGCCTCCTTGTGGACCTTCGTAACGAGCGGGCAGGTGGCGTCGATGGCTCGCAGGTTGCGCGCCTCGGAGTGCTGCCTGATGACGGGCGAAACGCCGTGCGCGCTGTAGAGGACCGTGCCGCCGTTGGGCACTTCGGAGATGTCGTTGACGAACACCACGCCGAGTTGCGTGAACTTCTCGACGATGGGGCGGTTGTGGACGATCTCGTGATACACGTACAGCGGGCTGCCGTAGAACCGCAGGGCGGTTTCGAGCGCCTCAATCGCCATGTTCACGCCGGCGCAGAACCCGCGCGGGTTGGCGAGGATGATCTTCATGCGGGGCCTCCTGTGGAGGGTATGGTACGCGGGCCGCGCCCGACGTGCCAACCGCAGGTGACCGGCGCGCGGCAACTACACCGGGCGCGCGCTCATGCCCACCGCTTGCCGCACCAGTTGCAGCGTGACCTTCGCGACCGCGCGCGCGCGGCGCGCGCCCGCGGTCAGCGCCTCTTCCACAAGGCCGGGGTCGCGCGCGAGCTGCTTACGGCGCTCGCGCGCCGCGGCGAAGTAAGCGTCGATCTTCGCGTGCAGCATCGTCTTGGCGTCACCGTAGCCGAACGGTCGCCCGCCGCGACTCTCCGCGCCCTTCGCCGGGTTCTTGTACAGGTCGGCCAGTTCCGCTTGTTCCGCTTGCGTCGCGAACAGCTTGTAGAGAGCGAAGGCGTTGCAGGTGTCCGGGTTCTTCGGCGCTTCGACCGGCGTCGAGTCGGTCACGATGCCCATAACAGCGCTCTTGAGCGCCTTCCCTTCGGCGAAGATCTCGATGGTGTTGCCGTAGCTCTTGCTCATCTTCCGGCCGTCCGTGCCGGGCACAACGGCGGCCTCGTTGAACACCGCGTCCGGCAGCGGGAAGATTTCGCCGTACTGGTGGTTGAACGAACCGGCGATGTCGCGAGTCATTTCGAGGTGCTGCTTCTGATCCTTGCCGACCGGTACCTGATGCGAGCGCACGATGAGGATGTCCGCGGCCATCAGCACGGGGTACGTGAACAGCCCGACGCTGGGGGAAATCCCGTTGGCGATCTTGTCCTTGTACGAGTGGGCCAGTTCGAGTGTGCTGACATTGCAAACCGTGCCGAGCATCCACATCAGTTCGCACACTTCGGGCACGTCGGTCTGGCGATAGAAGTTGGCCTTCGTCGGGTCGAGGCCGAGCGCGAGGTAGTCGAGGGCCACGTCGCGCACGTTGTCCGCGAGGATCTGCTTCGCAGAGCGCGGAACCACGCCCTTTTGCTTCGCGGCGACGGCGATTTCGCGCTCCTCGGCTTCCTTCAGCGAGGTGAGCGAGTGGTAATCGGCGATAAAGTAGAAGCACTCGCCGCTGTCCTGCCGCTCGATGTGCTGCTTGATCGCGCCGAAGTAGTTGCCGAGGTGCAACTTGCCGGACGGCTGCACGCCGCTGAGGATGCGCGGGCGAACGTCGGTCGTGGTCATCGTTCCTGCCTTCACAGTGGCCTTTTCTTCTGGATGCAGACACGGTTACAGTACGGCCGGTTCACCCCGCGAGCCACGGTGCCGGAATGGATGCCTTGCCGCCGACGTCCGACATGCACGCGCCCGGCGGGTTCGTCTCCGTCCCCGACCCGCGGCGCACCGAACACGTTCTCGACGCGCTCAAGACGGCGCTGGCCGCGCCCGGCGAGCACCGTTTGTTCCGCATGGGCAAACTGCCCGGCCTATTCCCGGCCCGGGCCGGCCTGAGCGCCGAGGCCGCGCTCGAGGCGGTGCGCGACGGCCTCCTCGAAACGGTGCGCACCGAGACGAAGGGCAAGCTGGTTACCGAGTGGGTGCGCGCGACCCCGAAAGCGGTCGGCTTCGTTCACGAGCACGACTCGCCGCGCTCGATCTTGCGCGAACTGAAGGACGTGCTGCAAGCGACGCGCACCGGCGTCCCGGAGTGGATGGCCGACGCCAAGCGCGAAGTCGCTGCGCTGTCCGCGAGCTTCGAGGTCCGCGCCTCCGCGATGCTCGCGCGCTTGGACGACTTGGCGAAGCGGTGCGAGGCCGCGTTGCGGCGTGCGGAGGCGGGCGCGCCGGCGGTCGCGGGGCCGGTGGCGCACGTCGTCCCGTGGGCGACCGACGCGCTCGAATACCTCGACCGGCGGGGCGAGAGCGGCGCGCGGGGCGATTGCCCGCTCCCGGAGATGTTCCACGCGCTGCGCGCGCGGCACCCGGCGCTCACGCTGCCGGCGTTCCACGACGGCGTGACCCGCCTACACGACGTGCGCGCGGTGCGTCTGCTCCCGGGCGAGTTAGTCGAGCCTGAATACGCTGTGGTTGTAGAAGGGAAGTTGATGTCACTGGTGGCTCGATGAAGCGGTTCGACAGGATCACAGGATGAATCAGGATCGAGAATCACATCGTTTCTCCTCATCCGGCTTCATCCTGTGATCCTGTCGAAAACCGCCTTTAGAACGGCCACGCCGCCCCGAGCGCCGCCCTCTGCGCGTCCGTGATCGCGCGGATGCCGCTCTCGCCGAGCGTGACCAGCGCGTCGAGTTGCGCGCGGGTGAAGGTCGCCTCCTCGCCGCCGGCTTGCACCTCGATGATCTTGCCGGTGCCGGTCATCACGAGGTTCAGGTCCACATCGGCATCGCGGTCTTCGACGTACTCCAAATCCAACCGCGCCTCGCCGTCCAGAAGCCCGACGCTGACCGCGGCGACGCTGTCCGTCAGCACGTCGGTCACGGGCACCGTGAGCAGCCCCTTGATCGAGTTGACGGCATCGACCGCGGCGACGAACGCGCCCGTGATGCTCGCGGTGCGCGTGCCGCCGTCGGCTTCGAGCACATCGCAATCGATCCAGAGCGTGCGCTCGCCGAGCTTATCAAGGTTCACGACGGCGCGCAGACTGCGGCCGATGAGCCGCTGTATTTCGACGCTGCGCCCGTCCACCTTCCCGCCCTTGTCGCGCGGCTTGCGGGTGTTGGTGGACCCCGGCAACATGCCGTACTCCGCGGTCAGCCAGCCCTTGCCCTTCCCGACAAGAAAGTCCGGTACCTTCGGTTCGACGCAGCAGGTACACAGCACCGTCGTGCGCCCCATCTTCACCAGCACCGACCCCGGCGCGGAGCCGGTATACCGCCGGGTGAAGGTGAGCGGGCGCAAGGCCGAAAGTGCGCGGTCATTGGGACGGGGCATAGTAGGAGTCTCAGAAAGGCGATTCGACAGGTTCAAGGCGGTCAAAGTGTGCCACGTCGGGCAACCTCCGATGCTGCTCGCCCATCAGTAGATACCGCCTTTTCCAACTCTCGTAGTACGCCGGCGTCAGGCCGGAATAGCTCGAAGGGGGCCAACACTCGCCCTTCTCAAAATCGACGATAATCAGCCAGCAGCCGTGTTTCTGGGCCAGCTCCGTTTCGTACACGCACACCAGATTCCCGTTGTTGATCGAAGCGACCTCGAACTGATACTTGCGTTGTGAGTAACCAGCAATGAGTCGAGACTCGACGATGCGTTGATCTCCGTGCGTGATTGTAAAGCAGATCCCTGACGGCTTGTCGATATGTGAATCGACCCATACGCGAATGGTCGAGTCTGATTCCTTCCAACGAAACAGCGTGGGCGGTGCGAATATCCAATCCACAACCATTACCAGCGCAACTACCGTGAGCACAATCCCGCCGCCGATGCCTACCCAGCGGAGTGAAGATCGCTTGGAGGCCATGTCCCGCCTCGCGTGTTCGAGTTGCCGACCGACCCGGAACCCCTGTCACCTCAGCAGCCATTCCATCACGGCTTTCTGCGCGTGCAGGCGGTTGCCGGCTTGCTGGAAGGCGGCGCACGCGGGGCCGTCCATTACGTCGTCGCTGATTTCTTCGCCGCGGTGGGCGGGGAGGCAGTGCAGCACCTTGCAGTGCTTCGGGGCCGCGGCCAGCAGCTTCGCGTTCACTTGGAACCCGTCGAACCGGCGCAGGCGCTCCTCGCGCTCGGCCTCTTGGCCCATGCTGGTCCACACGTCGGTGTAGATCACGTCGGCGTGCTGCACCGCGGCGAACGGGTCGTTCACCTCTGCGGGGAAGTCGGCCGAAACCCGTGCGGCGTAATCGGCCTTGAACTTGTCGTCGAAGGCGTACCCCTTCGGGCACGCCAGCACGAACTTCGCCCCCAGCCGGCCGCAGCCGACCGCGAGCGACCGCGCGACGTTGTTGCCGTCGCCCACGAAGGCGACCGTCTTCCCCTTCTCGGTGCCGAACAGCTCGCGCACGGTGAGTAGGTCGGCCAGCCCCTGACACGGGTGCGACCAGTCCGACAGGCCGTTGATGATGGGGATCGAGGAGTGCGCCGCGAGGCCGTCGAGCGTCGCGTGCTGGAACACGCGCAGCACGAGCGCGTCGAGGTAGTTGCTGACGGTACGGGCGAAGTCTGCGAGCGACTCGCGCCAGCCGAGGCCGACCTCGTTGCCGGGCAGGTACAAGCTGGTGCCGCCGAGCTGCGCGACGCCGCTCTCGAAGCTGACCCGCGTGCGCAGCGACGGCTTCTCGAAGACGAGGCCGACGACGCGGCCCTTGAGCGACGCCGTCGGCTCGCGCCGGGCCTGTGCCAGTTTCAGCCGCGCGGCCTCGGTCAGCAGCCCGTCGAGGTCCGCGCCCGACAGGTCGATCAGGTTGAGGAAGTGCTTCATGGGATCGAGTCGAAGGTCGTAAGGTCGAAAGTCGTAAGGTCGAAGGCCGAGACGCCCTCGGACTTTACAACCTTCGACTTTCAGACTTGGGACGGCTACGGCCGCAACGCGAGGAGCACGTCGGCCATGATGTCGCAGCCGTCGTCGAGTTGCTCGTCGGTCAGGGTGAGCGACGGGAGCAGGCGCAGCACGGTCTGGTGCGTGCAGTTGATGAGCAGCCCCTTTTCGAGACAGCCCTGAACCACCGGCGCGCCTTCGACGTTCAGCTCGATGCCGATCATCGCGCCCATCGCGCGCACGTCGGTGATGAGCGGGCACTTCTCGCGGAGCACGGTAAAGCGGCCCCGGAACCGCTCGCCGATCTGCACGGCGCGCTCCAACAGCCCTTCGTTCTCGATGGTTTCGATGGTGGCGAGCGCGGCGCGGGCGGCGATGGGGTTGCCACCGAAGGTGGCCGCGTGCGTGCCGGGCTTCAGCTTCTCCGCGACCTCCGGCTTCGCCACGAGGCCGCCCATCGCCACCCCCCCGGCCAGCGCCTTTGCCAGCGTTACGATGTCCGGCTGAACGCCCCAGTGCTGGTGCGCGAACCACTTCCCGGTGCGGCCCATGCCGGTTTGCACCTCGTCCAGAATCAGCAACAGGCCGTGCTGATCGCACAGCGCGCGGACCCCTTCGAGGAACCCCGCGGGCGGCACGTTCACCCCGCCCTCGCCCTGAATCGGTTCGAGCATCACGGCGCACGTCTCGCCGTCGATGGCCTTGGCGATGCTGTCGAGGTCGCCGAAGCTGGCGTAGTTGAAGCCGGGCAGCATCGGCTCGACGCCGGCGTGGTACTTGGGCTGCGCGGTCGCGGTCAGGGCGCCCATCGTGCGGCCGTGAAACCCGCCCGTCAGGGTGACGATCTTGTACTTGCCCTTCGGCTTGCCGTTGAGCCGGGCGAGCTTGATCGCGGCCTCGTTCGCCTCGGTACCGCTGTTGCAGAAGAACGACATGCCGCCGAAGTCGGTGCGCTCGCCGAGCGCCTGCGCCAGCACCGCCTGCGCCTCGGTGTACCACGTGTTCGGGACGTGGATGAGCTGCGCGACCTGTTCCTGAACCGCCTGCACCACGCGCGGCGGGCAGTGGCCGAGCAGCCCGCAGCCCCACCCGGGGAAGAAGTCGAGGTAGCGCGTGCCCTCCGCGTCCCACACCCACGAGTTCTCGCCGCGCACCAGCGCGACCGGGTACCGGGTGTAGTTCCCGATCAGGTGCTTCTGGGCCAGTGAGATGATCTGCTCACTGGAAAGCGAATCGGTTGTGGTCATGTTTCGCGATGGGTAATGGTGGGGAGAGTTCGTTCAGAGGCCGACCCGAAGGGTCACGCCTTACCGCCGGATGGCGGTGCCTTTGAACGTGTCGTGGAGGAACACGTCCAGCAGGGAGTAAGGAGCCCTGCCGTCGAGGATGAGTGCGGCGTCGGCGCCGGCTTCGAGCGCCTCGAAACACGCTTCGACTTTGGGCACCATGCCGCCGTCGATGACGCCGGCGGCAATGAGGTCGCGGGCCTCGCGCTCGGTGAGAGAGGGGATGAGTGACGCCGGGTTCGCGCGGTCGCGCAGCACGCCCGGCGTGTCGGTGAGGAAGATGGCCTTGTCCGCCTTCAGCGCGCCGGCGACCGCGGAGGCCGCGGTGTCGGCGTTCACGTTCAGCCAGCCGCCTTCGCCGTCAACGGCGAGCGACGGAAGGACGACGAGTGACGGGCCGTGCTCTGGGGCGCGGAACAACTCGGCGTGAACGTACCGGACCATCCCAACGCGACCGAGGTCGATGGGCTGAGCGTCGGAGCCTGTCAGAACCAACGGGTCGCCCGAGAGGGGGAAATACTTCGCGTCGCAGTACTCGAAGGTCTGAATTCCCAGTGCGCACAACCGGGCCACGAGGTCGCGGTTGATCTCATGCAACACCCGCACCACAATCGCGAGCGTGGCGTCGTCGGTGTAGCGGCGGCCGGCGACCTTCTTGGGCGTCAGGCCGGCTTCGGCCATCGCGCGGTCGATTGGTTTGCCGCCGCCGTGCACGAGCACGAGCGGGACGCCGAGCGCGTTGAGTGTGGCGACGGAGCGTAAGCAGGAATCGGTGGCGACGGGGTCTTCCATCGCGCTGCCGCCGAGTTTCACCACGACGGGGCGGGCGCGGTATTCCGTGATCCGCTTGACGGCGGCAGCAAAGGCTTCGGCGGAAAGGCGCGGCTCGGCCATCGGGGGGCGGCCCACCACATTCCAGCGGGCGCTGGAAAAACGCGAAAACAGCATCGTATGCCGTCGCCCGAATTGCGTCAACGGCCGCGCCCGGTTTCGGTCCCGGATTCTGATGAAGATGAGGTTTGGGTCGGTTCTTGCACCGGCGCGAGCCGATAGCTATAGTAGCGTTCAACCAGTTGGGGCGACGGCACCCGCGTCGGGGCCGTGCGCCACTGGTGGCACCGAACATAGGGTTCCTCTCATGCTGCGCGTCGCGCTAGCCCTCACACTGGGTTTCGCTGTCGTCACTCTGGCCGGTTCGACCTACTCGGTCAACGCGGAAGAGAAGAAGGACAACAAGGCCGAAACCAAAAAGCTCGAAGGCAAACTGACCTGCACCAAGTGCGCCTTGGGCGAGACCGACAAGTGCGGGCACGCCCTGCTCGTCAAGGTCAAGGACAAGGAGATCAAGTACTACCTGAACGACAAGGGCGGGGCCGAGCCGTACCACGGGAAGTGCTGCAAGGCCGACGTGGACGCCGTCGTGACCGGCAAGGTCGTCGAGAAGGACAAGAAGTTGTCCATCGACGCGCCGAAGGTCGAGTTCCCCAAGAAGTAAGTTCGTCCGACAACGGACCACGCGACGCCACCCGGAAGGGTGGCGTTTCGCTTTTCTCGCACCACTTGAATCCTGACGCGCGCAGGCCGTGACATTTATGCCCGGCGCACAATCGGGCCGCGCGCGCAACGGGCGGCGCGGATCGGCTCGTCGCCGCGCGCGTTCGTGACCTACCCTTCAGCGTGACCGACCGCGCTCCCGCCCGACTCGCCGCGAGGGTGCCCTCCGTGGCAATCGCCTGTCCGTACTGTTCCCACCGCCTGAACCTGAAGGCGGGGAAACCCGGCCGCTACCGGCCCAAGTGCCCGAACTGCGCGCAGCCGTTCGTGCTGTGGGTCGAGGCCGATGGGACGGTGAAGGCGCGCGCGCTGCCGAGCGACACGCGCGCCGGCGGCGGCCCGGTCGCCGTCGCGCCGGACGCGCCCGAGCCCCTCGGCGCGTCGCACGTCTTCGGGTTCGCCCAAACTAACCCCGACGCGGACCCGAACCACCGCTCACCCGGCCCCGAGGCCGACTCCGGCGACCAGGACGACGCGGTCGCCATCGCCCCGCGGACCGACGTGCGCGGCTACGCCATCGAGCGCGAGTTGGGCCGTGGCGGAATGGGCACTGTGTACCTCGCGCGGCAGCTCTCGCTCGACCGCCCGGTTGCGCTCAAGGTGATGAGCAAGCGGTGGGTTGCGGACCCGGTGTTCGTCGCCCGGTTCACGCGCGAGGCGTTCGCCGCGGCGCAGCTCTCGCACCCGAACATTAGACTCGTTGCGCAATAGCGATCGATGGCCTATTCATAGGGTTATGACGAATTACGAGAAATTGCGTCGGAAGCCGTTGTTGTTCCGCATGTTCACGGGGCTCTCGGCCGACGAGTTCGACAA
>VGZJ01000069.1 GCA_016872595.1 Planctomycetota bacterium
AGGTGGCGGAACACGGCCGGGTGCTTCCGCAGGTGGTCCAGACGAGCAATCATCGGACGTGCTCTCAACGGGGGTAGCAAGGGGCTGGCATCCTACCCACAACCACCGCTATCGTGAAGAACATCTATTGAGTCGAGGTAAATGTACTGCGAGTTGGCGACTAATGCCGGTTCCGACTTCCGACAGCCAGTTCGTGCTGTCTTCCCGTTTTTGAGCCCACTTCTTGAACTGATGGAGTCAAAGCGAAACGCAGGTGCACCTCGCTTGGTTGTCGAGTGGCTTCAGTACGACGTAGAAATATCACGAGCCGCTTCCAGCATCCGAGAATTGAACTTTCGCCCGGCCGTTACCTTTGAAGTTGGCAAGGATCATGATAGTATCGTCCGCATCATACATTTGCCGATCGAGTTCAACGGTCAAATTCAATGCGAGAGCCTTATCCTCCTTCTCGGACGCAGAGGAATGGACTGCGGATTCTACGGCCACGATGGTAACTAATGATCGGGCGACCATAGTTCTCCGTGTTGCTCTGTTGAAATCCTATCATTTGAGGGGGCTTTCCGCACGGGGCGATTCGGCGAATCTCCTAGGATTTCGCCGCCTCTAACCAGAGGGTTTCAACAGAGCATCTCCGTGTCATAACCACTCCCGAAGTTGCAGTAGCGTGTTTTGGTGAGTGTCGTTGAATGTAGTCGGTGGATCGACGTAACGTAGGACGCCAAGACGATCTTTGAAGTAGACACCGTTTGCGGTATACGAGAATACTGGCGCGTCTAGCATGATTGTTTGTTCTTGCTCGTGTGGCAACATGAGTGGATGCCCGCCGCCCCCGAGCTTGCGCTCCAGCACCCAACTGGACAACCCCGGCACGGGGTCGCCAGCGCCAAACCTCGCCGTGGTCGGAGGCAGCGACTGCGACGGGTCGGAGGCGCGCGTAGGGGTGCCGTCGGCCGGTGCATTCGTGGGTGGTTCTCGCATGATCGGATGATACCCCGTCAGTGCGCGAGCTGGAACCACTCACTCCCACTCGCTTCGTACTTGGTGTAGGTGTCGTCGGGGTCGGGCGGTGGCGCTTCGAGTCCGGCCGCGCGAAGCGCCGCGACGAGCGCGCCGGCCGCGTCCGCTTCTACCATGTAGGCGCGCGACACTTTGCCGGCGTGGGCTTCGAACGCCTTCGCCTCGGCGAATACCGCGTCGTAGGTGTCGGGCGCGGCGCGGATCAGGTGCGACCAGAACGCGGTCAGCCGCGCCTTGAACGCCGCTTCCGCTTCGCCCGCGTGCGCCACTATCGTCAGGCAGAGGTAGTCCATGCGAGAGCAGGTCCTTTCGGGGTCACACGAACGGCTTGAACAGTTCCGTCGTGAAGTAGCGCTCCATGCGGTCGGGGAACACAGTCACGACCTGCGCTGTCGGGTCATTCAGTCGGCGGAGCGCGTCGAGCGCGGCGCGGTAGTTCAGGCCGGAACTGGGGCCGACGGGGAAGCCCAAGCGGATCAGCTCGCGCGTCGTGGCGAGCGCGTCCTCGTCGCGCACTTCCGCCGTGATGAGTCCGGGCAGGCGGTCGGGGTGGAAGATTTCCGAGATCGCGTCCGCGACGCCCGGAATGCGCGCGCTGAAGCTGCAGCACTCCGCTTCGTGCGTGCTCACGAGGTTGATGGGCCGCGCCAGCACCGGCACGACGCGACAACCGTTCTCGCGCAAGCCCTCGAACAGACCGACCAGCGTGCCGCCGGTGCCGACGCCGCTGGCGACCGCGTCCACCTTACCGCCGGGAATCTGGTCCAGCACCTCGCGCGCGGTGCCGAGCCGGTGGGCCTCCGCGTTGTCCGGGTTCGCGAACTGCTTCGGCAGGAAGACGCCGGGTTCCGTTCCCATGCGCTCGACTTCGGCAATCGCACCGCGAATGCCCAGCGCCGCGGGCGTGAACGCCACATCGCCGCCGTAGGCGCGGATGATGAACACGCGCTCGTTGCTCACGCCCTCCGGCATCACCGCGAGGAACCGCAGCCCCATCTGCGCGCACGCCAGCGCGAGCGCGATGCTCGTGCTGCCGCTGCTCGCCTCGACGACGCGGTCGCCGCACGTCACGCGCCCCTGCCGCCATGCCTTTTCCAAGATGAAGCGCGCGATGCGGTCCTTCGTGCTGCCGCTGGGGTTGAGGAACTCCAGTTTGCACCACACCGGGGGCAGCGCGCGGTCGAGTTGCACCGGCACCAGCGGGGTCGGCGCGACGCGGTTCAGGTAGCGGTGACAGCCCGGCAACTCGGCGGACATGGCGGTTCCTCGCGGGCGGCAGTTGTTGTATTCGCGATTTTTCCCCTTGCGGCGCGCGTTCGGATGCGATATTTCATCAAGTAATGAAATCGCGAACTGAACCCGCGAAGGTCGGCGCGCCGTCCTGTTCCCACGGCATCGGTGGGCTCGTTCACCTGCCGCCGGACCCGGACGCGCTGGAGCGCGCGGCGGGAATGTTCCGCGCGATGGGCGACGCCCCGCGCCTGCGCATCTTGCACCTGCTGTTGCGGGGCGAGGTGTGCGCCGGCGAGATCGTGACGGCACTGGGCGAGAAGTTCTCGACCGTGTCGCAGCGGCTGCGGGTTCTGCGGAGCGAAGGGTTGGTGGGGCGGCGGCGCGACGGGTCGCACATGTACTACGCCCTCGCCGACGACCACGTGAAAGAGTTGGTCGCGAACGCGCTGGCCCACGCCAGCGAACCGAACCGGCCCGCGGGCCACACACCGGAGGACGACGAATGACCGGCCACAACTGTAGCGCGAACCACGACCACACCCACGGCCCCGGGTGCGGGCACACCGGCATCCGGCACGGGGACCACGTGTGCTACGCGCACGACGGGCACCTGCACTTCATGCTGCCCGGCGGCGCGGTCGAGGAGCACGCGCTCGAGGTGAGCGCGACGAACCCGGCCGGGTGCAAGGGCGGCCACGCCTGCGCTGCGCACGACCCGGGCCACGTCCACGGTCCCGGGTGCGGGCACGTCGCCGTGCCGCACGGCGACCACACTTGCTACATCGTGGACGGGCACCTGCACTACCAGCACGACGGCCACTGCGACCACCACGGCCCGGTCAGCGTCGTGGCCTGAGCCGCGGTGCGAACCGCGGCCCGCGCGCGCCCTCTATACTGAACACCACAGGGGGGCGCGTATGCCGCGGGTCGTGCTGGCGATGAGTGGCGGGGTGGATAGCTCCGCGTCGGCCGTGCTGCTGAAGCGGCACGGCTACGACGTGATCGGGCTGTTCATGCGCACCGGCACGCACGGCCACGATCAGCCGGACGAGCGGCGCGACAACAAGAAGGGCTGCTGCTCGGCCATCGACGCGGGCGACGCGCGCCGGGTCGCGGACAAGCTCGATATTCCGTTCTACGCGCTCGACTTCGAGCGCGAGTTCAACCAGATCATCGACTACTTCGCGGCCGAGTACGCCCGCGGGCGCACGCCGAACCCGTGCGTCGTGTGCAACAACTGGCTCAAGTTCGGGCAACTCTGGGCCTTCGGCCAGAAGCTCGGCGCGGACTTCATCGCCACCGGGCACTACGCGCAAGCCCTGAACGGCGAACTGCACAAGGGCATCGACGCCGACAAGGACCAGAGCTACGTGCTGCACGGCATCAAGCGTGACGTGCTGAAGCACCTGCTGTTCCCGGTCGGCGGGTACACCAAGCCGCAGATCCGGCAGTTCGCGCGCGAGGCCGGGCTACTCAGTGTCGCGGAGAAGCCGGACAGCGTCGAAATCTGCTTCGTGCCGAGCGGCAACCATGTCGATGTGGTGCGTGCGCGCCGGCCGGAGGTCGCGCGCGCGGGGGCGATTGCCGAGCGCGACGGCACCGTCATCGGCGAACACGACGGCATCGACCGCTACACCGTCGGCCAGCGCAAGGGGCTGAACGTCGGCGGCGGGAAGAAGCGGTTCGTACTGGAACTGCTGCCCGAAACGAACACGGTCGTCGTGGGCGACGAAAGCGATTTGCTCGCTTCGGGCTTGGTGGCGAAAGAAGTCAATTGGCTGATCGACGCGCCGGCCGAACCGCTGGCGTGCGTGGCGAAGGTCCGCTACCGGCACGCCGGCGTGCCCGCGACCGTGACCGCGCTCCCCGGTGGTGGCGCGGCGGTGCGATTCGACGCGCCGCAACCGGCCGTCACGCCGGGCCAAGCGGTCGCGCTCTACAGCGGCACCCGCGTCCTCGGCGGCGGCTGGATCGAGACCGCATTTCCGATTGCAGATTTGTGATTGATGATTGAATGAGAGCGGCCCGGACTGCGTTCAATCGTCAATCACAAATCTGCAATCTCCGATTCCGCGGGGGAATAATCTCGCGCGGTTCGCATCACTGTTATTGAGGTCCGGCGGCGAGCGCGGGCGGGCCTCACCCGACCGGCCGGTCACGTCTGCTTCGCGCTCACCTCAGTTCCACATCACCTTCTGTTTCGGAGGAGCGTTCCATGTTTCGGACGTGTGTACTCGGCTGCGCGCTGGCGTGCGCCACGGCCCTTTCCGTCGGCTGCGGCAAAGACGCGAAGCCCACGAGCAAGGAGGAGTCGGTGAAGGTTCACAAGGCCGTCCTCACCGGCCTCGACAAGTCGGTCGACGACCTCAAGGCGAAAGCGGAGAAGGCGGCGGGCGAGGAGAAGACCAAGCTCGACGCGAAGTGGAAGGCCGCGGGGGAGAAGCGCGACGCGGCGAAGAAGAAGCTCGACGAACTGGAGAAGGCCGCGGCCGACAAGTGGGAGGCGGTCGAGAAAGACCTGAAGACCGCGCTCGCGGACGCCGCCACCGCGGTCAAGGAGTAGCGCCCGTGCGGCGTTCGTAGTGACCCGTTTCCGTGGGTTTGGGCGCAGGGGCCTCTCGCGAAGGCCGCTGAGTTGAGACCCGCTGAAACGGGGCACGGCGAGCGCATGTTTCCGCCGCGGCGCTCATTCGTCCGGCGCGTTGCCGGTGCCGGCGTCGAACTCGTCGAGCAGGTGGCCGAGTTTGTCGCGCTTGGCTTGGAGGTAGTCGCGGTTGTGCGCGCCGGGGGGCATCTGGATCGGCACCCGCTCCACGATCCGCAGCCCGTACCCCTCGAGGCCGATCACCTTGCGCGGGTTGTTCGTCAGCAGCTTGATGTCGCGCACGCCGAGGTCGTGCAGGATCTGCGCGCCGATGCCGAAGTGCCGCAGGTCCGGGGCGAACCCGAGGCGCTTGTTTGCCTCCACCGTGTCCAAGCCCTCGTCCTGTTGCAGTTTGTACGCCTTCAGTTTGTTCAGCAACCCGATCCCGCGGCCCTCTTGCCGCATGTACACGATCACCCCGCGGCCGGCGTCGGCCACCTGCTTCATCGCGTGGGCCAGTTGCGGGCCGCAATCGCACTTGGCCGAATGGAGCACGTCCCCGGTCAGGCACTCGCTGTGCATCCGCACGAGCACGGGTTCGGCTTGAACCGGGATGTCCCCGGTCGCTGGCGCTCCCGGTTCGCCGGCCGGTATCCCGATGCCGCCCAGCGCCAGCGCGAGGTGCGGTTCGTGATCGACCAGCGACGAGTACGCGAACAGGTCGAAGGTGCCGAAGTCGGTGGGGAGCTTGAGTGCGATCTCGCGCGTCACCAACTTCTCGCGCCGCCGCCGGTACTCGATCAGGTCGGAGATGGTACACATCTTCATGCCGTGTTTGGCGCAGAACGCGCGCAGGTCCGGGAGCCGGGCCATGCTGCCGTCTTCGTTCAAGATTTCGCAGATGACGGCGATCTCGCGGAGGCCCGCGAGCCGACACAGGTCCACGCTGCCCTCGGTGTGGCCGGCGCGGACCAGCACCCCGCCGGGCCGGGCGATGAGGCCGTCCATGTGGCCCTTGTCGCGCACGAGGTCGTGCGGGCCGCTGTCTGGGGCGGCGCACACCTGTACGGTGCGCGCGCGGTCGAACGCCGAGATGCCCGTTCCGACGCCGTGGCGCGCGTCGAAGTTGTGGGTGAACGGGGTCGCGGTCGGGTCGAGGTGGACGCCGGGGAGCAGGTCGAGGCCGAGGCGGTCGGCGTGCGGGCGCGCGAACGACACGCACAGCCGGCCGCAGGCGTGGCGGATCATGAAGTTGATCGCGGCGGGCGTGACCGCTTCCGCGGCCATGACGAGGTCGCCCTCGTTCTCGCGGTGCTCGTCGTCCACGAGCACGATCATGCGCCCGCCGCGGAGGTCGTCGAGGGCGGCGTCGATGGTGCAAAAGCCTTCGGCCGTGCGGGGCATGTGCGGCTCCGGGGGTGCGGGCGTCCCCGGTATTGTACGCGCTCCGGTCAGCGCCCGCCGCCCGGCCCGCCGGGGCCGCCGGGAGGGCCGTCGCGCTTCTGTTCGATCACCACGGGTTTTAGGTCGGACTCGGCGCGCACCACGCGCCACGGGATCGAGAGCCGGTTCGGGTTCTTCGGGTCGCGGTACTTGGCCTCGATCTGGCTGCGCAGATCGGCGGGGATGTCGAGTGAGCCGTTGGCCGGGTTCGCCTCGACCCGGTACTTCTTCACCAGTTCGATTAGCGACGGGTCGGTACACACCAGCACGAGCCGGCCGCGCGCGGTACCGGGTTTCATGTCCTCGGGCTTCACGTCCTTGCCCGCCTCGGCGCGCTGCGGGAGTAGGGGGACCTCGATGGGCAGGTGCAACTCGACCGCGGCCTCGGTGACGACGAGGTTCGGCTCCTTGTCGGGGGCGTTACCGGCTTGGTCGCGCAGCCGGTCGCCGCCGGCCCGCAGACCGGGGCCGTTCCACGACGTGAGGAACCGGGCCTTGTCGCCGGGGCCGGTAAAGAACCGCGTGTCGACGAACGCGGCATAGTCGGCGTCGCCGAGCCCGAGCGCGACCCGCGCGGCGGCGGCGCTCCACGGCCCGCTGATCGAGCGCAGGACCCCGTGAACGGCCGCCTCGCCGGGGCCGGCGCGGTCGCCGCCCGGGGTGACGAACGCGCGGTGGGCGTACTCGCGGCCCACCGGCCCCGCGCCCTGATAGTCGAGGAACGCCTTCCCCGCGAGCGCACCGTCGCCCTCGAGGAAGGCGACCAGCCACCCGTAGGTGGTGCGGGCCGAGCGGCTCTGGTCGAGGAACCCGCCCTGCGGCGGGCGGGTGATCATCCACTGCCGGCCGGCGCTCGCGCCCCCGGTCGGCGCGCCCGCGGACCCGTCGCCCTTCGTCACGCCCTCGAACCCGCGCAGCCGCAGCGACAGCGGGAACGTGCCCTCGGCGCACGTCGCGGTGCCGGTCACGAGGCACTCGATCACCCCCGGCTTGTACTCCCACGTGACCCCGGTGCTCTCGAACCGGAACGTGTCCGGGTTCCGCCGCGCGAGGCGCACGAGGTCGCTGTTGGCGAACGCGAGCAACTCGTCGCGCTTCGCGGCACGCAGCCCGTCGAGGTCGTTCGCGGCCACCGACTGGCGTTCGCCCGGGTGGAGCGTGCGGTGGAACGACTTGCCCACGTCCTCGTCGGTCCCGGTCTTGATCTGTGCGACCCAGCGGTCCACCTCGGCGCGGGCGTCGCGGCGGATCGCGAAGTCGATGGCGAACAGGTACGCGACGTAGCACAGCCCCACCACCACCGCGGTCCACCACGCGGCGTTCACGAGGTCCACGCCGTACAGCAGACCCGTGCGCGTGCCCTCCGAGTTGCGGATCATGCGCCGGGCCGCGAAACTGAGCACGACGGCGACCGCCGGGAGCACCAGCAGTTCCTCCATCAGCAGCGGCTTCTTGTTTACGAACGCGAAGTACCCGAAGGCGAGCAGCGCGAGTACGAAGACGAAGGCGACCGCGGCGGCGGCGGCGGCGGCCCACGACACCGGCACGTACGGGACCGCGTCCGCGGTGGACGGGAGCGACGGCGCGTTGGTCGGTTGAGAGGTGGACATAGCGGCGCAACCCGTGACCGGATGGGGACTCTGCCGTTCTAGCGGACACCCGTTCTACGGGACAGCGGGCGACTCAGTTCAGCGTCGCAAGTCAAAAAGTCACAAGTCGCAAGCCGAAGACTCGATCTGCTCTGGTCTTCGGCTTGCGACTTGTCAACTTGCGACGTGAGACCACCTATTCGTCGCTGGCGGGGCGGGCGGTCGCGCCCGGTTGAGGCGGGGTCGCGCCGGGCATGCCGGGGTACGCGCCGGGCAGGTTCGCCATGATGGTCTGGTTCTTCGTCGCCACCTCGCCGCTGGCGTCGAGGAAGATCTTCTCTTGCAGGATCTCTTGGATCACGATCGCCATGCGGTCGAGGCCGCGCGGGTCCACCTGCGGCTTGGCCCCGGTGTTCAGCGCGACCATGCGCTTCTGGATGAGCGTGGACAGTTTGAACCGCCCGCCCACCTTGTTCACGATGGCTTCTTCTTTCAGTTCGTCGAGCACGTCGGTTCTCCCAAGTTGAAGCGGGCGCGGATCGCCCGCTGTAGGTCTGTGACGGCATCCGCGAGGTCGCGGTTCACGATCCGGCAGTCGAACTTCGCGGCCTCGTCCAGTTCGGTCACGGCCGCGGCCAGCCGGCGCTGGACGCGCTCCTCGGCCATGTCGCCCCGCCCGCGAAGCCGGGCCTCCAGTTCCGCCAAGCTCGGCGGGTCGATGAACACCGACAGGTGTTCTAGCCCCAGCTCGCGCACCCGCGCCGCACCCTGTACGTCGATCACCAGAACCACGCCCGTGCCCGCGGCCCGGTGCGGGTCGACCTCGCTCCGCGGGGTGCCGTAGAAGTCGTTCCCGAACACCCGCGCCCATTCGAGCATGTTGTCGCCGCGCACCTCCGTCTGGAACCGCTCGACGGTCCAGAAGTGGTAGTCGGTACCGGCCACCTCGCCGGCGCGCTCGGGGCGCGTGGTCGCGGTCACCGCCCGCCGCAGGCGCGGCGCTTCCCGCGCGATCAGGCGCTCGACCACGGTCGTCTTCCCGACCCCGCTGGGGCCGGACACGACAACGAGGGGCGCGAGTTGCGAAGCGGGTTCGTTCATTGTCGATTGCAGATTTGTGATTGTCGATTTCGGACCCACGGGCCTCTTCTTCCATCGTAAATCACAAATCTGCAATCACAATTATTCCACGTTCTGCACCTGCTCGCGCATCTTCTCGAGCGCAGACTTCATCTCGACCACGCACCGCGAAATCCCGGCGTCCCCGGCCTTCGAGCCGATGGTGTTGGTTTCGCGGCCCATTTCTTGAATCACGAACTCGAGCTTGCGCCCGGCCTCGTCGCCTTTGCGCACCAGTTCGGCGAACTGCTCCAAGTGGCTCGTGAGGCGCGACACTTCTTCGGACACGTCGGTTCGGTCGGTGAACAGGGCGACCTCGCGCACGATGGTGTCGGCGCTGATCGTTGTGCCGGCCCCCGCGTCGGTGACCGCGGCCCGGACCCGCTCCAACGTGCGCTGGCGGTAGTCGCCGACCACGCCCGGCAGCAGCGCGCGCACCGCGGCCAGTTGCTCGCCGATGACGCGGTGGTGGGCGAGTAGGTCCGCGGCCAGCGCCTTGCCCTCGCCGCGGCGCATCTCGTTCAGCTTTACGAGTGCAGCGTCGAGGGCGCGCTCGACGAGCGGCCACTCGTCTTCGGGAAGCCCCGTGCCGCCGGCGGCGCGGGCCTCCGGGGCGACGCCGGGCAGGGCCAGCGCCCCGGCCGCGAGCGGCCCGGCCAGTTCCGGCGCGCCGGCCTCGGCGCACGCGGCGCGAATCTGCCGCAGGTAGTCGGCCAGTACCGCGGCGTTGAGTACCGGGGCCGCGCTCGGTGTGGCGCGCTCGACCCGGACCTGCACGTGCAGGGTGCCGCGCTTAACGTGCCGCCGCACCACCTTTTCGAGTTCGGTGTCGTACAGCGGGTACGGGTCGGAGCCGCGCACCGTCAGCTTCAGGTGCCGGTTGTTGACGGCCCGGACCTCGACCGCCGCGCCGAGCGCGCCGGCCGCAACGCGGGCCTCGCCGAACCCGGTCATGCTCAGCAACACGCCGGCCCCATTGGAGGAGAGGACAGAGGGCAGAAAAGCAGAAGAGTTTCGACCGGATCACAAGATGAACAGCGATGAAATAAACATGGTCTTGTTCTTCATCCTGTCATTATCCTGTGATCCTGTCGAAACTGCCTTTTCGTCTTCTGGCCCCTACTGCGAAGTCGTGATCGAGGGCTTGTCGCGCGTTGACACGTCGTGCTTCACGATCTTCACGTGGATCATGATGACGAGCACCCAGACGCCGGCGAGCCAGAGGGTGACGCGGACGAACTGGTCGGCGGAGCGGGACCCGAACGGGCTGGACCCGCCGGCCCCGCCGAACGCCCCGGCCAACCCGCCGCCCTTGCCGCGCTGGATCAGCACGATCAGCATGAGCAACATGCCGAGGCCCAGAACGAGCAGGTTCAGGGCGTGCGAGAGCCACCACACGTCCCACGCGGCGAAGAGGGTCACGGCCCGGCCTCCAGTATCCGTGCGGCGCGCGTCGCGCCGGCGTTATTCTGAACTGTCACTGTACGAACTGCGCCCGCGGCGGGAAGCCCAACCGCCGAATCCGGCGGGGGCGCGTCGCGCCCGCCACGGCGAGCGCTCACCCGCGCGCGGCGGCGACGATCGCGAGGAACGAATCGGGCTTGAGGCTCGCGCCGCCGACGAGCGCGCCGTCCACGTCCGGTTGTTTCAGCAGGTCGCGCGCGTTCTCGCCGGTCACGGAGCCGCCGTACAGGATAGGAGTCGCGTCGGCGATTTTATCGCCGTACAAGGCCCGCAATTTCCCGCGCACGAAGGCGTGTGCCTCTTGCGCCTGCTCCGGGGTCGCCACCTTGCCGGTGCCGATGGCCCACACCGGCTCGTAGGCGATGACCAACCGCCCGAACTGCTCGTCGGTCAGCCCGGCGCACGCCGCGTACACCTGCCGCTGGAACACGCGCTCTTGCAGCCCGCGCTCGCGCTCGGCCAGCGTTTCGCCCATGCACAGGATCGCGTGCAGGCCCTCTTCGAGCGCCGTGTGAACCTTGTGGTTAATGGCGGAATCGGCCTCGCCCAGAATGTGCCGGCGTTCGCTGTGGCCGATGATGGCGTACGTGCAGCCGCACTCCGCGAGCATCGCGGGGCTGACCTCGCCGGTGAACGCGCCCTTCTTCTCGTAGTGAACGTCCTGCGCGCCGAGCGCGACCGCGGACCCCGTGAGCGCGTCGCCCACGGCCGTCAGCCACGGGAACGGCGGGCACACCGCGACGCCGACGCGGTCGTCGGTGCCGACGCCCTTCGCCACCGCCGCCGCGAGCGCCGTCGCCTCGGCCCGCGTGGTGTTCATCTTCCAGTTCCCGGCCACCAGCTTCTTACGCATTGGTTTGAATCGTTCCGTAGGGTGGGACAAGGCTTTGCGCCGTCCCACCTTCTGGGTGAGAGAACCGGTGGGACGGCGCAAAGCCTTGTCCCACCCACAAGAATGCTCCTCCCTTCCCTTCAGGGAAGGGGGGCGGGGGTGTCTTTTAGTGCCCCGGTTGTGCCCAGAACTCGCGCCCGAGCGCGGCGGCGAGCCGGCGTAGGTCGCCCATGAGGTCGAGGAACTGGTGCGGGCGTAGTGCCTGCGGGCCGTCCGAGAGCGCCTTTTCCGGGCAGTTGTGGACCTCGACGTGCACGCCGTCCGCACCGGCCGCGACGCTGGCCCGGCACATACTTGGGATCAGGTCCGGGCGGCCGGTCGCGTGGCTCGGGTCCACGATGATCGGCAGGTGGCTCTGGCCCTTCACGTTCGGCACCGCGCTCAGGTCGAGCATGTTCCGCGTGCTGTCCTCGAAGCTCCGCACCCCGCGCTCGACCAGCACCACGTCCTTGTTGCCCTCGGCCAGTACGTACTCGGCGCTCATCAGCAGGTCTTTGACGGTGGCGCTCATGCCGCGCTTCAGCAGCACCGGCTTCTTGGCCTTGCCGCACTCTTTGAGCAGGTCGAAGTTCTGCATGTTGCGCGCGCCGATCTGGAGCATGTCGGCGTACCGGCACACCAGATCGACTTGGCGCGGGTCCATCACTTCCGTCACGACGGGCATGTCGTACTTGTCGCCCACGTCGCGGAGCATCTTGAGGCCGTCTTCGCCCATACCCTGAAAGGCGTAGGGGCTGGTGCGCGGCTTGAACGCGCCGCCGCGGAGGATGTTCGCGCCGCCGGCCTTGACGTACTTGGCGATGGCGTCGAGTACCTCGTACCCCTCGATGGCGCACGGCCCGGCGATCATGGCGAGGCTGCCCTGACCGATCTTCACCTTGCCGACGTAGACGGCACTATCGCCCTTGTGGAACTCGCGGCTCGCGAGCTTGAACGGCTTCATGATCTGGAGGACCTGCTCGACGCCGGGAATGGCGGAGAAGTTCTCCGTGCCGGGCTTGGTCTCGTCGCCGATCGCGCCGACGATGGTGCGGCTCTCGCCGCGGCTCACGTGCGGGGTGAACCCCAGTTCGCGCACGCGCTCGATAACGTGGTCGATCTCTTCGAGCGAGGCGTCCGGCCTGATGACGAGGATCATGGTGTCGCGCGCGGGCGTGAAGGGTCGGTGGGGGCGGGCGGGAGTTATGGTACGGGCCGGCGGGCGATCCGACAGCGCGCTTTACGTTGCCCCCCGCGCGCGGGTATGCTGGCGCGCGGCCGTTGTGGAGGTTCGTCGTGCGCCGATTCTTGACCGCTCTCGTCGTGCTGGGCGCGTGTGCCGCCGCGTCCGCCGCCCCGATCCCGCGCGACCGGCTCGACGCGGAGCGCGTCGTCGGCACGTGGCGCATGACCCTCGGCGCGCAGGGTCAGACCGACACGCACCTCGAACTCGACTTCTTCCAAAGCGGGCGCATGGTGATCCGGCAGGCCCTCGGCCCCGGCCGCGTCTCGATGTACGTTGGCAGCTACCGCATGGTCGGCAACCAACTGCCCTACGAGGTGAAGCAGGGCGTGACCCTGAAGGCCGAAACGCTCACCGTCACGAAACTGACGGCGACCGAACTGATCATCGTGGACCCGGACGGTCTGAAAGAAGAGTTCGTGCGCGTCTCGAAGGAACCCAAGAAGGACGACAAGAAGTAGCCCGCGTTACCACCTCTCCCTCAAGGGGGGAGGTGGGAAGACCGCGCTCGCCTGTGGCTCGCGGCTAACGCAATCCCCGAATCGCCTCTGCCGCCTTCGCGCACTGGTCGCGCGAAACGTCGAGGTGCGTGACCGCGCGGATCGTGCGCGCGCCCAGCGGGGCCACCAACACGCCTTCGGCCTTCAGGCGCTCGGCCACCTGCTTCGCGGTGCCGTGCCGGGCGTCCACCTCCCACCACACCAGATTCGTTTCCACCTGCGGCGGCGACAGCGCGAAGCCCGGTACGTCGCGCACCGCGTCCGCGACGAGCTGCGCGTTGTCGTGGTCGTCCGCGAGGCGGTCGATGTGGTGGTCGAGCGCGTACCGGCACGCGGCGGCGAGGTAGCCGACCTGCCGCATCGCCCCGCCGAACAGCTTCCGCACGCGGCGACCGTGCGCGATCAGGTCGCGCGGGCCGAGCAGCATCGAGCCGACCGGCGTGCCCAACCCCTTGCTGAAGCACACGGCGACGGTGTCGAACGCCGCGCCCCACTCGGCCGCGCTCGCGCCGGTCTTCACAATGGCGTTCCAGACGCGCGCGCCGTCGAGGTGCGTCGCGAGGCCGTGCGCCCGCGCCCACGTCGCGACCGCCTGAACGGTGTCGAGCGCGTAACAGGTGCCGCCGCCGCGGTTGTGGGTGTTTTCGAGCGCGACGAGGCGCGTGCGCACGGAGTGCATGTCGTCCGGGCGCACCTTGCCGTCGAGGTCCGCGACCGTGAGCAGCCCGTTGGTGCCGTCGATGGTGCGGCACGTCACGCCGCTGAGCGCCGCCGGCCCGCCCGCTTCCCAGAGGCAGATGTGGCTGTTCGTTTCGAGGAGGATTTCGTCCTGCGGGCGGCAGTGGACGCGCACCGCGATCTGGTTCGCCATCGTGCCGGTGGGCACGAACAGCCCGGCCTCTTTGCCGAACAGCGCCGCGGTGTGGCGCTCCAGTTCGTTGACGGTCGGGTCTTCGCCGAACACGTCGTCCCCGACCGCGGCGGCGCTCATCGCGGCCAGCATCCCGGCGGTGGGCTTCGTCACCGTATCGCTGCGCAAATCGATCATGGCTGTGCGTCGTCGGTGGGCAAGGGGCAGAAAGGCAGTTTGACAGGATCACAGGATAAGACAGGATGAAAGAGAAGAGAACCCAACTCTTCTCTTTCATCCTGTCTTATCCTGTGATCCTGTCAAAACTCTTCGTCTTCTCTGCCCACGGCTTACGGCTTCGGTTCGTCGCTCTGGCGGTTTTCGAGGAACCAGCGGTCGCCGATCTTCTTGAAGTACAGGGTGCGGTCCTTTACGTCCGCGTGGGTGGCGGTGGCGGCCGGGTCCGCGTCGGCGAAGGTGCCCTCGCGCGCCAGCTTGCGGAAGTCGCGCAGCACCTGCGGGTCGTCCGTGAGCTTCTGCTCGATGTCCTTTTGGAACTGCTTGAAGCCGAGGTCGCGGGCCTTCTGCGCGGCCAGCGCGCGGAACGCGACCGGGTCGATGGGGACGCGGTTCTCGGGGTCGATCTTGGCGGCGTTGGCGCGCTGGAACTCGCGCAACTGCGCGAGCTGGGCCTCCGCACCGGGCAGGTAGTCGCGGGCGCGCTCGGTCACGGCGGCGTCCACGAACTTGGGTTCGAGCAGGTGCGCGGCGAGGTACGCGAAGTCGCGCGCCTCCAGCGCCGCGAGCGCCGACTTCAGCGCCTCTTTGGGCGCGCCCTGCGGGAACTGCTTGACGCGCGCCCGCACCCCGAACCGCGGGTCCGGCTCCTTGGTGAAGGTGATCGGCGGCGGGTCCTTCTCTTTTTCCTTTTCCTTCGGGGGCTGCCCGCCGCCGAGGGCCGCGGCCCCGAGCAACACGGCACCGACCAGAGCGGTTCGCATGAGCCACCTCCGTAACGGGTCACGTCCCACTGTACCCACAGCGCCCGCTGCGCTCCACCCCAAGCCGCGCCGCGGGGAGCGAAGAGTTTGATCCGCAGATTGCGCAGATGGCACAGATTTCAAAGGCATAACGGCAGAAGAAATTGAACCACAGAGTTCGCGCAGCGAAGAGAGCACACAGAGGAAGGCAGAAAGCCGAGATGAAGAGAATGCAGGGTTTGAAAACAATGCTCTCATCCTCTCTGTCTTTCTCTGCTCTGTGTTCTCTCTTCGCTGCGCGAACTCTGTGGTGAACTCTCTTCTATCTTTAATCTGTGTCCATCTGCGCAATCTGCGGATCAAACTCTTCGGCCCCCTCCGCTACAATCAACGGCATGGCAGGGAACACGTTCGGGAAGCTGTTTCGCGTCACCACGGCGGGCGTTTCGCACGGGCCGGGGTACGTGTGCATCATCGACGGGTGCCCGGCGGGGTTGGAACTGTCCGCGGCCGATCTGGTGCCGGACCTGCGCCGCCGCCGGCCGGGGCAGAGCGCCCTCACCACCCAGCGCGACGAGGACGACGCGCCCGAAATCTGGTCGGGCGTCTTCGAGGGCCGCACCGACGGCACGCCCATCGGCATCCTGTTCCGCAACGCCGACCAGCGCAGCGCCGACTACGGCGACATCGTCGACAAGTACCGGCCCGGCCACGCGGACTACACCTTCGACGCCAAGTACGGGTTCCGCGACCCCCGCGGCGGCGGGCGCAGTAGCGCGCGCGAAACGGTGTGCCGCGTCGCGGCCGGTGCGGTGGCGAAGAAACTCCTCGCGCGCGCCGGCGTGCGCGTACTCGGCTACGTCAAGCAAGTGGGCGACGTGATCGCGGAGATCGCCGACCCCACCGCGGTCACGTTGGAACAGGTGGAAGCGACGCCCGTTCGGTGCCCGGACGCCAGCGCCGCGGCGCGCATGATCGACCTGATCGACGCCGTGCGCAAGGACCGCGACTCCGTCGGCGGCGTGTGCGAACTGGTGGCGACCGGCGTCCCGCCGGGGTTGGGCGAACCCGTCTTCGACAAGCTGAAAGCGGACTTGGGGAAGGCGCTGCTGTCGCTGCCCGCGGTGCTGGGGTTCGAGTACGGGGCCGGGTTCGCCGTCGCCACCGCGCGCGGCAGCGCGAACAACGACGTGTTCGTACCGCGCGCGACACAGGGGGCTGACGTCCCCCGCTCAGGGATCGCCACCGAAACGAATCGTCACGGCGGGATGCTGGGCGGCATCTCCAGCGGGATGCCGATTGTGTGCCGGGCCGCGGTGAAGCCGACGAGCAGCATCCCGCGGGCGCAGCGCACGGTCACGCGCGCCGGCGCGCCGACCGAGATTCTGGTGAAGGGCCGGCACGACCCGTGCCTGCTCCCGCGGTTCGTGCCAATGGGCGAAGCGATGGTCGCGCTGGTGCTGGTCGACCACCTGTTGCGCGCCAAGACCAGCCGGCTCTAGCCCCGCAGCGCCGTTTCGATGCGGGCGCGCACTTCGCTCTTGGGGACGCGCTCTTGCTTGAGCGTGTCGCGGTCGCGGACGGTGACGGTGCCGTCCTTGATCGTGTCGCCGTCCACCGTGATGCAGAACGGCGTACCGGCCTCGTCCTGTCGGCGGTAGCGCCGGCCGATCGCGCCGCTCTGGTCGTACACCACGTTAAAGAACGGCTTCAACTCGCGGTACAGCTCGCGGGCCACGTCGTCCATGCCGTCCTTGTTCACCAGCGGGAAGATCGCGGCCTTGACCGGCGCGAGTCGCGGATGGAACTTCATCACGCACCGCTTCTCTTCCTTGCCGTTGGCGTCCTTCACGATGTCGTCCGGGTGGTACGCCTCGCACAGCACCGCGAGCGTGAACCGGTCCGCCCCGGCGCTCGGCTCGATCACGTGCGGCACGAACGAGAACTTCGGCTTCTCGTCCTTCTCCAACTGCTTCTTCTGCTCCTCGCGCAGCTTCACCTCGTCCGGCGTGCGGTTCTTGTCGTCCTTGAACGGCGTCAGCCGCGCTTGCAGCAGGTTGTTCCAGCCCTCTTCGTCGAAGTACCGGAGGTCTTTGCCGCTGTGCTTCGCGTGCGCCGACAGGTCGAAGTCGCCGCGGTGCGCGACGCCCTCAAGCTCCTGCGGTTCGTCGCTGAACGGGAATAGGTACTCGATGTCGGTGGTGCCGACCGAGTAGTGCGCCAGTTCTTCCTTCCCCTGCTCGCGCGGGATCAGGTTCGCGCTGTTGATGCCGAGCGTGCTGTACCAGTTCTTGCGCAGGTTGCGCCAGTACTCGTACCACTTGCGCGACTCGTCCGGGTGGCAGAAGAACTCGATCTCCATCTGCTCGAACTCGCGCGAGCGGAACGTGAAGTTCCGCGGGTTGATCTCGTTGCGGAACGCCTTCCCGACCTGCGCGATCCC
Organism: Planctomycetota bacterium; assembly: GCA_016872595.1. GTDB lineage: Bacteria > Planctomycetota > Planctomycetia > Gemmatales > Gemmataceae > Gemmata. The sequence goes on from VGZJ01000069.1 coordinate 17,337, forward strand.
GAACGGAAGTTTGAGCCGCGTCGAGTCGAGCGTGTTCTTGTAGTTGGCAAAGATGCCTTGTGCCGTTTCCGGGCGGAGCCACGCCTTGTTTTCTTCCGACTGAACCGGCCCGGTGTGGGTCTCGAACATCAGGTTAAACGCGCGCGGCTCTGTGAGTTGGCACGCGCCGCCCTGACCGGGGCACTTGCTCGGCTTCAGTGGACACGCAAGGCCCTGAATCTGATCGGCGCGAAACAGCCCTTTGCAGCCCTCGGTTTTGCAACTCACCATCGGGTCTTGGAACCCGGTGGCGTGCCCGCTGGCGACCCAGACCTTCGGGTTCATGATGATGGCGCAGTCCAGCCCGACCATGCGGATCTCTTGCCCGTCCGGGCCGGGCGGCGGGTTGCGGACCATGTCCTGCCACCACGCCTCCTTGATGTTCTTCTTCAACTCGACCCCCAGCGGGCCGTAGTCCCAGAACCCGTTGATCCCGCCGTAGATTTCCGACGACTGGTAGATGAACCCCATGTCCTTGCAGAACTTGGCGAACTTCGCCATGTCCTCAATCGTACTCGGCATGAGAAGCCCTCTGCTGGTGGCCGGGCCTGTCAGCATAGCTTTCACGGCCCGGCCGGGGTGCGCGGCCCTTGGTCTGGACCCCGCGAATGGAACCGCGGTCGTATCCCGACACGGCGACGCGGCCCGCGGTTCGTGGGCGCGCCGACGAGAGGTTACAGTACCGCCCCCGGAACCCGGTTCAAGTTCCGCGCCCACCTTATACCTTTGAGCCTTGTAGCCCGACCGCGCCCCCGGCCCCGGAACCCGCCATGATCGAGTGCCGCGACCTGACCAAGAAGTACGGCGAGCTGTTCGCCGTGGACCGGCTCTCGCTCAAGCTCGACCCGGGCGACGTGTACGGGTTCATCGGCCCGAACGGGTCCGGCAAGACCACCACCATGCGCATGCTCGCCACGCTGCTGAACCCCAGTTGGGGCGAGGCGACCGTGTGCGGCCACTCCATCTACACCGGCTCGAAGGAGATCCGCCGCGCCATCGGCTACATGCCCGACTTCTTCGGCGTGTACGACGACATGAAGGTCGCGGAGTATCTGGAGTTCTTCGCCGCCGCGTACCGCATCGGCACCGCGGAGCGCCGCAAGAAGGTCGATCAGGTTCTCGATTACGTCGATCTCGGGTACAAGCGCGACGCGCTCGTCACGAGCCTGAGCCGCGGCATGACGCAGCGCCTCGGCCTCGCCCGCGTGCTGCTTCACGACCCGCAAGTGCTGCTCTTGGACGAACCGGCCAGCGGTCTCGACCCGCGGGCGCGCATCGAGATGCGCGAACTGATCAAGCGGCTGCGGCGCGAGAACAAGACCATCATGCTCTCGTCGCACATCCTGCCGGAACTGGCCGACATCTGCAACAAGCTGGGTATCATCGAGCGCGGCAAGCTGCTGTTCAACGGGACCGTGGCCGAGGCCGAGGCCGAGGTGCGGAAGCAGAAGGGCGGGCGCGTGTTCCTCGTGTCGGTCGGCACCGAGCGCAACGCCGACGCCGCGAAGAAGCTGGCCGACTCGAAGGAAGTGGCGTCGGCCGAGGTGGACCCGAAGCTGCACGCGGTGCGCGTCGCGCTCCGCGCCGGTTACGACGACGGCAGCTTCATCCCCGAGCGCCTGATCGCGGCGCAGTTCAAGCTCCAGAGCTTTCAGGAAGAGAAGATCGACATCGAGGACATCTTCCTCACGATCACAAAGGGCATCACGAGCTGAGCAGTTTGGTCGGAGGCGAGCGAGGGGCGTAAGCCCCCTGTTCTCTTCTACAGCGCGCGAACGGGCGCGACATTCGTAGCGGTTTGCGGGTACAATTCACAGTGCTGTAGCCGGCTTCTGTGAGGCCGGTGCTGCCCTGTGGGGTTAGCTCCGGCCTCACAGAGGCCGGCTACAGAAGAATCACGGAACGCGATGGGGGACCGGCGAATGGCGGTGGTGCGGTGCCCGGTGTGTCGGGGCGCGTCGCGCGTCGGTGCGGACCTGCTCGGCCACCGGGTCAGGTGCCCGCGGTGCCCGGTCACGTTCGTCGCCGCCGAAGAGGTCGCGAGCGAGCGCCCGCCCGCGCCGGAAACGGTGCGCCCCGTCAAAGTCATTCCGATCGCGCCGCCGCGCCGCCCGGACGCGCCGCCCACCGCGGAACCCGCGCCGGCCGCGCCCACCGACCCCGTTCACGACCCGCACAGCCCGGCCGCGGGGCGGCTCCCGGCGACCGTCCTCATCGGCCTCGCGCTCGTCCCGTTCGGCATCCCGCTGCTGTGGGTGGTCGCGCCGCTCGTGACCGGGCAGGGGCCGGCGATGTCGCTCGCGGTGCCGGTCGCGCTCGCGGTCGCCGCCGCGGTCCTGTGCTTCGGCGTCGTCTACACCATCGACTGGACCCCGGCCACGCGCGTCAAGGGCGTGCTCATGCTCGTCGCCCTCTCGTACCTCACCGCGGCCGGGCTGTACTTCCTCAAGCGCGACCTCATCGAAGCACTGCAGAACGTGCTCTCGCCGAAAGCGCGCTGGACCTTGTACACCTCCGAGTCCGGGTCCTTCCGCGTGCAGATGCCGGCCAAGCCCGAAGTTCACGACGAGCAACCGCTGTTGAACGTGCCCACCGCCGGCGGGCGGCGCGCGCGGTTCGAGACCGCGACCGGCGAGACGTTCACGTTCGTCGCCACCGCTAGCCCGCCGGACAAGCCCCAAGCCGGGTTCACCGACGAGTGGTACAAGATGATCGGGGCGCACCTCGCCAAAAGCGGGCGGCCGGTCGAAGAGCGCGCCGTAACCGAGGGCGAGTTGACGGGGCGCGAGTGGCGGCTCGAACTGGGCGACGAGAACTTCCGCGCCGTGCGCGTGTACGTGCGCAAGGGCCGCGTGTTCTACCTCGCCGTGGACGGCCCGCACCTCGAACTGACCGACGAGTTCGCGGTGCGCTTCTTCCGCTCGCTCGAACCGCTCGACACGAAACCCGGTGCCCGCTGAGGCGTCTTCTCGTTGCGCCGCGCGCCGTGTGGGGCGCCCCGCTACGAACCCGACGTTTCTTACCCCGAAGTCACGAATGCAAGTTCGCTCGCTACCCGTGTTGCAGAACTGGGACTGTCACTCGTGCGGCGACTGCTGTCGCTCGTACGCGGTGCCGGTCACGGCCGACGAGCGCCGGCGCATCGAGGCGCAGGGCTGGGAGAAACTGCCGGAGTTCGCGGGCGTGCCGTACTTCGTCAAGCGCGGCGGCGAGTTCTACCTGAACCACCGCGCCGACGGCGGGTGCGTGTTCCTCGGCCCCGACAAACTGTGCCGCATCCACGGCACGTTCGGCTCGGCCGCGAAGCCGCTCGCGTGCCGCATCTACCCGTTCCTGCTCGTGCCCGCGGGCGACCACTGGAACCTCGGACTGCGGCTCGCGTGCCCGTCGGCCGCCGACAACAAGGGCCGCCCGCTTTCCGAACAACTGCACGAGGCGCGCGAGTACGCGGCGTTCTTCGAGGCCAGCGCCGCGCCGGGCGCGCTGGACGCCCCGCCGCCCCCGCTACAGGGCCGGCAGGTGCTGCCGTGGGGCGACGTGGCCCGCATCGCCGCGGCCGTGTCGAAGTTGCTCGCGGACGACGACGACCCGTTCGAGCGCCGCTGGCGCAAGGTCCTGTTCGTCATCACGATGCTGAAGAAGGCCAAGTTCGACGGCGGCGGCGACCCGAAAAAAGCCGTGACCGGCGGGCGGCTGAGCGAGTTGCTGCACGTCATGGGCGAAGCGGCCGACGACGAGGAACCGGAGGCGGCCGACGCGGTGACGCGCCCCGGCTGGGCCGGGCGCACGGTGTTCCGCCAACTGGTCGCGGTGTTCTCGCGCAAGGACCACGGGGCGGAGCAGGGCACCGCGCAGCGCGGCCCGGCGCGCCGGCTGTGGGCCGCGGTGCGGTTCGCCTCCGGGCGGGGCACGGTCCCGAAGGTTCACGCCGCGCTGCCGGACGCGGCGCGGTTCGCCGACGGCGAGCGCCCGCTGCCCGACCTGAGCGCCGCGTCCACGTCCCTGCTCGCCCGGTGGCACCGGGTGAAGGTCGAGTCGCTCCAGTTCTGCGGACCCACCAACTTCCGGCTGGGCGTGTGGGAGGGTTTGGAATCGCTGGCGCTAACGTTCCCGGCGGCGATGTGGCTGGCCCGCGTGCTGGCGGCCGGCGGGCGCGCCGCGGACGCGGCCGTGTCGCAGGCCGCGCGCATGGTGGACGATAACTTCGGGTTCAACCCGCTACTCGGTTCGGCGCGGCAGAAGTTCGCGCTGCGGGTGCTCGCGAACCGCGGCGACCTCGCGCGATTGGTCGCGTGGTACGGCCGCACCGCGCCGCCCGCGCCCGGGGCGTAGGCGCGCTCATTTCTTCGTCGGACAGCTACGCACCTTGATTGAGTGTGATATCGCGTATAGTATGGATTGGTGTCCATAACCTGACCCGCGACCCGCGCGCCGCGGAGGGGTCGTTATGTTCCGCGCCGAACCGCTGCGCAGAGTCGCCGGCCGCTCCGCGCGTTGTGCAACCGATTTCGATTCGGCCACCACATGTGGGACAGGCCGCTGGCCTGTCAAAGCGCCGACAGGCCAGCGGCCTGTCCCACAAAAGAAGGAGCGCGGGCGTTGTGCAACCGATTTTGAATTGTGCCCGCTTCGGAGGTGCGTCACTGATTATGAGAAAACCTTGTGCATGGTTTTCCGTTTTCGCCAGTCGCGCCGTTAGGCTTCGGCGCGGGGTTTGAACACGACCGCTTGGCCGTTGGCTAGGACCAGCGGGCGGGCGGCGCGCGGGGCGAAGAACTCGTCCACGGCGCGGCGCGCGCCCGGGCACGTGGACCACGCGTAATCGTCGAACACCATCACCCCGCCGACCGCGAGCCGCGGGTAGATGAACGCGCAGGCGTCGGCGATGGACTGATACACGTCGAGATCGATGTGGGCGAACGCGAACCGCACGGCGTCGCACCCGGCGAAGGTGTCGGGGACGCGCCCGACGTGGAACCGCGCGAAGTCCGCGCCGGCGAGCTTCGCGCGCACGGCTTCAACGCTCGTGTCCGCGAACTCGCCGCCCTTGTAGTAGGCGTCGCACTCGTGCGTCGGCGGCATCCCGGCGAAGGTGTCGAACAGGTGCAAGGCGCGCGGGTCCGGGTCGCGCGCGCGGATCAGCTTCGCGAACAGCGCCGCGGTGCCGCCCTTCCACACCCCGGCTTCGACGAAGTCGCCGTCGAGGTGCAGGCACTGACTCGCGAGCGTGAACAAGGTGTAGAGGCGCTCCGGCCCGACCGCGGTGCCGGCTTCGAGCGCCGCCATGAGGTACGGGTGGAAGTCGCCGTGCCCGCGCAACTCGCCCGGCGCGCGCCACGGCGAGAACAGCCAGTCACCGTGTTCGCTGGGCCGGTAGAACGCGCGATCGGGGATCGCGTCTTGGCCGGGGTAGGTGGGCGGAACGGGGTACGACACGACCGGGCGCTTCAGCCGCGCCCACACCCGCCGCACCAACCGAGAAACGCGCGCCGCCATGCGATCCGCTCCGTGAGACCGGAGCGAGTATCGCCCAACGTGCGCAACAAATACAAGACGGTTCACCGCGGAGACCGCCGAGGGCGGAGAGGGAGACAAGACCGAGAAGAAAGGAAGGCGAGGTTTTCAACCCTGCATTCTCTCTGCCTCTGCCTTTGTCTTCCTCTCCGCCCTCGGCGGTCTCCGCGGTGAACCGTCTTCGGCTCGCGCTTACCACTTGTAGACGAGGCCGAAGTTGATGCCCTGCACGAAGTACCCGCTGGTGTTCATCACGGGCATCGGGCGCACGGGCACCACGGGCGTTCCGGCCCCCGGCGGCAGCAGGTTCGGGACGCGGGCCGCGTCGAGGCTCTGGTCGATCACGTCGCCGGGGCGCACCGCGCTGCTCAGGTACATGAAGTTGTACCCGACGAACACCTTCAGCCGGCCCGTCACTTGGTAGCCGATGTTGGCGCTCACCTCGGGCACCACGGCGAACCGGTCTTGGGTCCAGCGCCCGATGTTCGCGCCCGGCACCGCGAGCAACCCGCCCTGCGCCATCTGCACCGAGCCGTCCGGGAACGTCAGCATCTGCGCGCCGCTGATCTCCGCGGACTGGAACACGGTACCGAAGGCGATGCTGCTGCGCCCGTCGAGCGACCAGCGCCCGCGCTGGATGCTCCCGGTCAGGCCGATCTGCCCGCCGTGGAAGTGGTTCTCGGTGCGGAACCGGTCCGTCACCATGTCCGACTGCGCCGGGATACCTATGGTGAGGTCGGAGTTCGGTACGCGGGCGAAGGTCTCGGTAATGGTGAGGTCCTCGCGCACGTCGAAGTAGCGGTAGCCGGCGATGAAGTCGAGCCGGGCGCGGCCGTTACCGCCCGCGAGGTAGCGCCGGTAGTTGGCCTCGGCCCCCCACACGGTGCTGCGCATCGTGGCGACCACGTTCCCGGTGGCGACGGTCGGGCCGGCGACCACTTCCGCGGACTGGCCGAGGCCGACGTTCGGGGTCATGACGCCGGGGTTCACGTTCAGGAACGGTCGGGCCAGAAGCGCGTACGGCGGGCTGCTCGCACTGAACGTGGCCGAACTCGGGGCGACCCAGAAGAACCGGCCCTCGACGCCGCGGCACTCGCCGTCGCCGAACCAGTGGCCGACGCCGACGCGCCCGCCGACGTGGAACGAGTCGCCGAACGAACCGCCGAGCAGCACTTGGGTGTCGCCGCGCCCGACGATGCCGTTGAACTGCGGGGAACTGGTGGTGACGAGGGCCGGCACCTGCGTGCCGCGGTTCCACCATAGGAGCAGTTCGGCCTCGGACCACGTGCGCCCGCACCCGTGGAGCCGGTCCAGCCTGCCGAGGCCGGCGCGCGGCGCGTACAGCGGGTCTTCGAGTTCGGGGCACGCGAACCCGTCCGGCCCGACCGACGGCACGACGGTGCCTGTCGGGATGCGCCCGGTCGGGTCGCGCGTCTCGGTAATCATCGGCCCGCCGGTGCCGCCGGGCACCACGCGCGGGGGCGGCGCGGGGTTCCCCGGTTGCACCGGGGCCATCGGCATCCCGC
>VGZJ01000070.1 GCA_016872595.1 Planctomycetota bacterium
TCGCCGCCGAACTGGGCCGCCCGCCGCGCGGGGGCGACGTGCTGGTGCGCGCCGGGGTCCGCGTCGCGGTGCGCAAGGTGCGCCGCCACCGGCTGCTGGAAGCGCATCTGGCCCGCGCGTGACCGCGCCCGCCGGGGCGAACTGCTATCATGAACGCAATCGAGCAGCGCCCGCGAGGTGCGGCTATGGCGACGCTCACCATCGACGTGAACGAACTGCCCGCGCGCTACGCGGAGGCCGTCGCCCGCGCGCAACATGGCGACGAGGTCATCGTGACCGCCACGGGCGCGGACCCGGTGAAAATCGTCCCCGTGCCGGTCACCACACCGAAGCGCGAGTGGGTGTTCAACATGAACCCCGGCGCGGTGATACCCGCCCCGGACTTCGATGACCCGCTGCCGGACGAGTTCTGGTTAGGGGGCAGCCCGTGACCCAGTTCATGGACACGCAGTATCCCATACATGTGGACTGGTAACCCAGGAAGCTCCCATGAAGATTCACATTGCGATCAACGGGGCATGCGGGCGGATGGGGCAGCGGCTCGTTGCGCTCGCGAAGGAAGACCCGCAACTGGAAGTGGTCGCGGCCATCGACGCCGCGACGAACCCTCTGCAAGGCGCGGACGCGGGCGAGTTGGCCGGCGTCGGCAAGATCGGCGTGCCGATCCGCTACGACATCCCGGTCGGCCTCCGCGTCGATTGCCTCATCGACTTCTCCGCGCCCCCCGGCACGATGGCCGTCCTGCCCGTGTGCGAGAGCCGCGCGATTCCCATTGTGGTTGCGACGACCGGCCACACCGACGCGCAGAAGGCCGACATCGAGGCCGCGGCGCACACCACCGCGGTACTGTTCGCCCCGAACATGAGCCTCGTCGTGAACCTGCTGTTCAAGCTGGTGCGGCTCACGGCCGACGCGCTCAAGGGCAAGGGGTTCGACGCCGAGATCGTCGAGCGCCACCACCGGTTCAAAAAGGACTCGCCCAGCGGCACCGCGATGCGGTTCGCCGAGATCATCAAGGAGGAGCAAGGCGGGCACTTCGTCCACGGGCGCGAGGGGATCATCGGCGAGCGCAAGCCGGACGAGATCGGCGTTCACGCGGTGCGCGGCGGCGACAACGTCGGCGAGCACACCATCATCTTCACCACGATTGGCGAGACACTGGAACTGGTCCACAAGGGCCACAACCGCGACAGCTACGCGCGCGGCGCGCTGTTGGCCGCGAAGTTCATGGCGAACCGCCCCGCGGGGCGCTACACGATGAACGACGTTCTGGGGCTGTGACCGACCTCAGCCCGACGGGGCCGCGGGCGGGGACGTGTCCGGCGCCGGGAGCGGGCCGGAGGCCGCCAGCGGCAGCGCGCCCGGCGGCATGATGATGGACCCGGTGCTGTCGTCGAGCGCGGCGCTCGGCCCGTGCGGGCTGGCGCTCGCCGCGGCCTTGACCGGCACGATGATCGGCTTGATCTCGCCCGACAGCAGGTCCAGCACGATGCACGTCTTCGGGTTCGCGCGGAACAGCGCGCCCGGGTTCGCCACCAGCGTGCGCCCGGTGCGGTGCTGCTCGCGCACGTGCGTGTGGCCGTAGAACACGTAGTCGAAGTAGTCGGCGTTTTCCAACTGGCGCAACTGGTGGCGCTCGTGGCTGTGGACCCACGCGATGCGCTTCTCGGCCACCGTCAGCGCGCCGAACGAGTCGTAGTGCGTCCCGCCGATTTCCTTAATCGCGGCCGACAGGCGCGTCTTGTCCTTATCCCAGTTGCCGAAAACGAAGTGCGTGGGCACGGGCTTGAACACCCGCACCGTGTCCGGGGTTTCGATGTCCCCACAGTGGAGAATCAGCTCGACTTGCTGCTCCATGAGGAGGCGAACGGCTTCCGCGACCGCCTCGTGGCGGTCGTGGGTGTCGCTGACGACCCCGATCCGCATGGTTCCCCCGCTGGAGCCGCGGCGCGAACGCGCGCCGCACGCATCTACCTTAACAAACCGCGCCCGCCGTGGGCAGTGGGCGGTGCCCTCACTTCTGCGCCGCGGGGAACGTCAGGCCCGCCACCAGTTCTTTGTCGCGCGTGCCCGCGACCTTTAGTTTCTCCGGCGGCACCGCCACCGTGAGCGCGACCTGATCGCCGCGCGGCCCGGCCACGAGGTGGAACGTCTGCACCACGGCGCGCTCGTCCAATTTCCCCTCGGCCGCGACGCGGTACACCCAGCGCCCGTCCGCGGACGGAACCGGGCCGTCCTCCAGCACCCGCGACGCCACCCAGCCGGGCGTCGCGGTCACGGCCTTCTTGAACTCGTCCGCGGTCGCGTGCTTCCCCGGCTCGGCCTTCTTCCACACCGCCACGGTCGCCTGCGCCGCGAACTCGCCCTTGTCCAGCAGGCGCAGAATCAGGTGCTCGTCGGTCTGCCCCGTTACGTGCCAGTCCCGGCCGTGCGTGAGCGAATACCGCCCCTTCGGGTCCGCATACTTCAGTAGCAGCAACTCGGCCGGCACGTCGCCGCGCGGCAGGTTGGCGAGCGCGGCATCGGCCAGTTCCTTCGGCGCGTCGGCCAGTGCCTCGCGCTTCAACGTCACCACCACATCGACCTTCGACGCCGGCGCGACCGGCCCCTGCGCGCGGTCATCGGTCTGCTTCCACGTGAGCGCGGAGACGCGCTTCGCGGCCACGTCGTAGGTGCCGGTCGCGCTCACCACGAGCGCCACCTTCGCCCCGTGCTCGATGCCGTCCGCGGTCCCGGTGATCGTGAACGTCGCCTTGCCGTCGGCGACCGCGGTCAGCGTGCCCTTGAGTGTGTGCTTGATGAGCCCGTCGAACAGGCACGCGGCCTGCGCCGCCGGCGCGGACACGGCCCACGTGTCGCCCACCTTCACGGCCTTGCCCGGCAGCAGCCCGGTCACGCACTGCGGGTTGAAGTGTTCCGTCACGAGGTCGAGTTCGTCGCGCGTGAGCGGCCCGGCCGCGGCGAAGCACTGCAGCCCCGCGGACCCGCGGCCCGCGACCACGAGCGCGCGGTCGCCCTGCAGCGCGCGGTTCGTCTTCTCCACGTCCACCACGGTCGCGGACACGGCCTCTTCGTAGTGCCGGGCGCTCTTGGCCGGCAGCCCCTCGGTCACGGTCAGCGTGCGCTCGCGGAACACGTGCCGCGCCCTCGCTTCGAGGCGCAGCGCCTCGGCTTTGCCGTCGAGCGTGACGAGCAACTTCCCGGTCAGGTCGAGTTCGATGTGGTACCGGAAGCAGTCGCCGGACGCGGGCGCTTCGGTCAGCGCGACCTCTTGCGCCGCGGCAACCGGGGCGAGCGCGACAAGGGCACAAAGCGCGACGGTACGACGGATCATCGGTAACTCCGGCACAGGGCGAGCGGGCCGGGCGGCGGATACAGCGGACCCGACGCGGCGGTCAAGGCGGCTTGGGCGCGCGACCCAGTTCGGCTTGCCCCGGTTTCGCGCAGCGCGTATAGAGTGCCGCCCCCGACGCGGCCGGCGCGAAGCGCCCGGCCCGCCGCGCCGGTTCCCCCCCCGGCAAGGACGCCGCACCATGCCCCGCTTCGCATTCGTCCCGTTCGGCGCGCTGGTTTGCGCGCTGGTCGCGCTCGCCGCCGAGCCGACCCCGGTGGAAAAGCAACTCGCGGTGCAGACCGCGATGGCCGCGGCGCGCAAGCACCTCGACGCCAACGACCCGGCCGCCGCGGTGACGGCCCTCGAAAACGAACTGCTCAGCGCCGACGGCAACACGGCGTTCCTCGACCTGCTGCGCGCCGCGTATCGCGCCGACCTCGCGCGGCTCGAACGCGCGCCGGCCCCGGACGCGGAGCGCGTGGCGCAGACGGAGCGCAAGCTCGCGCTGCTCGGCGGCGCGCCGCACGCGCCGAAGCCGCCGGAACCGGACCTCGGCCCCTCGGTCGCGCCGCCCGTCATGCCAATGGCGGCGTCACCGCCCCCGCTCGCCATAGTCCAAGATGCGGTGGCCGCGTTCAAGAAGGGCGACTTCGTCGGGGCCGACGCGCTGTTTGCGGCCGTCGGCGCGGCCAAGTTGACCGCGGACCAGAAGACCGCGTGGGCGTACTGCCGCATCAAGTTGGCCGCGGACCGCGTAGCCGCGCCGACCTGCGACGCCGCCACCGCGACCGCCGCGGCGCAGAGCGTGGCCGACGCGCTTGAACTGGCTTCGGACAACCCCAAACTAACGGCGCTCGGGCGCGAGGTGCTGAAGGCCGCGCAAGCGAAGGCCGCGACCGCGCCGGCCGCCGCGCCGGTGGCTGCGGGCGACGTGGTCGAAACGGCGAACTTCCGCGTGTCCCACGGCGGCAACCGCGACCTCGGCGCGACCGTGGCGAAACTCGCGGAGGCCGCGCGCAAGGACGCCTTCGAGCGCTGGAGCGGGCCGACCGGCGGCGCGTGGCAGCCGAAGTGCGAGATCGCCATCCACGCGACCGCCGACGCCTACGCCACGGCCACCGGAAAGCCGGCCGCGTTGACCGGGCACGCGACCGTGGCCCTCAGCAACGGGCGCGCGACCGCGCGGCGCATCGACCTGCGCGCCGACGACGCGGCCCTCGCCGCGAATGCCCTGCCCCGCGAGATCACGCACGTCGTACTCGCGGACCTGTTCGCGGACAAGCCGCCGCCGCGCTGGGCGCTGGAGGGCATGGCGGTGCTGGCCGGGTCGCCGGAAGAGATCAGCCGGTACACGCGCACGCTCCCGCGCTGCGCCCGCGACGGCGAACTGCGCCCGCTCGCGGCACTCTTCGACCTCAAGGACGTGCCCGCGGACAAACTGACCGGGTTCTACTGCCAGAGCGTCTCGGTCGCCGAGTACCTCATCAAACTGAAGGGCGAGCGGAACTTCAAAATCTTCCTCGGCGAGGTGTCGCGCTACGGGACCGCGCAAGCGCTGAAGCGGCAGTACGGTATCAACGGCCCGCAGGCGCTGGAAACCGATTGGAAGCGCGCCTGCCTCGAACTCGCCCGCGGCCAAGCCCCGTGAGCGCGCGGTCTTCGATCAACGGATGCCGGTTCCAGAAGGGGGCGCGTTACGCCTGCTGCGTCGGTTGGGAGGGCGGCGCGGGGGGGTTCGGCTCGTCGTCGAACGCGCCCTCGTCGGCCGTGATGATGACGACGCCATTCGCCGTCAGCGCCAGCGTGTGCTCGACGTGGACGCTCGCCAGCCGGTCGCGCGTCACCACGGTCCACTGGTCGCCGAGCGTGTCCACTTCCGCCCGCCGCATGTTCACCATCGGTTCCACGGCCAGCGTCAGCCCCGGTTCCAACTTGAAGTCGTTCTTGCGCGTCTCGCGGTCCACGTAGTTCGGCACCTGCGGGTTCTCGTGCATGATGCGCCCGATGCCGTGGCCGACGTACGACGTGACCACGCTGAACCCGGCCCGCTCGACGTGCCGCTGCATCTCGCTCGCCACTTGGCTCCACCACTTGCGCTTCGGCAGCAGGTCGATGGCGATTTGCAGCGTCTCCTCGCCAACTTTCAGCAGCCGGGCCTTCTCCGGCGACACCTGCCCGATGGGAATCGTGATCGCGCGGTCGGCGCACCAGCCGTTGAGCTTGCACGCGGTATCGACCTTCAATAGGTCGCCTTCCTTCAAGACGCGCTGACCGGGGACGCCGTGGACGACCTGTTCGTTCACGCTCAGGCACGTGACCGCGGGGAACGGGGTCTTGCCGGGGTAACCCTTGAACAGCGGTACCGCCATGTGCTTCGCGTAGAACGCTTCGACGGCCTGATCGATCTCGATGGTCTTGGTGCCGGGCTTGGCGAGGTCGCGGCAGATGCGGAGCGCGCGCGCGACCAGTTTCCCGGCCTCGCGCATCAGGCCGATCTCGCGGGCGGACTTCAGTTCCGGCGGGCGGTTGGTGTTGGCTCGGAGCATTACGGATTTTCGGCGTACGGAACGCGGGTTGGAAGTCAGACGTCGGAAGCGGTCAGCGCCACTGCTGTTTGGAAATCCGCGATCCGAAAGCCGCACTCCGCATTATAGCGGAGTCCCCCCGGCGGGAATCGAACCCGCGACCGCCGGCTTAGAAGGCCGGAACTCTGCCCCTGAGTTACGGGAGGCGCGTGACGAGCGTATGCCGTCGCGTATCATCGCGCTCTCCCTTCGGCGTTCGGGGTCAATGGAGGCCGCACCGGCCGGACCGGAAGCGACCGGCTAGCGGCCGAGGGCCTTGAGGATGTTGGCGTAGATGTCGGCGACCGCGCCGACCGCGGGCACGTCCTTCAGTAACCCGCGGCGCGCGTAGAACTCGACCAGCGCGTCGTTGTTCTGGTGGAACTCTTTGAGCCGCTGGCGGATCGTGCCCTCGTTGTCGTCGGCCCGCTTGCGGGCCAACATCCGGCGCTCCACTTCCTCGTCGGAAATCGTCAGGTTGACGACGTGCGTGAGCGGCAGGTACTCGAGGCGCAAGAGGGCATCGAAGGAGTCGGCTTGGGCGTACGTCCGCGGGTAGCCGTCGGTGACGAACTGTTCGGGGCGGTTGGGGCCGCGGAGCAGTTCGGCCACGAGGTCGTTCACCAGCGGGTCCGGGACGAGTTTGCCCGCGTCGATGAGCGGCTTGGCTTCTTTGCCGGTGGGGGTGCCGCGGGCGATGGCGTCGCGGAGGATGTCGCCGGTACCGATGTAGGTGAGGCCGAGGTTCTTCACCAGCTCTTTGGCCTGCGTCCCCTTGCCGCTACCGGGCGGGCCGAGGAGCACCAGTCGCATGACCTGCATGAGCCGCCCGCCTTCCGCCGCACGGTGCGCCGCCGCGCCGCGAACGCCCGCGGCCCGGATGGAGAGGTAACCGTTCCTTCACAACCTTCGTATTCTCTTCGCCGGTCGGAAGATCAGCAAGGGGCCGAACGGAAACAAGCTCAGGCTTCCGGAGCCTGAGCTTGTTTCGGCGACACGCGCCCGTTACTCGTCGGTCAGGCCGGGGTAGTTCCGCATGACGAGGTGGCTGTTGATCTTCTGCACGAGGTCGAGGGCCACGCTGATGGTGATGAGCAGGCCGGTGCCGCCGTAGAAGTTCGCCACCTGAATCGGGATCTCCATCTCACTGGAGATGACGTTCGGGATGATGGCGATGACCGCGAGGAACGCGGCCCCCACGAACGTGACCCGCATCAGGACCCGCTCGAGGTAGTCCGCGGTCTTCTTGCCCGGCCGGTAGCCGGGGATGAAGCTCCCGTGGTCCTTGAGGTTGTCCGCGATCTCCTTCGGGTTGAACGTGATGGCGACCCAGAAGTACGTGAAGACGTAGATCATCAGCACGTACATGATGTTGTACAGCCACCCGCGGTGGTTCTGGAACATGTTCGACAGGGTGCCGGCCCAGCCGAGCGTGCCGTCGGACGCGGTGTACAGGATGTTGAACAGGAACCACGGGAGGATCAGCAACGTGCTGGCGAAGATCACGGGCATGACGCCGGCCGCGTTCACCTTCATGGGGAGGAACTGGCGGGTGCCGCCGTACACGCGCCGCCCGCGGACGTGCTTGGCGCTCTGCGTCGGGATGCGGCGCTGGGCCTTCGTCATGGCGATGACCCCGACCACGACCGCGACGAAGATGAACGCCAGAACGAGCAACTTCTCGAAGCTGATCTCACCGGGCGCGCCGCCGAGCGTGGTCACGGAGTCTTTCAGTTTGCCGGTGCTGCCGTCCATGAGCAGGCTGTTGGTGGCGTCCGGGATGCGGGCCACGATGCCGGCCATGATAATGAGCGAGATGCCGTTGCCGATGCCGTACTCGTCGATCTGTTCGCCGAGCCACATGAGGAACACGGTCCCGGCGGTCATGGTCATCACGGCGACCATGCCGAACCACCACAGGTTAATTCCGTTGCGGTACCCTTCGGGCGTGAGGCCCATGCCGCTCCCGGTGCCGTCGTCGGGCCGCATCAGGGTCTGCACCATGATGAGCGCCTGAATCAGGCAGATGGGCACGGTCAGGTAGCGGGTGATCTCGTTGATCTTCTTGCGCCCGGCCTCGCCCTCTTTTCGCAACTTCTCGAGCGACGGCACCACCCCGCTGGACAGCAGTTGGATGATGATGGACGCCGAGATGTACGGCATGATGCCGAGCGAGAAGATGCACGCGCTGGACAGATTGCCGCCGGAGAACAGCGAGACGAACCCGAGCACTTGGCCGAGCGCCCCCTGTTGCGCCTGCTGCATCTTTTCGGCCATCTTCACTTGGTCGATCATAGGCAGCGGCACGTAATAGCCGATGCGGTAGACCGCGAGGAAGATGAGGGTGATGAAGATCTTCTTGCGCAGCTCGGGGATCTTGAAGACGGTGATGAGCTGGTCCGGCACGACGCCGAGGACGGTGGCCGCCGCCCCGAACAGCAACAGGGTGGTGCCGAGCGCCGCGGACCCGCCGTAGGTGAACGCGGCCAGCCCCCCGATGAGGCTCGCGACGCCCGCGGCGAGCGAAATGGATCGCCAGTTCATGTCCTGTGTCCTTACGGCCGAGATTTCAGATTGCAGATTTGTGATTGACGATTGGGGTCACGAGTCGGCGCGACCCAATCGCCAATCTGCAATACCAAATCTGAAATTACGCCTTGGGTGCCTTCGCCGCGAACTTGGCCGCGAGCGCCTTCTTCCGCGTGCCCATCTTGTTCTTGACGACCGGCTTCGGGCCGGGAATCGTGTCGGCCTTGCCGCCGGCCTTCGCGATCTTCTCCGCGGCGCTCTTGGAGAAGTGGTTGGCTTTTACGGTCAACGGCTTCTTCAGTTCGCCCTCGCCCAGTACGCGAACGCCGTCGAACGTGCCGACGACGAGCCGCTTCGCCTTGAGCGCCGCCATATCGACGGTGCTGTTCGCGTCGAAGGCGTCGAGGTCGCCGACGTTGACGACGGCGTACTGCTTGTCCCATGTGGCGTGGCTGAAGCCGCGCTTGGGCCAGCGCCGGTACAACGGCATCTGGCCGCCTTCGAACAGCCCGCTGGGGAGCCGCGCCCCGGCGCTCTGGTACTGGCCCTTCATGCCGAGGCCGGCGGTCTTGCCCTGCCCGGAGCCGATGCCGCGCCCGACGCGCCGCTTGAGCTTGCGCTTGGTGACGCCGGCCGAAACGCTGTTGAGGTCCATGAGTCTTGTCCCTTGCCCCGAGCTTGCGCTGTGGGTTGGTTTAGAGGGCCACGCCGCGGAGCCGGGCCACGTCTTCCTTGGTGCGCAGTTGCGCGAGGCCGTTGAGGGTGGCTTTCACGAGGTTGAGCGGGTTCGTGCTGCCGTGAACCTTGCTCAGGATGTTGCTGATGCCGCAGGCTTGGAGCACCTCGCGGACGCCGGGGCCGGCCTTCACGCCGGTGCCGGGGCCGGCCGGCACGAGGATCACCTTGCTCGCGCCGTACTTGCCGATGACGCGGTGGGGGATCGTGCTGCCGCGGACGGCGACCTTCTTGGAGCGGCCGACGTTGCCCTCGCCCTCCTTGATGGCCTTCTCGACGGCCGGCGGCACTTCGTTGGCCTTGCCGTAGCCGTAGGACACGCGCCCGCGCTTGTCGCCGACGACGACGAGGGCGTTGAAGCTGAACCGCCGCCCGCCCTTCACCACGCAGGCGCTGCGCCGAATCTTCACGACGAAATCGACGAGCGCGTTGTCGCGCGAGTCGCCATCGCCCCGGTCCCGCCGTTCACGTGCCATGATCGGTCCTCATAAGGGGAACTCGGACGCTCCCCGGTGGTATTCTCGCCGCGAAGTCGGGGTTCGTCCCGTTGGGACGGACGCGAAACCGCGGCTTTGTCTTCTGCCTTCTGTTCTCTCAGCGCTGTCTGTCGTCGGTCGCCGAGCCGCTACTTCTTCTCGCCGCCTTCGGCCTTGGGCTTGGCATCGCCCTTCGGTTTCCCTTCGCCCTTGGGCTTACCCTCGCCCTTCGGCTTGTCGCCCTTGCCCTTCTCGGCGGGCGCGGCGTCGGCCTTCGGCGCGGTCTTGGCCTTCATCGATTCGAGGCTGGTGCAGACCAGCCCGGCTTCGGTGGCGGCGACCGCGAGGGCCGCGATGCGGCCGTGGAACCGGAACGGGCCGCGGTCGAACGCGGCTACCGTGATGCCCTTGGCCTTGGCCGCCTCCGCCAGCTTCTGGCCCACGACCTTCGCCGCGGCCACGTTCCCGCCGTGCTTCAGCCCGGATTTCTTGCCGGCGCTGGTGGCGGCGGCGAGCGTGACGCCGTTCAGATCGTCGATGAGTTGCGCGGAGATGTGCAAGTTGCTCCGCGACACGCTGAGGCGCGGCTTCTGCGGGGTGCCGTAGATGGCCTTGCGCACGCGGTACTGTCTCCGCTCGGCCCGCTTCAGTTTCAGTTTTTGGGTGTTCATAGTAGCTTTCGGCTATCAGCTATCAGTTGTCAGCCGGACAAAAAGCGTCCGGCGCGGTTTACGCTCCACGGTGTCAGGCAGCTACGCAGCACGGTCTGGCTGACGGCTGATAGCTGATCGCTGACAGCTACTTCCCGGCGGCGAAGGACTTGCCTTCCTTGCGGCGGACGACTTCGTTCTCGTAGCGGACGCCCTTGCCCTTGTACGGCTCCGGCTTGCGGCTGGCGCGGATCTCGGCGGCGAACTGGCCGACCGCTTGCTTGTCCGCACCGCTCACGACAATCGTGGTGGGGTCGGGCACGGCGACCGTGATGCCGGGCGGCGGCATGTGGACGATGCGGTTGGCGTAGCCGACCGTCAGTTCGACGCCCGCGCCCTTCGCGGCGGCTTGGAACCCGACGCCCTCGATCTTCAGCTTCTTCTCGTACCCCTTCGTGACGCCCACCACCATGTTGTTGATGAGCGCGCGGGTGAGGCCGTGGAGCGCGCGGTTCTGGCGCTCGTCGTCCAGGCGCGCGACCGTGACGGCCTTCGCGTCGGCCGCGACCGTCATGTTGGGGTGGTAGGCGAGTTCGAGCTTGCCCTTCGGCCCCTCGACCTTCACCTTGCCGCCGCCCACGGCCACCTTCACCCCAGCGGGGATGGCGACCGGCTGCTTTCCGATACGGGACATCGTAAACCCTCAGTTCCAAGTTCCAGAGTTCCGAGTTCCAGCGAGGAACGGAACGCTGAGGTCAACTCGGAACTTGGACCCTTGGAACTTGGAACTCGTGTCTCACCACACCGTACACAGAATCTCGCCACCGACCTTCTGTTTCTTGGCCTCGCGGTCGGACATCACGCCCTTGCTGGTGCTGAGGATGGCGATGCCGAGGCCGTCGAGCACGCGGCGGACGTCCTTGTAGCCTTGGTACACCCGGCGACCGGGCTTGCTGTACCGCTCGATGTGCCGGATCACCTTCTCGCCGTCCGGCCCGTACTTGAGGTACACCTGAAGGACGGCGTGCGGTTCGCCGAGCTTGTCCAGCTCTTGGAACTCTTTGGTGGTGCCGGCCTCGGTGGTCGTTTCGACGTACTTGCCCTGCCGGTAGCCGAGGATGAAGCCCTCGGCCAGCAGCACGGCGGCGACGGCCACCTTGAGCTTGGTGGCGGGCATCTCGACGAGCGGGCGCTCGATCTCGTTGGCGTTGCGGATGCGCGTGAGCATGTCCGCGATCGGGTCGGTCATCATGGCGGTGTTCCCCTTTCGCGGTGTTACCAAGAGGCCTTGCGGACGCCCGGGATCAGGCCGTTGCTGGCCATCTCGCGGAACACGATGCGGCACACGCCGAACTTGCGGTACACGGCCCGCGACCGCCCGGTGAGCTGGCACCGGTTGCGGATGCGGATCAGGTCGCGCGGGCGCAGCAGCTTGGCCTTGTCCCGCTGGTCCTCGGGCTTCTTCATCTCTTCCTTGTGCGCGGCGAGCGCCGCCAGTTCCTTCTTGTGGCGCGCGAGCTTAGCGGTCGTTGACATCGCGGGGTCTCTTGGGTGCGGCGTTCCGCCTCGGGACCCGGAGGTACGCCCTCCGGGGGAGCCGGCCGTTCCACGTGTGCAAGGATGAGGGATGAGGGACGAGGGATGAAACGTCGTCGGTCTGCTTTTCATCCCTCGTCCCTCATCCCTCATCCGTTACTTGCTGTCGTCCCGGAACGGCATCCCGAAGGCGCGGAGCAGTTCTCGGGCCTCGTCGTCGTTCTTGGTCGTGGTGACGAAGGTGATGTCCATGCCCTGCGTGAACGTCACCTTGTCGGGGTCGATTTCGGGGAACACCAGTTGTTCCGTCAAACCCATGCTGTAGTTGCCGTTGCCGTCGAAGCTCTTCGGGTTCACGCCGCGGAAGTCGCGGATGCGGGGCAGCGCGAGGTTGATGAGCCGGTCGAGGAACTCGTACATGCGCTTGCCGCGGAGGGTGACGCGACAGCCGATCTCGTTGTTCTCGCGGAGTCGGAACCCGCTCACGGCCATGCGCGCCTTGGTGATCTGGGCCCGTTGCCCGGCGATCAACCCGAGGTGCTCGGCCGCGATCTTCATGCGCTCCTTGTCTTGTAGCGCCTTGCCCACGCCCATGTTCAGGACGATTTTGGTGAGCTTCGGCAGGCTCAGCCGGTTCGTGCGGTTGAACTTCTTACCCAGCGCGCTCACGATCTCCTTGTTGTACTTCTCAAGGAGGCGCGGGGCTGGGGCGGTCGCAACGGCCATCGTTCGGTACCTCGTGGACCTATGGCCGGCCCACTGCAACGGGCCGGGTACGGGTCGGGTGGAGCGTGGAGCTATCAGCCGTCAGTTTTCAGCCGAGCGACTC
Organism: Planctomycetota bacterium; assembly: GCA_016872595.1. GTDB lineage: Bacteria > Planctomycetota > Planctomycetia > Gemmatales > Gemmataceae > Gemmata. The sequence continues at coordinate 12,654 of VGZJ01000070.1, forward strand.
GCAGCCACAATTTCGTTTGGCTGAAAGCTGATGGCTGACGGCTACCAACTACTTTTTCTTGGCGTACTTCGGGTCCGGCTTGCTGAGGATCCGGATGCGGGCCTTGCTCTTCTTGGCGTACAATTCCTTGCTGCCGTCGTCGGTGTAACGGACGCCGACGCGGGTGGCCTTGTTCTGCACCGGATCGATGAACGCGACGTTCGAGGCGTCGATGGGCATCTCCTTGGAGAGCCGCCCGCCCTGCGGGTTCTTGCGTGACGGCTTCAGGTGCCGGTACACGCGGTTCACGCCCTCGACCACGATCTTGCCGCGCGACCGGAGCACGCGCAGAATCTTGCCGCGGGTGCCCTTGTCGTCGCCGGCGATCACTTCGACCACGTCGTCTTTGCGGAGGTACATGTCTGCGCCTTTTGGTTCTCTCTCGAACAGGGGGCTGACGCCCACCGCTCGCCCCGATCAGGGGCCCCGCTCGCCCGTTAGACCACTTCGGCGGCGAGGGTCAGGATCTTGCTGAACTTGGCCCGCAGTTCGCGGGGCACCGCGCCGAAGATGCGGGTGCCGCGCGGGTTGTTGTCGTTGTCGAGCAGCACCAGCGCGTTGCGGTCGAAGCGGACGTAGGAGCCGTCCTCGCGGCGGGTCGCCACGCGGGTGCGGACCACGACGCCCTTGACCACGTCGCCCTTCTTCACGTCGCCGCCGGACTGCGCGTCCTTCACGCTGGCGCGGATGATGTCGCCCAAGTGCGCGACCCGGCGCTTGCTGCCGCCGAGCACCTGAATGCACATCACCTGCTTGGCCCCGGTGTTATCGGCCACGTCGAGGTAAGTATACATCTGAATCATAGTTCACCTTGGATTGACGATTGCAGATTTATGATTGGTGATTGAAAACGGGAACCGGCCGCGCGCCCCCAATCGTCAATCGCAAATCATCAATCTTCAATCCCCTACTTCTTGTCTTCGGTCTTCGCGACCGGGGCCGCGGCGTCCGCGCCGGCGACCGCGCCCTCAAGGTTCGAGAGCGTGCGACTCGGGGCCTTCTTGACGATCTTCACGAGGCTCCACCGCTTGGTCTTCGAGAGCGGGCGGCTCTCGACGATCTCGACGGTGTCGCCCAAGTGCGACTCGTTCTTCTCGTCGTGGACGTAGCACACGGTCCGGCGCTTGACGAACTTGCCGTACTTCGGGTGGCGCACGAGGCGTTCGACCTCGACGCGGCGGGTCTTCGCCATCTGGTCGCGGGTGACGATCCCCTCGAGGACGCGCCGGCCCGTCGTCTTCGCGGCCGGGGTGCCGGTCGCGGTGCTGGTGTCCGCCATTACTTACCACTCCCCTTCGCCGGTTCGGATTTCTTCGGCTCCGGCTTCTTGGCCTCGGTCGGCTTGGTCGCAGCCGGGGGCGGCGCGACGGGGAGTTTCCCGCCCTTCGCCGCGTAGAACCGCTTGAGCCGGGCACCGCGGCGGTGCGCCGCGCGCTTGCCGGGGGCGTTCGCCGCCTCGGTCGCGGCCAGTTTCGCGATGCGCGTCGCCAACTGCTCGACCGGCAGCCCGCCCAGTTCCTTTAGTTCCTTCTCGCGCTGGAGCGTCCGAATGCGGGCGATGTCGCGCCGCGCCTTGCGGATCTCCGACGGCGTCTCCAGCCGGTCCGTCGCGGACTGGAAACGGAGTTGGAACAGGTGCTTTTCGGTGTCCTTCAGGGCGAGCGACAACTGCTCGTCGCTCATGCCCCGGAACTCTTTCATCTTGTTCGGCATCTGCCACCTGTGGTGGATTTCTGATTGCAGATTTGTGATTGACGATTGCGAACCACAACAGCCCGGTTCGTCGCCATCACTCGTCAATCGGAAATCGTCAATCAACAATCGACAATCACAAATCCTAAACCGGCCGCCGGGTCACGAACCGGCACTTGAACGGCATCTTGTAGGCGACGCGGGCGAGGCAGTCGCGGGCGGCGGCTTCGGGCAGGCCGCCGATCTCGAACAGCACTTGGCCGGGGCGTACGACCGCGGCCCAGTACTCCGGCTCGCCCTTGCCCTTGCCCATACGGGTTTCGGCCGGGATCGAGGTCACGGGCTTGTGCGGGAACACGCGGATGTAGTACCGGCCCTCGCCGGACACGAACCGCGTCATGGTGACGCGCCCGCTCTCGATGACCTCGGCCGACAGCCAGCCGCCCTCGAGCGTTTGCAGCCCGTAGTCGCCGTAGGCGACGTAGTTGCCGCGGTGGGCGTTGCCCTTGATCGGCCCCTTGTACTTTTCGCGGGTGGTGCGCGCGCGCACGACGCCGCGCTGGGCCTTCCGGAACTTCACCCGTTTGGGCATCTGAGGCATCGGCCCGGCTCCAATTTATGATTGCAGATTTGTGATTGACGATTGAAAGCGCCGCCGCATCTCGCGCTTCAACAACCGGCAATCGCAGTCCGCAAACCCACAGTTCCTGTCTTTCAATCATCAATCTGCAATCGACAATCCTTAGCGCCCGCCGCCACCACCACCGGGGCCGCCGCGGCGCGGGCGGCGTTTCTGCGTGCCGGCGGCGCTGGCGTCCGTCGGGTCGAGCATCTCGCCCAAGTAGTCGCCTTGGTTCACCCACACCTTGATGCCGATGTTGCCCTGCGGGGTCGACGCCTCGGTGAACCCGTACTCGACCTTGCAGCGGAGCGTCGAGAGCGGGATGGAACCTTCCATGCCCTTCTCGCAGCGGGCCATTTCCGCGCCGCCGAGCCGCCCGGACAGTTGGAGCTTGACGCCCTTCGCGCCGCCCTCCATCGCGCGCTGCATGGCCTGCTTCATCGTGCGGCGGAAGCTGGCCCGCTTTTCCAGTTGCTCCGCGATGTCCTCGGCGATGAGTTGGGCGTCGATCTCCGGCCGCGTCACCTCGATGGTCTTGACCTCGATGTGCCGGCGGGTCAACTTCTCCAGCGCCTTCGTCAGCTTGTCGATCTTCTCGCCCTTCTTGCCGATGATGGCCCCGACGCGCCCGCTGCTCACGTGGATCGTGACGCGCTCGCGGGTGCGCTCGATCCGAATGTCGGCGATGGCCGGGCGCTGCGGCTGGCGGGCCTTCTTGTCCGTCAGGAACGTGGCGATGAACTTCCGGATCTTGGCGTCTTCGAGCAGCAGCTCGGCGTAGTCCTGCTTGTTCGCGTACCAAGTGCTGCGCCACGGCCGCATGATGCCGGTGCGGAACCCCGTCGGTCGAACTTTCTGGCCCATGTCCTGATCCTCGCTCGCCGCGGGTTCGCGGTCGGCTGTCGGGTGGTCCGTTCGGGTCCGTTGTGAAACAACTCAGGGGCCGGCCCCGTGCCGGCCCCCGCGCCGCGGTCGGCGGTGTACGTCAGGTGGCCGGCGTCGGCGTCGGCGCGGGCGCACTCGCGACGGGCGCGGCCGGGGCGGTCGCCGGCGTTTCGGCGGGCGGGGCCTGCGGCGCTTCGTACTTCTCTTCCGGCGGGTCGGACAGCGTCACGACGATGTGCGACATCCGCCGCAAAATGCCGAACGCGGTACCGCGGGCGCGCGGCTGGATCCGCTTGAACGTCGGTGCGCCGTCCACCCGGCACTCGGTGACGACCAGCGCGTCCGGGTCCGGCGACTCTTGGTCGTTGGCGTTCCCGTAGGCGCTCTGGATCACGGCCCGAACCAGCATCGCGCCGCGGTTCGGGTAGAACGAGAGCAGTTGCAGCGCCTCGTCCACGTTCTTGCCGCGAACGAGGTCGGCGAACAGCCGGAGCTTCCGGGGGCCGACGTCCGCGAACCGGTGTTTGGCTTTGTAGTCCATAGCAGTAAGTCTTCAGTTATCAGTGATCAGTTACCAGCGGTCAGCCATCAGGGACGTTGCGTCGGGTTCGACTGACAACCGACCACTGATAACTGATAACTCCCGCGATTACTTGCCCGCGGGGGCCGCGGCCGCCGCCTTCTTGCCGCCGGAGTGCCCCTTGAACGTCCGCGTGGGGGAGAACTCGCCGAGCTTGTGCCCGACCATGTCTTCCGTCACGTACACCTTCACGAAGGTCTTGCCGTTGTGAACGAGGAACGTCGCCCCGATGAACTCGGGCACGATGGTGCAGTCGCGCGACCACGTCTTGATCGCGTCCTTCTGCATCCCCTGTTTCTCGACCTTCGCCAGCAGGCGGAGGTCGACGTGGGGGCCTTTTTTCAGCGACCGGCTCATGCTGCCTCTCGTCTCGCGCGCCGGGGTGCCGGCACAAAGCGAACAACTGATACGGTTGCGTTCGGACTGTTCACATTAGGGGGCGATGCCCCGTGTGACCAGTTGCATTTCTGCGTTCTTCGCGCCCGATTCGCCCCGGCCGGCTTACGCCGCGCCGCGAACTCGTCACGCGGTGTTCTGGAACGGCCCGGCCGGGCGGCGACGGATGATGGCCTTGCCGCCGGGCTTGCGGTTGTGCCGGGTCTTGCCGCCCTTGGCCGGCACGCCGGTCGGCCCGGACGGGTGCCCGCCGCTCTTGCTCCGCCCTTCGCCACCGCCCATCGGGTGGTCGGTCGGGTTCATCGCCATGCCGCGGTTGTGGGGCTTACGGCCCTTCCACCGCATCCGCCCGGCCTTACCGATACTGATGTTCATGTGCTCGGCGTTTGACACCGCGCCGATGGTGGCCCGGCACCGGCTCGGCACGCGGCGGATTTCGCCGCTCGGCATCGTGAGCTGCGCCCACTCCTTTTCGCGCGCGGTCAGCGTGGCGCTGCACCCGGCGCTGCGGCAGATCTGCCCGCCCTTGCCGGGCACCATCTCGACGTTGTGGACCGTCATGCCGAGGGGCACCTTCCACAGCGGCATGCAGTTCCCGGGCTTCGGCTCGACGGCTTCGGTCTCGCCGCTGATGACCTTGTCGCCGGCCTTGAGGCCGTTCGGGGCGAGGATGTAAGCGCGGGAGAACTCCGGCTTGTAGTTCTCGTCGCCCGGCTTCGGGCCGTTCGGGTCGCGCGGGTACTCGATGAGCGCGATCCGGCTCGTGCGGCACGGGTCGTACTCGATCTGGATCACCGTGGCCTCGACGTTGTCGCGGGTGCGCTTGAAGTCGATGACGCGGTACCGCTGCTTGTGGCCGCCGCCGCGGAACCGCGACGTGGTCACGCCCTGATTGTTGCGCCCGCCCTTTTTCTTCTTGGGCTTCAGCAGCGCCTTTTCGGGCTTGTTCTCGCGCGGGAACGTACAGTCCGCGAAGTCGGACACCATCCCCGCCCGGCGGCCCGCGGAGGTCGGCTTGTATTGCTTGATACCCATCGCTTCGCCTTAATTGATGATTGAAGATTTCTGATCGTCGATTGTCGATCACGCGGCGAGCGGTGCGCCGTCCGTCAATCGCCACTCGAAAATCTGCAATCTCAAATCAAAAGAACTCGATCTTGTCTTCCGCGTTCAGGGTGACGACGGCCTTCTTCCACGTGGGCAGTTGGCCCATGCTCTGGCGGAAGCGGCGCTTCTTGCCCTCGCGCACCTGCGTGCGGACGCCCTCCACCTTCACGTGGAACAGCTCCTCGATGGCCGCCTTGATCTGCGTCTTGGTGGCGATCGGGTTCACTTGGAACGTGTAGGCGTTGTACCGGGTGCTCTGGTGCGTCCCCTTCTCGGTGACGAGCGGGCGCAGGATCACCTGATACGGCCGCAGGTCGAGGCCGGGCTCGCCGTGGACGCACGGCTTGCGCAGTTCCAGCTTCCGCCGGTACTTCTTCGGGTGCGGTCGTGTGTGTGCCATGAGTCTTCACGCTCCCCTTCGGGTCGCGGTTACGCGGTGTGTGCGGGTTACTTCTTCGCCACCAGCGCGGCGAGCGCGGAGCGGGTGAGGACGAGGCGCTTCTGCTTCAGCACCGTGTAGCAGTTGAACTCGGCCGCGGGCAGCACTTTCACGCCGTCGATGTTGCGGGCCGACTTGTACACGTTAGGGTCGAGCTTCTCGGTGCCGATCAGTACGGTCGTGTCGAACAGGGTCACGTCCTTCTCGCCCTTCTCCGTCACCTTCTTGCCGATCTTGATGGCCTTGAGCACGCCAGCGATTTCCTTCGTCTTCGGTGCGCTCAGGGTCAGGTCGTCGATGACGAGCGCCTGCTTGTCGAGGAACTTCGACAGCACGGCCATGCGGGTCGCGGCCTTCACCGCCTTCTTGGGCAGATGGTACTCGTAGTCGCGGGGCTTGGGGCCTTTTGCGGTACCGCCGCCGCGCCGCTTGTTCGTGCGCTTCGTGCCGGCGCGGGCGTTGCCGGTGCCCTTCTGCCGGAACAACTTCTTCGTGCTGCCGGCCACCTGCCCGCGGCGGAGCGTGTGGTGCGTACCGGCGCGCTGGTTGGCGAGGTACATCAGCACGACTTCGTGCATTAGTTGCTTGCTGATCTTCCCGCCGAAGTCGGCCGGGTCGATCTCGACGGTGCCCTTGTCGGCCCCGGTACGGTCCACGACCGGGACCGTGAGTTTGTCCTTCACCTCGATGAGACGAACGACAGACCCCTCGGCCCCCGACACGGGGGCGCTCGGCGTAGCGCGATCGGCCATTGTTCAGCCACTCCTAACCCTGCCGCCACCGGGTTGCCCGGCGGTACCGCGGTGTTGCGAAGCGGAGCTTCGCGGCGGTGAAGCGGGGTCGTCTTCGTTGCACGAATCTAACCGCCGCGGCGCTCGCGAACCGAGCGGGGCGGCGATCATGAACACTCTTTCTAACGCGCGGTTGCGCAGCGGCAACTGCTTTTTCTGCTTTCACCCCGTCACTGACGCTCCGGGTTCGCCGCACTCAGCCCGTGATGACGCGAATCTTGATGTCCACGCCGGGGGGCAGGTTGAGGCCTTTGTTCAGCGCCTCGATGGTCTTCTGGTTCGGCTTCAGGATGTCGATGAGCCGCTTGTGGGTCCGAATCTCGAACTGCTCGCGGCTCTTGCGGTCGATGTGCGGCGAGCGCAGCACCGTGTACCGCTCGATGCGGGTCGGCAGCGGGATCGGCCCGTGAACTTCGGCTTGGTTCTCTTGCGCGGTCTTCACGATCTCGGCCGCGGTGCGGTCGAGAACCTCGTGATCGTACCCTTCCATCCGAATGCGGATGCGCTCGCCCGTTGGTCCGGCCACGATGGTTCCTCGCTTCTCAACGATCCGAAATTGCGTGAAAGTTTAACAGTAAGAGGGGCCGCAACGAGCGTCAAGGGCGCGCCCGCGCGGTTCGCGCGCGATGTGCTTGACCCGGCACTCGCCGCGCGGGTATGGGATCGGCCACACATACAGGGGGTTGCAATGGCGAAGAAGCCCGCGAAGATGCCCGCCGGGGCAACCAAGGTGAAACTGCTCTCCGGCGGCAACCCGCAGATCGCGAAGGCCGACGGCGACGCGCCGGTGCAAGCGTTTATCGCGGCCATGCCCGGTTGGAAGGGCGACGTGGGGCGCGCCCTCGACGCGCTCGTCACCCGCACCGTGCCCGGCGTGAACAAAGCCGTGCGGTGGAACTCGCCGTTCTACGGCATCGAAGGGAAGGGCTGGTTCCTCAGCTTCCACTGCATTACGAAGTACGTGAAGGTGGCGTTCCTGAACGGCGCGGCGCTGCGCCCACTGCCGCCGGTCGAGTCGAAGCACGCGAGCACGCGCTACTTCCACATCCACGAGGGCGACGTGATCGACGAGGAACAGTTCGCGAACTGGCTCCGTCAAGCCGCGGCCCTACCGGGCGAGGAGTGCTTCTGACTCGCGCTCCGTCAATCCCACCAAATCGACAGCAGCCCGCAGTTACGCGGGCCACCCCCGAGAGCGTTGGCGGCTTCCTCGCGGTCTTCGTGGAGTTGCAACTCGCCGCCCCAACCTTCTCGCATCGCGACCTCCGCGAGTTCGCGCGCCGCGGCCGGCGATGTGGTGGGTACGAACAACGTGTCCGCGTTCCAGAGGTTATGGGTCAGGTCGCGAAGTTTGACGAGACCGGCGAGCTGCAACCCGCCGGGTTTGCGGTAGTTGGGAACGCCCTGTCGGTCCAGCAACACCGCTTGCCACAAGACGTGGTGTTTCAGCAAGCTCTTGTAGACGCGCTCGCCGTCGAGCGCGTTGTGCTGTGTCCGGCGGATCAGTTCGAGCTGGATGTCCTGAATCGAAGCCTTCTGAAGCGACGGTGACGGCATGGGTTCGCTCCTCCTGTCACCCTCATTCTACACGCCCTTGGCTTGGTCGCGGACCTCGCCCTTCGGCAGGTTCGGGACCGCCTTTAGGTGGCGCAGCGTGTTGGCCTTGTACGCCTGAACCCCCGGTTGGCCGTAGGGGTTCGTGCCCATGAGCCGGCCCTCTACCACCGTCGCCAGCATCAGCATCTGGAACAACTGGCCGATGGTGTGTTCGCTGATCATCGGCAGGGTGATGTCCGCGGTCGGGCGCGCGACCTCCGCGTAGGCCTCGTTCGTCCCCTTCAGCGCCGCGTCCAGCAGGTCCGGTTGCCCCTTGCGACTGAACTGGTTCAGGTCGTCCTCGTTGCGGTCGGCCATGCCCAGCACAACGGGCGGGTGCTTGATCTGCTTCACCACGAGGTTGTTGATGAGCTTGTCGCGGGTGCCGTCTTGGTGCTGCTGCCCGCGGCTGTGCAGGTCGCGGGTGCTGACCATCGTGAGCGGGGTCGGGCCGCGGCCGTTCTTGCCCAGCGACTCGGCCAGCAGTTGGTCGTACCACCAGCACACGGCTTCGAGTTTCTTCGACCACGCGGACATGACGCGCGTGGTCTTGCCGCGCTCGGTCATCAGGTGATTGACGGCGGCGAACTGGAGCACCGGGTTGCGGTCAAACGGTTCCTCGACGAACCGGCGGGTCATGGCAGACGCGCCGAGCAGCATCGCGCGCACGTCCAGCCCCATCACCGCGGCCGGGAGCAGGCCCACCGCGGTAAACGCGCTGAACCGCCCGCCCACGTCGTCCGGGATCGTCGGGATGTCGTCGTCCGCGATGCCCTCGGCGCGGGCCAAGTCGCGGAGTTTGCTCTTCGCGCCCGTGACCGGCACGACCACCTTCTTCAGCATCTCCGACTTCGGGCCGTAGAACTTCGCGGCCTCGCCGCGCACGGCGCGGTACGCCGCGGCCGTTTCCAAAGTGTCGCCCGATTTACTGACGACGACGACGCCCCAGCGCTCGTCCACAATGTCGGGATCGACGCAGGTGTTTTCGAGCAGCTCGAACAGGTCTTGGAGCGGGTCGTTGTCGATGCTATTGCCTTCGAAGTACATCCGCGGCTTGCCCATGCGGAGCTTCGCCGGCATCTCGTTGTGGTGCGCGTGGCACAGCGCGTCGAAGATCGCGCGCGAGGCGAGGTAGCTGCCGCCGATGCCGAGGACGACGACGCGGTCCACGGTGTCGCGCAGGCGCTGCGCGAGGCGCAGCACGCGGCCCAACTCGCTCGCGTCCTGCTTGCGCTTGTACCCGTCGAGCAGCTTCGTCGGCAGGTCGATGAAGCCGGGGTTCAGCGGGCGCAGGTTCGCCGGCGGGTTCTGGAGTTCGCGCTCCGCGACCACCTGCCCGCGCACCTTCAGCGCCCGGTCCTTGATCTTGTCCAGTTCCTCGACGGGTAACAGGTGCTGCGCCTGCAACTCCGCCAGCGGGGTCCACGCCTCCGCCTGCGGCACGAGCACGCGCTGGAACTGGTACTCGATGTTCTCGTCGGGCAGTTGCATCAGACTGACCCTACCTATAAGCGCAGCGCGGCCGGGACCGAAAGGGCGATTCGGCTCGCTGTAACTGTACGTCACGTTTGGCGAGACGTAAACTCTTCCGCATGAACATACACGAACTGATCCGCGACCTGCGTGAGGCGAAGAAAACCAAGATCGTCCTGCTCGTGGCCGACGGGTTGGGCGGCCTGCCGCTGGAACCGGGCGGGTTGACCGAACTCGAAACCGCCAGCACGCCCAACCTCGACGCCTGCGCGCGGGACGGAACGGTCGGGCTGAGTATTCCGGTTCTGCCGGGAATAACGCCCGGCAGCGGGCCGGGGCACCTCGGGCTGTTCGGGTACGACCCGCTCGAATACCGCATCGGCCGCGGCATCCTCGAAGCGCTCGGCATCGGCTTCACCGTCGGCGCGAAGGACGTCGCCATCCGCGGCAACTTCTGCACCTTGGGTGCCGACGGGAAGATCACCGACCGCCGCGCCGGGCGGCCGACCAACGACAAGAACAAGGCCGCGGTCGAGCGGCTGCGCACCATCAAGATTCCCGGCGTCGAGCTGTTCGTGGAGCCGGTGAAGGAACACCGCTTCGTGCTGGTCATTCGCGGCGACGGCTTGGGGGACCGCGTCAACGACACCGACCCGCAAGCGGTCGGCGTCGCGCCGCTCGCGGCACAGGGCGCGGACGAAGCCTCGAAGAAGACCGCGGCCGTGGTGAACCAGTTCGTCGCGGAGGCGGTGAAGGTGCTGGCGACCGAGGGCGCGATCAACGGGGCCACGCTCCGCGGGTTCGCCACCTACCCGAAGATCGCGACCTTCGCCGACGTGTACGGGCTGAAGGCCGCGGCCGTCGCCGTGTACCCCATGTACAAGGGGCTGGCCCGGCTCGTCGGCATGGACATCCTCGACCCCGGCCAAACGCTACAGGGCCAAGTCGACACGCTCGCGCGCGTCTGGAACGATTACGACTTCTTCTTCCTGCACTACAAGTATACCGACAGCACCGGCGAGGACGGCAACTTCGCGGCGAAGGTGGACGCCATCGAGAAGCTCGACGCGGCCGTTCCGGGCATCCTGAAGCAGAAGCCGGACGTGTTCATCGTGACCGGCGACCACAGCACGCCGAGCAAGATGAAGTCGCACTCGTGGCACCCGGTTCCGACGCTGATTCTGGCCGACACGTGCCGCCCGGACGAGGTCACGCACTTCAACGAGCGCGCCTGCTTGCGCGGCGGACTGGGCCAGTTTCAGGCGATGCACCTGATGCTGCTGGCAATGGCCCACGCCGGGCGCTTGGGCAAGTACGGCGCGTGACGCGGGCGATTTCGCGCCCTCACTTCGGCCGGAACGCGAAGAACCCGTCGCCCTGTTTGCCGATCAAGCAGTCGCGGTGCGCGTCGTAGCAGAGCTGCATCCACCCGAACCAGCTCCGGTGCGGCGGGATGCCGCCCTCCACCTTCACCTCGGCCCACGAGTCCTTCTTCGGGTCGTAGGCGAACATGCCGGACGGCTGCTCGTTCTTGTTGAACACCGCCACCGCGAACCACAGGTCGCGCTTGGTGTCGTGCGCGAGGTGCTGCGCGTACATCGCGGTGGGCGCGTCGGCGAGGCGCTTCACCGTTTCGGCCTTCGGGTCGAACTCGTACAGCTCGCGGAACTCGAGCGCCTTGCCCTGCTGCCACGCATCGAGCCGCCCGCCGCCGGCGATCAGCACGCGCTTGCGCGGGGCGTCGTAGAAGACCGTCCGGCCCATCGACGTGCGCGCCGGCGGGCTGCTCTTGGCCTTCCGCCACGAGTTCTTCTCCACGTCGAAAAGCCACAACTGACCGTTGGCCCCGGTGTAGACGAGGCTCTTAATGTCCGGGCAGTAGGCCCAACCGTCGTCGAGGCGGTTGGGCGGCGCGCCGTCGGCTTTGAGTTGCGCCCACTTATTAGACTCGTTGCGCAATAGCGATCGATGGCCTATTCATAGGGTTATGACGAATTACGAGAAATTGCGTCGGAAGCCGTTGTTGTTCCGCATGTTCACGGGGCTCTCGGCCGACGAGTTCGACAAGGT
>VGZJ01000071.1 GCA_016872595.1 Planctomycetota bacterium
GATGAAGAACGTCGCCGGACTCCACAACCGGATGTACGGGTAACGACCACACAGGATCGTCTGGCCGAAGTGCGACTGAACCAACACCTATTGCGCAACGAGTCTATTCATTGCGTCCATCGCGACTGGCGCGTCGAGCTGTGCCGCAAGCACGGCGTCAAGATGATGATCGACGTGTTGGCTTGGAAGGAGGGGGCGCTCACGGACATTCGCCGGCCCGAACAGCGCGCCGCCGTCAAGACGATCTGCGAAGCATCGCGCAAGGACGACGCGATCTGGGGCTACAACCTCTGGAACGAGACGCTCTCCTTTTTCGGCAATCCCGACGACAAGGACATCGACGCTTACGTCACGATGCTCAAGGAGTGGGACCCGACCCACCCCGTCTGGATGGGGACTCGCACGGTCAGTTACGCCAACTCCCCGAAATCCAAACCGGGCGTCCACGGCTACTACGACTACGCGTGGCAGCGCGGCTTCCAATGGCACTTCGCCGACCTCGCTTGGTATCACAAATACGTCCCAAGCCAAGACGGCTACATCGGACGGTGGGAGCAGGGCAGCGACTACGACCGGAACGCCTTTTCGCTGAACACGTCCATCGCGTTCGGGACCAAGGTGACGATCTGGTTCATCGGTGGGCCGTTCGACAAAGACGGAAACATCGACAAGAAGCACCGGTTCCACCATCTCGTCCAGCTCGGCCAAGATACCATGAAGCTCTACCCCGAGATCGGCAAGATCGGCCGGCCGTCGGAGGTCTATTCGACAGCGACGACGAAGACTCACGACAACAAGGACCGCACTGAGAAGGACCGGGCCGCGAACAAGGGCGTCCCGTGGGCGCTGACGCCGTTCCCCGAGGGCTTCTGGTTTACGATCCACGAGGGCGAGGCGCTAGCGGGCTTCTTTCGCTACCCGGAGGGAGAAGATGCCGTTTTTGTCGCCAACAACAATGCCTTCGCCACGCAGAAGGTCACCTTCGCGCTGCACGAAAAGGCTCGCGACGACAAGACTCGCGTCGAGCTGTTCAATCGGCAGACCGGCCGCTGGGTAGAGTTGGAGGCGAACAAGGATCGCTATTCGTTCGATCTCCAACCCGGCGGTGGTGAATTGCTCCGCATCCGGGACCGGAAAGCAATCGCCTCGCTCAAGAAAGAGCAGAAGTAGTCCTTCTGCAAACGGGCGACGGATACCCGCCCCCGCCAGAACGACTGGGGCGAGCCACAACCCGCCGCCCCAAGAACTTCTTCGGAGTCGTGAGCCTTGTTGATTGGCTTGAGTTTGTGTGGGCGCGTGCCGCCGAAACGCGCTCAGGCGTGACCGTGCCCACCACGGCGCGGCGTATACTTCCACTGCCCACACTTTCAGGAGCGCACTGTGAACGTCGAACTCAAGTACTGCTCGATGTGAGGGTACGAACCGAAGGCCGTCGGTCTGGCGGCCGCACTCCTCATTGCGCTGAAACAGAAGCTCACGGCGCTGACGCTGGTGCCCGCCGGGGGCGGGTGCTTCGAGGTCGCGGTGAACGGCGAGGTGGTCTACTCGAAGCTGAAGACCGGCGCGTTCCCCGACGAGCAGGCGGTGTTGGAAACCGTCCGCGCGCGGTTGAAGAAGTGACGACGAACGGCGGCGGGCCGGGGGCGCGCCACGCACTCGTGGCTCGCCCTCGGCCCGCGGCGCGGTTCCCCGTCGCGCTAGTTGCGCTGGATCGAGTGGAACAGCTCGCTCATCTTCATCCCGAGGGCGAGGCAGACGCGGTACAGCGTCTCGATGCTGGCCGAGTTCTTGCCCAGTTCGATCTGGCTCAGGTAGCCGAGCGACACCCCGGTGCGGGTGCTCATGTTCGCGAGCGTCAGGTTCAGCGCCTTGCGGCGCTCGCGGATCGCGTTGCCGAGCGCCTCCTTCAGCGCGTCCTCGGTCATCCGCAGCAGCCCCTTGCTCTCGAGGCAGCGGTACACGATCTCGCGGAGCTGTTCCACTTGGAACGGCTTGGTCAGGTAGTCGCAGGTCTTGGCGCGGAGGCAGTTGATCGCGCTATCGACCGACGGGTAGCCCGTCACGACGACGATGTTGGCGTCCGGCTGGTGGTCGCGGATCCAGCCCAGCACCTGATCGGACTCCAGCCCCGGCAGCACGTAGTCGAGCACGATCAGGTGGTAGCTGGTGGTGCCGGTCAGCGCGGCCTGCACCATCATCGGCTCGCTCACCACGTCGACGGCGAAGTCACGGTTGGCGAGCGCGGCTTGGATGACGGCGCACGTGGCCGGGTCGTCGTCCAAGATGAGGATGTGGATGTCGCCGGACGACTGAAGCGCGTGCGGGTCCGGTAGGACGACGGGCGCGGCCTTCGGGGGCGGCGTGATGGCGGGGAACGCGGGGCGCGGGGTCTGGGTCATGGCGTCGATGTCGTAGGGCACGGTGGTTAACCTCCGACCGCGGAAGCGGTGAACGAGCTGGTGGCGACCGCGGGGGCGCGGGCCGCCGCGAGGGGCAACACGACGCGCACGAGCGTGCCGGTGCCGGGCGCGGGAACGGGTTCGATCTGGATGCCGCCGCGGTGCGAGCACAGGGCGCGGTACGCGACCGCCAAGCCCAGCCCGCGGTGCCGCACCTTGGTGGTAAAGAACGGTTCGACGAACAGCCGCCGCCGCACCTCCGGCTTGATCCCGGGGCCGGTGTCGGAAACGGTCACTTGCAGGTACCCGCCCATGCCGACGCGCCCCAAGTACGCGCGGGCGTCGGTCTCGGTCAGTTCCACGGCGCGGGCCGTCACGCGCACCACGCCCCCCTGCGGGCACGCCTCGACCGCGTTCTCCAACAGGTGCCCCAGCACCATCTGGAGCGGCCCGGCCTCCATCGCCACGGCCGGCGGGTTCGGCGGGAAGTCTTTCTCGAACCGCACGCCCAGCGGGGTGATCGGCTTCAGCCGGGCCTCTTCCTTCGTCACCGCCAGCGGCACCGCCCCGGCGTTCGGCTTGGTCTGACCGCTGCGGCTCAGGTGGTGCAACTGCTGAGTGAACGTGATCCCGCGCTGCCCCACCTTGCCGATCTCGGCCACGAAGGTCGCGGCCTGTGTGCCCGGTTGGAGCAGCGGCAAGGTCAGGTCGGAGAACCCGATGATGCCCTGAAGCAGGTTGTCGAAGTCGTGGGCCATGCGCCCGGCGATGACGGCCGCGTCGCCGAGGCGCTGGTACAGGCGGTCGGGGTCGAGGACCGGGCCGATGAGGGCGGACAGGGCCGGGGCCCGCTCGACCGACTTCGCGGCCAGTGCGAGGTACGCGCGCTCGGCCTCGGTCCACGGCTGGCCGGCGACCTTGTCAGCCCACAGCGCGCCCGCCGGCCGGCCCGCGGGGTGGACCGTGGCGAACACCCGCCCGGCGGTGTTGGCGACCGAGTACTGGACCGTTTGCTCCCCGGCCTTGAGGCGGCGCAGGGCGTCGGGCACTTCGAGCGGGGCCGCGCCGTCGCAGATCGCCCCGCTGTTGGCCGTGCGCGCCACCAAACCGCTCTCGCCGGGCCACACGAACCCGCACGCGCGCCACCCACAGGCCCGCGCCCAACCCGCCAAGAGCGCGTCGAACGCGGTGGGGTCGCTGGAGTCTTGCCACCACTGGGGCAAGAACGACAGGGCGGCGGGGAGCGTGCCGGGTGAGGACATTGCGAGTCTCGCGTGGCCGCGACGGGCTTATTGCGGCGGCGTAATTCAGACGGTTCAACTTGTATGTAGAACGGCCCCGGTCGATGTCAAACGGGTTGTACCGCTTCGACCGAAGCCAACGCCTGTAACGATAAGATGAGATGAATGCGCCGGGCGTGCGCTCGAGGGAAGATGCGCCCGCCGCGCCCGCTTGTTCGTGCGGGCGCGGGCGTAGCGGGCGCTACTCCGGGTCCTTCTTCGGGTCAGGGTCTTTTTTCGGGTCCGGCTTCTTTTCGATGCTCTTGATTGCCCGCGTCGCGGCCCCGCGCACTTTGTCTTGCGGGTCCGCTTGGCGCAACCGAAGCGCGACGATGGTTTGCTGGGCCTCGCCCCACTTGGCGAGCATCTCGGCCCGCTCCGCGAAGTCGGCCCAGTTCTGCACCCCGAACGCGGTCACGGCCGCGGCCACGACGCGCGGCGGCGCGATGTCCGAGCCGATGTGCTCCCAGCCGAGCGCGGCGATTTCTTCCACGAGCGCGAGCCGGACCTCGAAGTCCGGTTCCTTCGACGGGTCGAGCAGCGGGCGCAGGTCCTTCAAGCGGGCCTTCACCCCGGTGGGGCCGAGGGCCGAGCCGAAGGTGCGGACCGCGTCCACGCGCACGTCCTTGAGCTTGTCGGTGGAGATCACCGCGAGGAGCACGTCGGCGACCGGCGCGGCGCGCGTCCCGAAGGTGCCCAGCGCGCGGGCCGCGGCCCGGCGCACGTCGTCCGGTTGGTTCGCCTTCAGCGCCGCGGCCAGCGCGTCGAGCACCGGGGCACTCGTCTCGCCCAACAGGATCAGCGACGAGACGATCTCGCGCCGCAATTCGATATCGGTCTCGGTGCCGAGCATGGCGGCGAGCGTTTCGGACACCGCGGTCGCGCCCTCGGGCTTGATGCGCCCGATGGCGTGAACCCCGGCCAGCTTCACGGCCTTGTCCGCGTGCTTGAGGAGCGGGGCGAGGCCGGCCGCGGCCCCCTTCACCGAGGCCTGCGACCGGGTCGCGGCCAGCGCCAGCGCGTCGGCCGCGGCGATCTTCATTTCCGGCTCCGCGTCCTTCAGCGCCTCCGTCAGGGGTTCGACCGCGGCCCCGCACACGGCCGGGTACCGGCTGATCGCGGTCACGATCTCCTTCCGTACCCGCGGCTCTTTTTCCTTGCCGAGTTGGAAGATGAGATCGGACTTGCCGTGAACCTCGATCTCCTTTTCGGTGAGGGTGCCGAGCACGATGGCGGCTTGGGCGCGAACGGCGGCGCTGGGGTCGGTGCGGAGCACCTGCCCGATCACCGGGACCACGTCCTTGTGGTTGGACTTGTGCTTGGCCGCGATCTTGCCGAGCGCATCGACCGCGAGCGCGCGCTGGCGCGCGGAGCCGCCGGACTGGGTGGCGGTCGCGATCCACACGGTCATCTTCTTGCCGTCCTGCTCCGGGTCTTTCTCGTCGGCGCGGGCGAACCCGGCGAACAGGGCGAGGAGCGCGAGCGCCGCGGCGCGGCGCGCGGAGGAGGTCATGGTGCGGTCCTCTGGCAGCGTCTGATCCAACTGGGATGATACGACGTTCGGCGCGCCGCGGTCAAACAGTTTCGCCGCACCGATACTCGCGGGAGATCAAGCCACGCATTGTGTGGCCCGTCGGCTCACGCGATCGGTACTGCCACAAAAGTGCCACAACACCCACGACTGGCCCGACCACACCTTCTCCCGCGCCGCGCCCTCTCGTCACCTCGACGCTTTCCAAAACAGATCGAGGCGGGGCGACCGTCTCGTGGGTCGAGAGCTCAGGTGTTCGGCCCGCCACAATCGTCGCTCAGCGGTCCTTGCCGGCGGTTTGCTGTTCGAGCCACGGGCCGACCTTCTCGGCCCACTTCGCGGCGTGCGCGCGGAGCCCCGGGCCGCTGAAATGAACGCCCTTGCCGCCGTTCTCGCGCAGTTCGCCCTTGAGCGCGTCACTGTCCGGCCCTTCGAGTGCGACCTTGTCCTTCCACAGAGACGCTTGCGCCGCGCGGACGTCGGGCGAAGCCTCGTCGCCCGGAACGTGGTAGCTCACCTGCGCGACGAACCACGGCGCGTCCCAGCCGATGTCCTTGCGGCTGTCGCGGATGACGCGTTCCAGGTACTCCCGGTACAGTTTGCCCGGGAGCGTGCGGGCCGCGTCCTTCTGGTTGGCGTCGCTCTCGCCTTGGTGCCACAGCACCGCGCGGAACCCGTTCGGCCCGAGCGCCTTCATCCGCGCGCAGAACGCGGCGTAGAGATCTCCTTTGCTCTCCCACGTGCCATCCGCACGCTTCCGGACGTTGCCCTCCAGTGTCGGCGGGTTCGGGAACGTCGCCCCTTTGGGGAGCCACTCGCGCACGCTGGTCGCGCCGACCCCGCACGCGACCAGGCCCACCGGCACCCCGAACTTCTCCGCGACGGCGTCGCCGAACGGCGGCAGGAAGCTCCCGCCGGAGCCGCTCGCGCCGGGCTGCGGGTCGTTCGCGGGCTGCCACCGCGTGCCGTCGAACGCGGCCACGCGCCCCGACTTCGGGACCTGCTTTTCGGCCCCATGGTTGGCCGAGTTCGACTGCCCCGCGACGACGAACACCTCGCCCACGCCGAGGCGCTCGATGCCCGCGGAGGCGGCGACCTTGCCGCCCGCCACGGCGCGCACGTCGAACTGGTACCACCCGCCCGCGGCGACCTCAACGGTCGCGTCGAACGCGCCGTCCTTGACGGGAGCGCCCAGCTTCTTCCACGGGCCGTCGGTGCCAACCCGGTACTCTAGCGCGTCGGCCTTCCGCGCGGCCTCGCCCAGTTTGCCGCGCACGCGCACGGTGCCGACGTTCTTCGCGCTCCGCTGCACCACCTGGTAGTCCTGCGGCGATTCGAGAACCAGCCCGACCCCGGCGTGGGCGACGACGAAATCCACCAGCTCGCGGCACTGGAAGAACCCGGGCCACATGTTGTGCCCCTGCTGCGGCGGGACGATCAGCGTCATGGTGCCGCCGAGCGCCGCGTACCGCTCCTTCACGCGCCCGCTGTTGGCCTCCAGCGGCACCACCTTGTCGATATCGCCGTGGATCGCGAACAGCGGCACCTTCGCCTTCGCCAGCCCGTCGAGCCGGTCCACCGGGTTGAACTGCTTGAGTTTCTCCTTCAGTTCGGCGGGCTTCAGCTCGAACGCCCCGGCGGCTCGCTCGACGCCGGGGTAGCTGACGAGGTCGCACACCGGGTAGATGCCGGCGAACGCGCCCACCTTGTCGGGGTTCGCGGCGGCCCACGACAGGGTCATCAGCCCGCCGCGACTGCGCCCGAGCAGCACCGGCTTTCGGGAGTACCCCTTCGCGGTCATCGCGGCGTACAGGGCGTCGAAAACCTTGTTCCCGGCCGGGCTGCCGTAGGACTCGCCCGCGTCGATGCCCGCGACCGCGATCCCGGCGGCGCGGAACCGCTCGAACATCCACTTCTCTTCCGGCCCCGGCAGGTTCGGGAGCGTGGGCGCGTACCACACCCACGGCTTCGCGGGCGTGTCGGGCGCGGGCTTTGCGGGGATCAGGAACGCGGGGCGCCCGGCCGCCTCGAACACATCCCCGTCCAGCGGCAACACCTTCTTGGGCGGTTCAGCGGCCATTACCGGGCCTGAAAGGACCGCAACTACCATCAGCGCGACGCGCATCGTCCGACCTCCTCTGCCGACCCGTAAAGTCCAACATGACGCCCGACCGCGCGCTCGTGTGCGGCCGTGTGCATTTCCCCCGCGAAGGTTACGGAGCCTTCCCGGCGGGCGCCAGCGGCACCTCGCAGAAGGTGAGCGCGGCGAGGCCGTTGGCGCCGACGAGGAGCGTCTTCTGGCTCCACGCGGCGCTGTCTAGGTAGGTGACCGTCTTCGCGTCGGTCGGGCCCGTGAGCTTCAGCGCTAGGACGCTCCCGGCTACCACACCCGAGGCGACCTTGCCCTTCTGCCCGTCGAGATAGAACTGGCCGGCCAGCGCGTCGTCCCACTTCACCGGTTGGTCGAACTCCAGCACGATCTCGTCCTTTTTGTCGCCCGCGAAGGCCGCGCGCTTGAGGTTCGGCGGGGTGATCGGGGCCGCGGGCACCTTCCCGTAAAAGTCGCGCTCGATCAAGGGGCAGACGAGCCGGGCGAACTCGGCGTACCCGGCGGCCGGGAAGTGGCAGCCGCCCGGCGGGTCGATGCCGAGCGTGGACATGACACTCAGGTTCGAGAACGCGGTCGGCAGGTTCCGCTGCACCTCGCGCAGCCGGTTGTCGGAGCCGTTGATGCCCATCGAACACGACTTGGGCCAGATCTGGAACACGTAGTAGCGCCGGATGTTCGGGAAGTCCGTCTTCCACGCCGCCGCGAGGTCGATGAAGAGTTGCCGGTACGTCTCGTACCCGTAGCCGCCGGTGGGGCCGTCGGCACCCTGGTCGTTCTCGCCTTGGTGCCACAGGATGCCGCGGACGCCGTGCGTAAGTTTCGCCTGGCGCACGCGCCACAACAGGCGCCCGTAGATGGTCGTCATGTCTTCGGGGTCGGCCGGGTTGCGCTGGTGCTGGTCGATACGGGTGCCGCCAACCGCCCCGTTGATGAAGCACACCGGCACCTTGTGAGCCTCGACCAGCCGCCGGCCCAGTTCCATGCCCCAGTAGCCGATCTGCAGTTTTTCGGCGTCGCGGCTCCGGTGAACGGCGCTGCCCCACAGCGCGACGCCCTTCGGGCTCCCGGACATGGTGCCGAAGGTACGGATCCAGTCACTGCGGAACGCGGGATCGTCCTTGCCGAAGTCGGTCGCCACCGCGTTCGACTGGCCCTGAATGAGGTACGCGTCGCCGCACACGAGGTCCGAGGCCTGATGCAGCACCTTCTCGGCTGCCCCGGTCTTGGCGACGAGTTCGACCCGGTACTTCACCAACCCGGGCTTGAGCTTCACCGCGAAGGAGTACGACTTGTCGGCGCCCGGCTTCTGGCTCGCCTCGCTGAACGGCTTGTCGGCGGCGAACACCTTTAGAACAACGGCGTCGGCCGCGTCGGTGAGCGTGCCGTTGCAGTGCAGCGTGCCCTCGTTCCTGTCGTCGCGGGCGTAGAACTGGCCGTCGGCGGGTTTCTCGTCCTTCTCGGGGGCGCGCTCCACCCAAGCGTCCTTCACCGGTTCCGTGACCGTGAGCCGAACGGACTTCACCGTGGGGGCGCCGCCGTTGTCGATGCTCGCCGTGACCGTCAGCGGGCCGCTGTTCTGCGACCGCTTGAGGACGAGTTTACCAGGGGCGGCTTCGTGGATGGTAGCGAGGTCGGCGACGCGCCAGTTGACGGTGAGTTTGTCGGCGCCCGCGGCCTTCATGGCGCCGAGGTTGGTGATGCGGGGCACGACTTCGATGGGCTTGCGGCCGTCCCAGTCGGCCGGGGCTTGCAGCGTGAACTCCGGTTCGGGGATGTCCTCCTTGATCGTGACGGGGACATCCTTGACCTTCGTTTCGTTCGGGTACACCGCCTTGAACCGGAGCGTGAACTTCTGGTGCCCGGTGACCCGCCCGGCCTCGAACCGGTAGGTGAACCGGTCGGTGGCGACCACGGTTTCTTTGCCGTCGCGGACTAGGCTCCAGTACACCTTCTGCGCGCCGCCGGCCTTCGCCTCGAACTCCATGCTCTGGCCTTCCGGGAGCGCCGCGGTCGTCTCCGGAAGGCCGAACTCCTGGCCCGGTTGCACCACCGGCCCGACCAGCGTCTGCAGCGGCTTCTGGTTCTCGTACTGGAGCTTCACCCACTCGGGGGGCCGCACCACCTTCGAGACGCGAACCTCATCGATGTCGCCGACGAAGTTGTAATTGCCGTACCAGCCCCCGATCCACAGCCGGGCCGGGCTCCTGATGTTGAGCGGCGACCCGGCGGTGGTGTTGGTGCCGTCGAGGGCGCCATTGACGTACAGGCGCGAGGCGCCCTTCTCGTAGGTGTGAACGACGTGAACCCACTCACCCATTGGGAGGGTGCTCTTGCCGGAAACGTTGCCGCCCGAGAAGTAGCAGTCCATCTGGACGTGCGGCGGGCTGCGGTACTGCATGACCACCTTGCCCTGCGCCTGCTCGTTGCCCCACGCGATCACGTTGCCGTTGGGCTTCTCGGGCCGGAACCACACCTCGGTGGAGTGCGCGTCCGCGCCGGTCGGGTAGTTCGCGATCTTGTCCCCGCCGAAGACCCCCTTCTGGCCCGGGAAGTGCCTCGCGGTGCCGACCACGCCCGCGACCGCCGTCGTGCCCGTGTCCTTTGATTCGAGCGTGCCGACCTCGTCCGTCACGGACGCGCCCATGTGCCACACGCTGAGGTAGCCGTTCGACTCGTTGAACACCGCCTTCCCGCTCGACTCGGATTTCGCGTCGGGCTTGCCCCAGTGGAGCTTGAGTTCTTGCCGCGCGTTACCCGTAACCTTCGGCACGCGCACCCAGACGCTCGCCGTACCGGCTTTCGGGTTCCAGTCCTCGATCTGGTACACCAGCGGGTCGCCCTTCGCGGACGAGAACCGCAGGTCGGCGCCGTCGGGCTGTGCCTGCGCGAAGTCGAAGAAGTCCTTGTGGAGCCGCACCAGCAGCGGGAAGTTCTCGACCGACGCGGACGCCGGCAGGTTGGCGCCCTCGGCGGTGGTGAGGACGAACACCGACCCCGAGTGTCTCCACCCCGGGTACTGTGCGGACACCGGCCCGGCGAGCGCGAGAACTAGGACCGCGGCAAGGAGAGACGTTTTCATGGGTGCTTCCGTTCGACCGAGTCGATGCCGGCGTTGAAGGCACATTCGACCGCACCGCAGCGGTTGCCTGAATGTGACGATGGCTTGTGGCTCACTTCGCGGGCAACCCGCGGATCTCGATTCCCTTGATCGTAGGGCCGGTCGGGTTGGCGAGTCACTTGATCTCGAGTTCCTTGCCGGTCACGTCCACGACTTTGCGGAACTGCCACGGCTTCGATGCACCGCCCGCCTCAGTGAACACGTCCACTTTCTTCGCATTGATTTCGATGTCGAAAAGGCGCTTGCCCTTGCCCGAGAAGGTCGTGTCGATTTCCGCGAACAACAGCACCACCTCGTAGCGACCCGCTTCGACCTCGAACGTGTACCCGAGGCCGTTGTTCGACCAGCGCTCCGACTCGGGCACCGCGAGCAGCGCCCCCTGTGCCGGTTCCCGTACGGGCTTCTCACCGACCTCTTGCACTCCAAGTAGTACTCGAACGGTGCCGCCGTCACGGTTGCGGCGATCCGGTGGTTGATCTTCTTGACGTAGTCGTACTTCTTGTCGCGCTTGCCGTCGAGAGTCATGATCGCCGGCGCGCCGGCCCATGCGAGTTCCTTCACGTCCCAGTAGGTGAAGTAGGTGATGCCGTGCGAGCCGAACGCGACCGACGTGTACGCCTGCCAGCGCAGGTTGACCTCGCTGCACTCACGGTAGCCCATGTGCTTCAGCGAGACGATGATCTGGTTGTACGGCACCCCCGTCTTCACGCAGAGCTTGCGGACGATCTCGAGGTTGTGCCAGTAGGTGCTCTCGTCCCCGCCCTCGAACATCTGCCGGTAGTGGTCCCAGCTCACGAGCGCGGGCTTGACCTCGTGCATGTACTTGGCGAGGGTGTCCTTGTACTTCGGCAGTCGCCACGCGTTCCCTGGTGGGCCCGCGTACGCCGGCAACAGATTGATGTACGGCAGGTGCTTCGGATCCTTCTTGAGCAGGTACTGGTTGACGAGGCCGAGCCGAGGGAACGATTCGACACCCGGTTCGTCGCTGACGACGTAGCCGAGCATCGCCGGGTGTGCCGAATAGCGACCGATGATGCCGTCGAGCGCCTTCTCGATTTGCGGCACCTCGTCGGGCACCGGCTTGTCCCAACCCTTACCGCTCGGGATGCTTCCGTCCCAGACCAGTGCCTTCAGGCCCACCTTCTGGCACAGGTCGAGGTACTTTCGGTTGTGTTCCTCGTTCTCTTTGTTCAGCGATGCCCACAGCACGTCAATCGCCGGAAACGCGACGTTGAACCCGGCGTCCGCGATCTCCTTGTACCGCTCGAGGGTCGTCTCCGATTTGGGCGGCCCGCACCAGTACGTGATGATGAACGGCAGGTCCGACACCGGCGGCTTAACGAGCCCACTGGGTTTGGGCGGTGCGGGCGGCTCCTTCGCTCCCTGAACACCGAAGAGTTCGAGTTGTCCCATTGAGAAACCCGGCGGGAACCTCACGTCGGCGATGTCGTTCCCGTTGGGGTTGAAGCACGAGTACACGGCCACGCGGAACCAGATCTACGTCTTCGTCGGCGGCGCGAAGTCGGCCTTCGCGATGTTCTTGTCCCCGAGTTTCGTCTGGAGCGATTTGAGATCCTCGGGTGTGACGACCCCGGCCGCGTCGGCACTTGTGAACGCAGAAACAGTGTCGTCTCGCCGCGCGGCTTCTCGCGCAGCGGGCTGCCCTCGCGGTCCTTCGAGTCGCACCGGTAGATGTCGGTCCAGTCGTCGTCGCGCCCGGTGTTCGACCCCTGAATGGCCCACACCTTAGGATCGCGCCCCAGCATCTCGGGCGACGTGGTGATGGTGAAGTGCGTGAGCGCGAAGGCGTACTTGAACTCGACGGCGCAGTAGTACGGTTCGTCCTCTGTGGGTCCGCCGTTGCCGCCGTCCTTGAACCCCACGTACCATTTCCGCTTTTCGGGGTTGTTGAGGAAGATGGCGCACGCGGGCGCCCCCTGCCAACTCTGGTACGCGTGCCGTTGGTGCGGTGCCGGGCGGCGAGGTGGGCGCACACTTCACGCGGACCCAGGCGCCGCCGACCGGCCGCAGTTCGGCCTCGGGCTTGTCCTGCCCGTAGTTGACGCCGTCCTTCTCCTTGACCGCGTCGGTTGGATCGGTCAGGTCGCCGCCCAACAGGCTCGCATTGCCCGTCCCGATTCGCTCGGCCGCTCGCGTCAGTGGGGCAATCGCCACGAACCAGAGGAGGCGAACGAGGCGATCCTGCCGACTGCGATCGGTTTCATTCTGGGCTCCGAGTTCCTCGGGGGACGGGTTGTTGAGGCCCGCTATTTGCCCGAGGCGTTCAGGTTCTTTCCTTGGGTGGTATCGTTGTAGGCTTCAAACGCGACGATCGCGGGCGCGCCCTTGGTCGTGTGCTTGATGAGCAACCGCGCTTTGGTCGTTGTGCGGCCGACGATCGGGGCGATGAACTCCGCGCCGATGTCCAAGCCGTTGAAGCACCCGACCCAGCGCCCCGCCTTGTCGTCCCAGCACTCGATCACGTAGCGGCTCACGGACGACGACGGATCTTCCTTGATCTTGAACTCGTTAATCGCGGTCGGAGCGGGGAACTCGATCTGGAGCCACTGGTCGGCCTCCTTGCTCGCTTTCCAAACGGTGGGCTTCGCGGCGTTGAGCGTGGCGGCTTCGGAACCGACCACTTCCGTCGAAGCGGTGTACTTGGCCTTCGCGGACAGGTTGGGCGAGGTGCAAGCGTCGCTCAACTTGCGCACCACAACGTTTTCAAAGGTCGAGCGCTTCTCTTTCTCCGGATCGGCCACATGCATGAGGACGTTTCCCTTCGACACATAGAACCGGCAGTCCTTCCACTTCGCCTCGTTCCAGTCCGTTGTGTTGAAGATCTCGCAGCGGTTATTGGGCCGGATCGGGCGCTTGCACTTGCCGTTCAGGACGCAGTTCTCGATGAGGATGTCCTTGTGCGCCTCCGGTCCCGATGCGTAGCAACAGAGCAGCATCGCGGCCCCGTCGGTGTCGTGGAAGAGGCAGTTCTTCATCTTCATGTGGTCGCAGTTCGATTCGAAGTCGAATGCCTGCCCGTCGCCGCTGCCGAGCCCGATGGAGATGTAGCCCCATTCGCTGTCCTCGAAGACCCAGTTCTTGCACCGGTGGAACATCGCGCCGGCCACGCCGTTGAACGCGCGGAAGTTCCGGCCGATGTCGTGCGTCACGCAGCGCCGAACGGCCCCGCCGGCGACCCCGCGCATCCCGAGTTGCCACTGATAGCCTTCCTCGAACAGACAGTCCTCGACGACGAAGTTGCCGAAGTTGTAGATGTTGCCCTTGTTCTTGTTGAAGTTGTCCGGGCTGTTGGTCCAGATGCCCGACGCGAGCCGTCGAAACTCGCAGTTCTTCACCGTGATGTCGGACGCGACGATCTTGTTCTTGGTCTCGTGCGAGAACAGGCAGAGGCCGATGCCGATCTTGCGCTTCGGGTAGTCCTGGTACTGCTGATAGAGGAGCGAGTCGTGGAAGTAGCAGTCCTCGATCCAGAGGTACTTGCGGTCGGGTGAACCGGCGGCGTACTCGGCGTAGACGCCCGTGAGGCACCGGTTGAACTCGATGCCGACGATTTTGAACCCTTCCTGATCGACAAGATGGATGCCGATCAAGTCTTTCTTGAAGTCCTCGCGGTCGATGACCGGTTTCTTGTTCCCGTCCCCGTAGGAGCCGATCAGGACGGGCTTGTCGGGCGTGCCGCTGCCGAGTGGGCGCAGTTCCTCGTTCCACGTGTCGCCGCGCTTGAGCAGGATCTTGTCGCCCGGCGTGTAGGTCTCCTTTGACGCCCGGGCGAGTGTCTTCCACGGCCCGGTTTTACCGTCCGGCGCGGCGGCTTCTCCGCCCCACTTGTCGTCGCCCGCCGACTGGCTGACGTAATACGTCTTCGCGTGAGCCATCGTCGCGGACCAAAGTAACAGGGCGGCGATCAACACGCCGCGTGCCCGGTTCATCAATTGGGAACATGTCGGAGGCATGATCTAACCGCTCTGTTTTCGTGGGGGATTGATTTGGCGGGACGGTGTCGGCGGCGGGATTATTTCTTGGACCCGCCAAGCACCGCGACTCGGAACCCGTAGTTGGGCCATTTGGCGCTGAGGACGTCGTACCGAGTCGCCGCCCGCATGTAGCCGTCGTTGTCGTTGAGGTAGAACGAGCCACCGCGCAGCCCGACTTTGCCTCCCTTGCGAGCCTCGTTGTATTCCCACATGTTGCCACCCTAGTCGTAGGTGCCGTACGGGCTGACGACCTTCGTGTGCGATCCAACGTCGGACGGCGCGTTGGTGTTGATGTTGGCTTCGGGAGCAGTGTCGCTCTTCGCGGGGTACTTCCAGTAGCCGGCGCCCCCCGCTCTGTTGGGGTCGTAGTAGGCCGCCTTGTACCACTCGTCCTCGCTGGGCAGCACCCACTTGGTTTCCTTGCCGGCCGCGAGCAGCGAGTGATCGGGCACTGTCACCTTGTCGTCCTTGATCGTGTAACTGCCCGTCTCGGTGTCGCCCGCGCCGCGCCCGTTGGTGAGCCAGTTGGTGTACCGCACGGCCGTTTCCCAAGTGACGTAGTTCACCGGCTTCTTGCCCCACCCGTCCTTGACGGAGTAGGCGTAACTGCCCGATTCTCCTTTGCGCGTGATGCCGCCGTATTCGCCGTCCATGCGCCCGTCGTAGAGTTTCAGCGCGTTCGTCTTGGCTACGCCGTTGAGGAACTCGCAGAACTCGGCGTTGGTCACCTCGTACTTGCCGATCTTGTACTCGTATTTGACAGCACCAAACGTTGTCGAATCAGCCTTGTTGCCGGGGTCGCCAACCGGGATCACCTCGGGATTCGCGGCGCGCACCGCCCCGTGCGTCGCGAGCGCGAACCCGATTGCGAACAGTACCGCGCGAAGACGGCCAAGACTCATGATGCGCTCCAGTTGCGGAACCGTTGCCCCGATTCAAGGCCGTCAGGTTTTGGATTCGGAAGGCTCTTCGAACGCGGGTCGCGACGCGCGGTCACTTCAACACGCCCTTCACGACCGTGCCGGCCACGTCGGTGAGGCGGTAGTCGCGCCCGCTGTAGCGGTACGTGAGCTTCTCGTGGTCGAGGCCCATCAGGTGCAGGATGGTGGCATGCAGGTCGCGGACGTCGACCTTCTTCTCCACCGCGTGCCAGCCGAACTCATCCGTGGCCCCGTGGGCCATCCCGCCTTTGATGCCGCCGCCGGCCAGCCACATCGAGAACCCGAACGGGTGGCGCTCGCGGTCGCTCGGTCCGCCACGCCTCCTTACCGGCGGCCGCGTCGAGCGCGACGACGAACTGGGAATCGGCCCCGTCGCACGGGCGGATGACGAGCCCCTTGTACGGCACGGGTCAACGGCCCGACCCCGTCTCGTAGTTCACCTTCAACGTGTAGTTCCGCCATAGCACCTTACCGGCGGTTGCGTCTACGCACCCGACGCCATCGCTGCCGAACGACGCGATCACTTTGTCGCCGACGACGGCCGGGGTCGGGGAAGCCGTGTGCCCCGGGCGTTGATCTACAGCAACTTGGCGAGCGAACAACTCCACCTCGTGCTTGAGTTCGCCCAGTTCACCCGACTTGCGGTCCACACCCACCACGCGGGGGCTCACTCTGCCCGTACCTATCCGCCCGGCCCGCGGAGCTGCGGCCGCGGCGCTGGGTCGGCGGGCGATGCGGTCGCCACCGCCAGTAGGGTCAGGGCGAGGACGGTCGCGGCACGGATCGGCTGCCGTCGCATCAGG
The DNA here is from genome assembly GCA_016872595.1 of Planctomycetota bacterium. GTDB lineage: Bacteria > Planctomycetota > Planctomycetia > Gemmatales > Gemmataceae > Gemmata. The sequence goes on from VGZJ01000071.1 coordinate 16,178, forward strand.
CCCCGGTCGGGTCAAGAGATCACTTCTCGGATCACGCGACCGGCCACGTCGGTCAGGCGGAAGTCGCGGCCGTTGTGGCGGTACGTCAACTTCTCGTGGTTCAGACCCATGAGGTGCAGGATGGTGGCCTGCAAGTCGTGGACGGTGACTTTGTCCTCGACCGCCTTGTACCCGAACTCGTCCGTCTTTCCGTAGTGGACGCCGCCCTTCGTGCCGCCCCCGCAGAAGATCGTGGTGTAGGCCCGCGGGTTGTGGTCGCGGCCCTTGCTCCCCTGCGAGTCCGACGTGCGGCCGAATTCGCCGCCCCAGATGACCAGCGTCTCGTTCAGCAGGCCGCGCTGCTTCAGGTCGCTGAGCAGTCCGGCGAAGGGGATGTCGGTCATCATCCCGCAATCGCGGTGGTTGACGAGGATGTCGTTGTGGCCGTCCCACGGCACGTCGCCGACGGCCCCGCCGGAGATGCGGTTGGTGGGGCTGAACACCTGCACGAACCGCACACCGCGTTCGACCAACCGGCGGGCGATCAGGCACTGCCGGCCGAAGCCCGCGCAGTCCTTGTTGTCCAGCCCGTAGAGCGCCTGCGTCTTCGCCGACTCGCGGCTGATGTCGAGCGCCTCGGGCGCGGCCGCCTGCATCCGGTAGGCCAGCTCGAACGAGCGGATGCGGGCGGACAGGTCGGGCTGGTCGCCGTGCGCCTGCTGGTGTTCGAGATTGCTCTCGCGGAGGAGATCCAGCATCGCCTTCTGGCGCGTGTCGGTCACCCCCGGCAGCGGGGCCACGTCGCGGATGGCCTCCTTCTGCCGGGCGTCGAGCAGCAACGGCTGGTACGTCTTGGGCAGGAACCCGGGCGACCAGATGCCGTCGTCGCCGCGGGGCTTGGCGTCGTGCATGACCACGAACGCGGGGAGGTTGTCGTTGGCCGAGCCGAGGCCGTAGCTGAGCCACGCGCCGAGGGTCGGGTAGCCGGGGCGGGACATCCCGGCGGCCAGTTCCATCGACGCCGGCGCGTGGTTGTTCGCGACCGAGTGGCAGGAGTGGACGAAGGCCATGTCGTCGGCGTGCCGCGCCGCGGTGGGGTACACGTCCGAGACCCACGACCCCGACCGGCCGTGCCGGGACCACTTGAACGGCGACGCGAGGCACTTGCCGCTGGTGGTGAAGAACCCGGTCTTCGGGTCGGCCCCGGCGAGCGACTGGCCGTCGCGCTTCTGGAGCTCCGGCTTGTAGTCGAACGTGTCCACCTGCGACGGCCCGCCGGTCATAAACAGCCAGATGATGGACTTGGCTTTCGGGGCGAAGTGCGGCTGCCGCTCGGCGGCGAGCGCGCCGTCGCGGCCGAGGAGGTACGCGAGGGCTAGCGATCCGCACCCGAGGCCGGATGTCCGGAGGAACTCGCGTCGGGCGAGGGGAAGCAAGGAGGGGTTCATGGCGGCGTCTCGTGGGTTCCCAGCGGCGGGCGTTCGCGAAGCGGTCGGAGCGAGCCGGAACCCGAAGGGCGCGGATCAACCCGACCGCTCCCGTTTGGCCCCGGCTCGTCGATTCGGTGCCCGTCAGTCGAGGTACAGGAACTCGTTCAGGCACAGCAGCACCTGACAGAAGTCGGCGGTGGCCGTCTCCAGCCCCTTCGGCCCCGCGCCGCTGGCACTCCGGAGGACGTAGTCGGTCATGCGCCGGCGCTCGGTGTCGGTGGGTGGGCGGCTCAGGGCGATGCGGTAAGCCTTCTCGACGGCCTGCGGCACGTCGGCGGCCGTGGCCGGCAGCACGGCGCGGGCGAGTTTCTCGGCCTGTTGACGCACGAGCCGCGAGTTCATCATCATCAGGGCCTGTGTGGTCGCCGTCGTCTGGGACCGCTCGCCGACGCTCTGGCTCGGCTCCGGCGAGTCGAACGCTTGGAGCATCGGCAGCAGGCGGCTCCGCTTCACGGTCAGGTAGACGCTGCGGCGCGGGCTGTTCTCGTCGAGCGTGCCGGGGCCGAACATCGTGGGGTCGAGCGACCCGCCGACGGCGAGCAACCCATCGCGGACGGCCTCGGCCTCCAACCGCCGCGGCGGGACGTGCCACCACAGGCGGTTCTGCGGGTCCGCTTTGGCGGCGGCCTCATTGGCACCACTCCCCTGCCGGTACGCCGCGCTCGTCATGATGAGGCGGTGAATCGGCTTGAGCTTCCACCCGCCGCGGATCAGTTCGGCGGCAAGGTAGTCCAGCAGTTCGGGGTGCGTGGGCGGCTCGCCCTGCGCCCCGAAGTCGTTCGGCGTGCGGACGAGCCCCTTGCCGAAGTGGTGCTGCCACAGCCGGTTCACGATGACGCGGGCGAGCAAGTGGCCCGCCCCCTGTTTGTCGTCCGTGAGCCAGTTCGCCAAGGCGACGCGCGGGGGCTTCGCGCCGGCCTTGGGGTCCGGCTTTTCGCGGAGCCAGCGGCCCTCGTCGGCGCTCGCGAGCACCTGCACGAACCCGGGGACCGCGACGCCGCTCTTGCGCTCCGTCTCGCCGCGGATGAGGTAGTACACGTCGCCGCCGCGACCGGACGTCGCGGAGAAGACGGGTTGCAGCGGGGGCTTGGGCTCCTTCGCGAGCGAGCGCTCCACCACCGCGAACGCCTCTTCGGTCGGGGCGTCGATCTTGCGGAACCAGCGGACGATCTCCGTGCGGTTCTTGCCGTCAAGCTTCCCGCCCTGTGCCGCGAGCAGCGCGAGAATCTCGCCCGCCGACTGCGTCCGCTCCGCGTCGTCGAGCCCCGCCTCACCCGTCGCGATCGCCAATCGGACACGCCCGGCGGCGAAGTCGCGGTCGAACTTCAGCACCACCGAGAGCGTGGTGCCGCCCTCGAACCCGAACGGCGTCTCGGCAACGAACACCGCGGCGCTGCCTTCGCCCGGCGCGACGGACCAGCCCGTCTTGGGGTCGCCGTCCACGGCCTTCGCGGGGGTGTGGGGCCCCAGCCCCGCCGCTGACTTCCCCGGCTTGAGCTTCACCACCACGGGCTTCGCGCCCTTCTTGGCGGCGCCGGCATTCGGCGTCGCGGTCAGGGTGACCTCGGTGAGGGTGAAGGTGCCGTTGGGGGCACGCCCGGGGCCGCCCTTCGGGAGCGACGCGTCGCGAAGGGCTTCGATGCGGAGGGACGTAATGTTCGTCAGCGCGGTCGCGGCGGTGACGGTATAGGCGTCGGTCTTCTCGGCATTACCCGTCGCGAGGTACGAGCCGTCGGCGAGCCTCTTCAGCGGTGCCTTGCCCGCGGCGGCGGTGGGCTCCAGCGTCAGCCACGGGGCGGCCGGCTCGGCCCTCACGACCGCCAGCCACTTCTCGAAGCGGCCGGGCAAGGTGTCCTTCTCGAACGACGCCAGCGCCCGCGCGAGCGGGGCATGCGTCGCGTCGAACGCCGCCTTCACCTTGCGGTACGCCTCGGGGTCCGGGTCCATCTGCCGCGTCGTCGAGTCCGTGCGGGCGAGGGCCGCGATGAGCCGGTAGTAGTCCTGCTGCGGAATCGGGTCGTACTTGTGTTCGTGGCAGCGGGCACAACCGAGGGTGAGGCCGAGGAACGCCGACCCGGTCGTGGCGATCATGTCGTCGAGGTGGTCGTAGCGGATCGGCTCGAGCGTCTTCGCGGTGGTCTGCCCCGGGTACGGCCCGGCGACCAGGAAGCCGGTCGCGGAGGCGGCGAAGGCGTCGTTGGGCTTCAGTTCGTCGCCGGCCAGTTGCAACCGCGCGAACTCGTCGAACGGCATGTCGGCGTTCAGCGATTTGATGACGAAGTCGCGGTACTGGTACGCCCCGGGACGGTCCCCGTCGAACTCGTATCCGCCGCTCTCGGCGAACCGGGCCACGTCGAGCCAGTGCCGTGCCCAGCGTTCACCGTAGCGCGGGGAATCGAGCAATCGGGTGAGGAGCTTGTCGTAGGCGTCGGGGGCCGTGTCGTTGACGAACGCGTCCACGTCTTCCGGGCGGGGCGGCAGGCCGGTAAGGTCGAACGTGACGCGGCGGACGAGCTTCTCTTTGGTGAGCGGCTTGCTCGGCGCGAGCCCCTTCGCCTCAAGGCCGGCGAGGACGAACCGGTCGATGGGGTTTCGTACCCACGCGGGGTTCTTGACCTCTGGAAGGGGCGCGGCCGCGAGCGGGCGGAACGACCAGAACCGCTTGCCCTCGGCGATGTCGATGGACCGCTTACCCGGCAGGACGCCACCGTCCCGCGGGTCGGGGGCACCGAGTTCGATCCACTTCGCGAAGTCGGCGACGACTTCGTCGGAGAGTTTGCCCCGGGGGGGCATCTTCGCGACCGTGCCCTCGTGCCGCAGGGCGGTGAGTAACAGGCTCTTTTTCGGGTCGCCGGGAACGACCGCCGGGCCACCGTCCCCGCCCTTGCGCGTCGCCTCGCGAGTGTCGAGCAGCAGGCCGCCACGAAGCTTCTTGTTCTTCACCGCCTCGGCCGAGTGGCACGAGTAGCACTCCTTCACGAGTACCGGGCGGATCTTCGTCTCGAAGAACGCGAGCCCCTTCGCGTCGGCGGGCTGGGCACCGGCGCTCAGTTGAGAGCACAACAGGCCCAGCAGCACGGCGACGACGCGGGTAATCGGCGAGTTGATCATCGGTGACCTGACGGCGGGCAGGGGAAGGACGGCAGGCGGAACAGCAGTTTACACGACGGCCGCCGGATGATCCAGCGATTTCACGAGACCCGCACGGCCTCGCAGAGACTACTTCGTGCCGGGGATGCTCAAGCACTTCGACACCGAAGCGGTGTACGCCCTGATCGCCCCGCGGCCGCTGCTCATGCTCTCCGGCGACCGGGACTTCGGCCTACCGATGACTGGGATCGAGCTCTTGGAGAAGAAGCTAGGGCAGGTGTACAAGCTCCACGGAACGCCGGACTACTTCCGTAGCGTGGTGTGCGAGAACACCGCCCACGAGTACCTGCCGGAGATGCGCGAACGCATGGCCTCGTGGTTCGAGAAGCACCTCGCCGGGCTGGACCGGGGATTCAGTCTACCGGCCCGGGGTGTGCTGTCGCATACTGTCTGTCCGCTCGCACGGGCGTGGTTCGGTATCGGACCCGCACGCGGAAGCCCTCCGCATGCAACGACTGCTCCCGACCCTGCCCGACCGCAACACTCGGCCATCAAACCGCGCACGGGACCGACGTACCGTACCCGGCTATCGTCGCGAACCTGAAAGCGGATCCGTTCTGGTTCTCGGTCGATCTCCGTCGCACGGGTGAGGAACTGCGGGTGTGGATGGCCGGGCAGACGGTGATGACGACGAAGACGGGACCGCGCCGCCGGTGCAGATCACCGCCAAACCCGGCACGGGGCTGCGTGAGGAGCGTTGGCTCGATGAGGGAACCGCCACATGAAGCCGTTCGGAAACGCCTGGCTCGTTCTGTTGGTAAGCCTGTTCGGTCCCGCGGACGCGTGCGCCGCCGACCCCACGCCCGCCTTCACGAAGGAGGCGCAAGGCGACTGGTATGTGCTCGCCGCGCACCAGAACAATAAGAACATCGCCGCCGGGAAGCGGGTCGGGTCGCGGGTCGCTGTCGCGGCCGACGGCGTGGTCTGGCACGACCCGGAAAAGATCGACTCGCCGCTCGTGAGCGCGAAGTGCGCCCGGGCCGCGGCCGACCCCGCCAAGAAGCAGGCCGACCCCAACGAGTTGACCAGCTTAGTGACCGGCAGCCTGTGCCCGAAGCCAGACGCGAAACTCGCAGCCCGCTGGCGGATCACGGACAACGACGTGCTGCTCCTGCTCGTCGAGGTCGCCGAGTACAAGGGCAACCGCAACGGCACCTACAGCGGGGCCGCCCCGGCGGACGTGCTACTCATCTGCCAGCGGAAGCCGGGACTGGCAGCCCAGAAACCCGATCTCGCGGCCGACGCGAAGCGGTTGGTCGGTAAGTGGGCCGTGCTGGGCGAACTCGACGACGCCAACTGCGCGCGCACCCGCCCCGGCGGTAACGTCGAGTTCACCGCGACGGACTTCTTCAAACGCGGAACCTACAAGGCGGACGCGAAGCCGAGCATGGACGGCACGTGGAAACTGGCCGAACCGCAGGGCGACCGCGGGCGGGTTGATCTGACTTTCCGTAGCGGCATCGATGGGAACCAGGGCCGTTCGCCGAGCCTGTACACGTTTTTTGGCGACGACCTGCTGATGGTCGTCTACCGGGAAGGCGTCTGGGCGAAAGACGCCGTGGAGAAGCAGGAACTGCGCAAGCCGCCCGAGCACTTCGGCTCCGATGGAAGCCGCAACATGTGGATCCTGCGGCGCGTGACTGAGGGAAAGAAGTAGCGAGGTTGAACAGCAGTCGTATTCGAGAGGTGTGTGCGGATCCGATCGACGCCGGGTTATCTCGTGGCACTCATCGCGGCCGTTGCCGTGTCGGGTTCCTCGCCGGGCGACGGCAACGGTACTCGGCCGGAACCGCCCGGCGAGAAACCTTCGCCGGTCCCCGGTGCCGCGTTCGTGCGGAAGTACGGTCTGACTTGCCACGGCGCCGAGAAGAATCGCGGGGAACTCGACCTGAGCGGCTTCCCCGACGAGGCGGCCGCGGTCGCGGGCCGCAAGGTGTGGGCGAACGCGGTCCGGGCCGTGCGCGACGGCGAGATGCTGCCGAAAGGCGAACCACAGCCCACCGCCGACGAGCGGGAGGCGTTCGCCGAGGCGGTCCGCGGCGCATTCCGCCGGGCCGACGCGGGCAAGCCCCGCGACCCCGGACGCAGGAGGATTGCAAGGTCATAAAGGTGAATCGAGTCGGTGCTTATTGTTGCCGCGGGAACCCGGCTCGTCCTTTGCTCCCAAGCCAGCGACCGCCGGGTTCAACCCGATCACCGCCAACGATTCCTTGGGATCCTAGGACAGCTGGTCTGCCCGGCCCCGCATCGGCAAATCTGCCGGGAACCGATCCGACGACCGCAACAGTCAGAAGGGGAGAGGAACTCACCGGCAAAGACGTCGGCCTGCACCTCCTTCCGCTCGCGGCCGTTTGCGTTGGCCGTTTTCACAATAGCAGAGATACCAGACGCGGCCGCGTAGGTAGCCGGTCACCTTGCCGATGCGGAACGAGTCGGCGCGGGGCATGTCATCCTCAGAGAACCCTCCCGCCACAAAGTGCCACAACAACTGCCACAGACGGGAAGCGCTGAGACGTCCCAGAAAGGCAAAAGGCCCGTGCGGCAAGCGTTTTTGCCACACGGGCCGGTTCGTCAGCGGAGAGGGCGGGATTCTCTGACCGCAGCCCAGATGCTAGTCCCGAATGCAGCAACTCACGCGAATCATACCCCCCCAGCCACCGACATCAAGAGCGAATGATTCAGGAAGCCCGGCGCCGGATGTCAAGTTCTGCCACAAAACCGCCACAACACAAGGGAAGAGTTGCTGGCCAAAGAGGGGTAACTCCACTGGGACAACTTGAGCTTGGCGCGATGTTCCGCAAAGTCCGCGGCGAAGCCGTTGAGCAACGCCGGGCGAGAGGCGGATATCGGCGGGGAGCTGATCGACCAGCCCGACGCTCATGAACTGCGAATAATCGGATCGGTGCTAGGTCGTACTTAATCAACGCTCGCGGCGGTTGTGCCGCTCACTCGCCGCACAACTGCCGCTGCTTGCTATCCGCGGCCCTCATTGCCCAGTTCGTGGCAGAACACCTCATAGAGACCTAGTGGTCCGTCACAGACCTAATTTGGGGTAGAGGGATTTCAGTTTGACCCGCGCGTCGTCGATCCGGAACTGCCACTCGACGCCTCGCTGCCGGTCGTTCGTATGCACCTGCCAAGCCGTCGTCTCCGCCCGTAACTCGTCGAGCGTGCCGAACCGCCGGCCGTGAACGCACTGCCGCGCCATCGCGCTCAACTCGCACTCGGCCACGTTCAGCCAACTGCCGTGCTTGGGCGTGTGCCGGATCTCCAACCGCCGCACCAGCGACCGTGCCGTGGCCGGGTCGAACGCCTCGTAGAACGCCCCGAACGTGTGCGTGTTCCGGTTGTCGCACACCAGGATCACCTTCTCCGCCGCCGCGTACCGGCCGGTCAGTAACAACGATCCGCGAGAGGGCTAAAACCCAGGTGATTCGCGATACCTTCGCTCCAAGTCGGCCATGAGTATTGGCCGCTTCTTCTTGGATCGTGCCTTCTTCATGATCTTGCGTCGTTTCATGGCCTCT
>VGZJ01000072.1 GCA_016872595.1 Planctomycetota bacterium
GCGCGCCCAACACCGGCAAGGGCAAAGGCAAGGGCGGCCCACCGGGTAAAGGTTGAACCCCACTCGTTCGCGCGCCGGGCACACACCCGGCGCGCGGTTCCACTTCATCAAGGAGACATCATGCTCGCACTCCGCTCGTCCGTCCTCGCGGTCGCTTCACTCGTCCTTCTCGCGCCGGCCGCGCGTGCCCAACCACCGGCGAAGGCCGAAGAGAACGCTGTTCTCGCGGAAACCGTCGGCCTGCTCGCCGGGTTGCAACTGTACCAGTCGTACCTGAACATCGGGCTGCTCGCCGACGCGCGCGCAGAGGGTCTGTACGAAGCGTCCGAACTGACCCAGCTCCTCGGTTCGGTCGTCGTCCCGTTGGAAAAGGTGGAGAAGCAGTTGGAGAAGGTCGCGGCGCTGAAGTTGTCGAAGGACGACGCGGCGGCAATCGCGCGCATGAAGAAGGTGACCGGGCTGCTGCGCCAGCAGGGTAAGTCGCTTCAAGCGTTCTGGGATACCGGCGTCGCCGACCACGGGAAGAAGTACGAGGAGGCGCGCCAAGCCGCGTGGAAGGAACTCAGTGAGTTGCTCGAACTCGATCCGAGGAAGGGCGTCGCCCCGGAGCCGAAGGCGGTCGAGAAGAAACCGTAGTACCCGCCCGCGGCCCCGCCACAACGGGGCCGCGAGTCGTCCCGTGTCACGCGCTCGTCGGCCGGTTGCGGCGGAACGCCAGCAACACTTCGTACAGGTCGCTGCTGACCGCGACTTCGTCGTCGAGGAAGTCTTTCAGCCAGATGAAGTTCATCCGCTGGGCCATTGCGACCAACGGGAGCAGGTCGCCGAGCCGGACCCGCACGTCGGGTTCCGCCACCGCAACTTCGTCCTCGTCTTCCGGCGCGCGATACAGTTTCAGGCGCGATGCCATGTGACCGTCCTCCGTGGATGTGCCGCCCGGCCGCCGCGCCCCAACCCGCACAGGCTCCCCAACCCGAACGGTTCGCCGCGTTCCGGATTCCTCGCATCCCCACAATCGGCCGCCGCGCGCGCCCCACTTCAACGGGAGCCACGGAACGGACACGGTTCGGGCGCGGAACTGGATAAGATGTAATCGTGCGCGAAGGGGCGCCCGGCGCGGAGCGGAACCACACCCATGACAACGTTCGCGGTCCTCGGCAGCGGCGGCTGGGGCACGGCCGTTGCCGTACTGCTGGCTCAGAACCCGGCGCACTGCGTCCGGTTGTGGAGCGCGCACGCGGGCCGCGCCGCGGAGTTGAGCCAAACGCGCGAAAACGCACGACTCCTTCCCGGCGTAAAGCTGCCGGATTCGCTGGAGATCACCGCGTCCGAAGCCGACGCGGTGGCCGCGGCCGATTGCTGGATCACGGCGGTTCCCACCACGTACCTGCGCGCCACGCTCTCGCGATTCGTACTCGTGCGCGCCGCCGACGCGCCCGTTGTGAGCCTGACGAAAGGGCTGGAGATCGCCACCTTCCGCCGACCGACGGAAATCATTGGCGAATTACTCAAGACGGATAACGTCGCGGTGCTGAGCGGGCCGAGCCACGCGGAAGAAGTGGCCCGCGGGATGCCGACGTCGGTTGTTGCCGCGGCCGAAGGCGGCCTCGCGGTCCGCGTGCAGCAGTGGTTCGGCACCGACCGCTTTCGCGTGTACACCAACGGCGACCTCGTCGGCGTCGAACTCGCGGGCGCGCTGAAGAACGTGATCGGCATCGCGGCCGGCGTGTGCGACGGCCTCGGCTTCGGCGACAACGCCAAGGCCGCGCTGCTCACGCGCGGTCTGGTCGAGATGACGCGCTTCGGCGTGGCGCACGGCGCGGAACCGGCGACGTTCCACGGCCTCGCGGGCACCGGCGACCTCATCACGACGTGCTTCAGCCCGCACGGGCGCAACCGCCGCGTCGGATACCGCCTCGGCAGCGGCGAACCGCTCGCGGACGTGCTATCCGGCCCGCAGATCGCGGAGGGCGTGTTCACAAGTAAGAGCGTACACGAGCGCGCCGCGCGCAGCGGCATCGACGCGCCCATCATGACCGCCGTTTACCAGATGCTGCACGAGGGCAAACCGCCCCGCGCCGCGGTGCAAGACCTGATGACGCGCAGCCAAAAACAGGAGCGGTTGTAATGCTCTCGGTGGCGTTCAAAGAGTGGGCGGTGATCTGCGAAGCACTCGCCCGGGGCGCGCAAGCGCTCATCCTGCGCAAAGGCGGCATCGCAGAAGACGGCGGCACGTTCCGGCCCGAACACGCGGAGTTCCTGCTGTACCCGACGTACTTCCACGAACACCGCGACGGCATCAAACCGGAGTTCCTGCCGCTGCTCGACGCGGCCGAAGCCGCGAAGCCGCCCGCGGGCGTCGTGCGGTTCACGCACTTCGTGCGCGTCGAATCGGTCGCGCACGTCACCGATCTGGAAAGCGCACTCGCGCTCGACGCGCGACACGCATGGACGGCGGACGTGGTGCGCCAGCGGTTCCACTACCGCACACCGGGGCTGTACGTCTTCGCGGTGCGCGTGTTCAGGTTGGCGCAACCCGTAGACGTGATCGAGCGCCCGGAGTTCGCCGGGTGCAAGACGTGGGTGCCGTTGGGTGTGGGAATCGACACCACCGGCGCGGAAGAGGTGACGCGATGAGCGAAACGAAGGTCGCGCTGGTAACGGGCAGCGGGAAGAAGCGCGTCGGCGCGGCGGTCGCCGAAGCGCTCGCGGCGCGCGGGTACGCGCTCGCGCTGCACTACCGCTCATCGGAAGCCGAAGCGAAGGACACGGCCGCGAACCTGACCGCGCAGTTCAACGTGCCCGCGGTTCCGCTGCGCGCCGACCTCGGCGACGAGGCCGCGGTGAAGGCGATGGTAACGGACGCGCTCGCGCGCTTCGGGCACATCGACGCGCTCGTGAACTGCGCCGCGATCTGGAACCGCAAGCCGCTCGAAGCCGTGACCGCGGCCGACGTGCGCGAGCACTTCGACGCCAACCTGCTCGGCACGTTCCTCACCTGCCAGCACGTCGGCCTTGCGATGGTGACCCAGACGCACGGCGGCGCGATCGTCAACGTCGGTGACTGGGCCGACGCCCGCCCGTACCGCGACTACGCGGCGTACTTTCCCAGCAAGGCCGCGATCCCCGGCCTGACGCGCGTGTTCGCGGTGGAACTGGGCACGCGCAACCCGAAGGTGCGCGTGAACGCCGTGCTGCCGGGGCCGGTGATGTTGCCGCCGGAAGTGGGCGCGGACGAGCGCGAACAGGTGATCGCCGGCACGCTCGTGAAACGCGAGGGAAGCGCCGCGCACGTCGCCGCCGCGGTGCTACACTTCATCGACAACGACTTCGTAACCGGCACCTGCCTCCCGGTGGACGGCGGGCGCACCGTCTTCGCCAACGGCTACTAAGGCGCTTGCGGCTGCGCACGCGCCGCACTCCCATGCCCCACCCTTCCCCTTACCGCCGCGCGCTCGCCGTGTTGGTGGGGCTGTTTGCGACGTGGCAACTCGTGTTCATCCCGGCCGCGAACCTGATCGTGTTCGTGCCGCGCCGCGCGAGCGCGCCGCTCGAACCGGCGAGCTACGAGTACCAAGCCCGCGGCACGTTCACGAGCTTCGAGCCGCTCCAGCGCACGGTGGACCGCGCCGGCGACGCCGTCGAGTTCTGGTCCGAGGCGAGCGGGCAGGTTCAGGGCTGGTCGCTGTTCGCGCCCGGTCCGCCACCCTACGCGGTCGTGCCCGCGGCCGAGTTCCAGTTCGCCGACGGCACGAGTGACACCGCGTTGTCACCGTTCGAGCCGGCCGACAAGCTGAACCCGCCACTGCGCGCCCCGCTGTTCGACAACCGCGCGTTCAACACTGAGGCGAGTCTGACGTACGGCGTCGTGTTCGCGCCACCGGAACTAGTTGACAAAGCGCCGGAACACTTCCGCCACTTACCGGAAACGGCCCTCGGCGCGCGCGGCCCGGCGCGCGCGTGGCTGGCGCTGCGCCTCAAGGAGTACCGCGCGGCACACCCGGAGCGCCCCGCGCCGGTCGCGGTCGTACTGAAGCACCGCTACATCCCCACCCCGCCGCCGGGCGCGCCGCGCGGCTGGACGCTGCCGGTCGCGGAGCGCCCCTACGCGCGGTGGTTTCCCGCGACCGACGCCTACGAGGGCTACGACGCGGTCGAGAAGCGGTGGGTGACGCCGTGACCGAAGCGGGCCTCAAGCCGTGGTTCCCGTGGCCGCTGGCGCGGTGGCGCTGGTGGACCGAGTCCGTGCCCGCGGAGCGCGTGGCGGCGCTGCGCATTGTGACCGCGCTCGTGCTGCTGTTCGACCTGCTCGCGTGCTACCTGCCGCACTTCGTCACGCTGTTCACCGCCGACGCGCTCGGCGGGCGCGACCTGTACGCCGGCCGCTTCCGCGCCGATCACGCCTATTGGTCGGCGCTGCGCGCATTGCCCGATGCGTGGGGGCCGCAAGCGCTGTTCGCGGTGTGGGTCGCGGGCGCGGTCGGCCTGCTGGTCGGTTGGCGGCCGTTCGTGTGCGGCCTCGTGTGCTGGGCGTGCGCGGTCTCGTTCTGGAACATCAACCCCGCGCCGCACAACGGCGGCGACCGCTTGCGCCACACGCTCTTTCTGATGGTCGCGTGCAGCGCGTCCGGCGCGGTGTGGGGCGTGTCGTCGGTGCGCAGCAACACCGACCCGCGCCCGGTTATGGTCCCCGGTTGGCCGGTGAAGGTGCTGTTCGTGCAACTCGCCGCGCTGTACCTGCTCAGCGGGTACTACAAGGCCATCAGCCCGCAGTGGCGCAGCGGGTTCGTGATGTACTGGGCGTCGCACGATTTGTACTGGTCGCTGTACCCCGGCACCGCGGCGCGGCTCCCGGTGTGGCTGCACCAGTTCTCGGCGTGGATCACCCTCGTCTGGGAACTGGGCTTCCCGGTCCTCGCGGTGCTGAAGGGCACGCGCGCCGCGACCCTGATCCTCGGCGTGATCTTTCACCTCGGCACGCTGTTCACGCTCGACGTGGGCGCGTTCGCGCTGTACTCGGTCGCGTGCTACACGGCCTTCGCGCCGTGGGAGCGCCTTCGTCGTCCCTTCGGGACGACCGCTCGACGAGACGAGTCACCCCCCGAAGCAACGTGAAGCATTTCTCTCTGCTGAACAGCGCGTACACTCTTGGGAATGAAGGACGCTCCGCTTCCAACCTCGCACGCGAAGTCCGGCCCCCTGCCGTGGCTCGTCGGGTTGTTCGCGCTATGGCAAGTCGCGTTCCCGGTGCTCGCGAACCTGTGGGAGTTCGTACCGCGGCGCGTGACCCCGGCCGATCACTACCCCGAACTGAGCAACACGCAGCGCTGGGGCACGTTCACCGGCATCGAGCCGGCGCAGCGCGCGAGCGAGATCGCGGGCGACGTGTTCGCGTTCTGGGGCGAAGTGACCGGCCTCAAACAGGGCTGGAACATGTTCACGCCGGATTTCCCGCCGCACACAGTCGTTCCCGTGGCGGAGCTGCACTTCGCGAACGGCACCACGGCGCGCGTCGCCTCGCGCTTCGCGCCGGCCGACCCCGACCGACCGCAGGTGCGGTGGCCGCTCGTGCATGATCGCGAGTTCAACTATGAGGCCAACATCACCATGCTGGGTTGGCACGCGGACGAAGACACCGTGCGCGCGAAGCCCGACGTGTGGGCGAAGTTCCCCGACCGCGTGCGCGACAACAACGAGCTGTTCGCGCACTGGCTCGCGTGGAAGATGCGCACACATCTGACGGCCAACCCCGGCGCGCCCGAGCCGGTGGAAGTGGTGATGATATTCCGCTACATCCCAACGCGCTTGCCGCACGAAGCCGCGGACGCCCCGCGCAGGCCGGCGTTCGAGCGCCCCGCCGCGAAGTGGTACCCCGGCGGCCCGCGCGCACCCGGCCTGCTGGCGCTCGAAGGCTTCGACCCGGTGGCGAAGCGGTTCGTGCCGCTGAAGGCGGTGACGCAGCCGTGAGCGCGTCCACTCCCCAACCCGAGCCGCTGTTCATCGGCATCCAACCGCGACTGCCCGGCGCGATGAACCGCTGGCACTGGCTCTTGCGCCCGGTGCCGGCCGAGCGCATGGCCGCGCTGCGCGTCGCAGTCGCGCTCGCGGCGCTCATCGACATCGGCCTCGTCACGCTCCCGCAGTTCGCGGCGCACTTCTCCGAGCGCGGCCTCGGTGGGCCGACCGCCTACGAAACGCGCTTCCGCGCCGGCCATCAGTACTGGTCGCTGCTGCGCGTGCTGCCGGCCGCGTGGGGGCCGGGCGCGCTCCTCGCGCTATGGACGGCCGCCGCGGTCGCGCTCCTGATCGGCACGCGCCCGCTGATCAGCGGGCTGGTGTGCTGGACATGCGCGGTGTCGTTCTGGAACATCAACCCCGGCCTGTGTAACGGCGGCGACCAGATTCGCAACGCACTGTTCCTCGGCGTGGCGTGCGCGCGCAGCGGCGCGGTATGGCGCGTCGAGTCCGTGCGCCGCACGCACGCGGGGCCGGTGCTGGTTCCCGGTTGGCCGGCGAAGGTGCTACTTGTGCAATTGGTGTGCGTGTACGTCTTCAGCGGCGTCTACAAGCTGCTCTCGCGCGGCTGGCAAACCGGCTACGTGATGTACTTCGTGAACCACGACCTCGAATGGTGCCTGACGCCGAAGCTCAGCCCGTACCTGCCGGTGTTCGCGCACCGCGCGAGCGCGTGGGTCGCGGTGGCGTGGGAGCTACTGTTCCCGCTGCTGATCGCATTCCGATTCACCCGCGCGGCGGCGCTGTGGCTGGGTGTCGCGTTCCACGTTATCACGCTGTTCACGCTGGAAGTGGGCCACTTCGCAACCTACTCGCTCGCCTTCTACGCGCTCTTCGTGCCGTGGGAGAAGTGGCGACGCGAGCGGCCGGGTTTATCCCGGCCGTGATTCCACCGCCACCCGCACGGCCTCCAACAACTCACCCTCTTGCCTCTCGAACACGCAGCGCAGGTCGAGCAGCACGCGGCCGTCTTGCACGCGGCCCATCACGGCGGGCGTGCCCGTGCGGAGCCGCGCGGCAAAGTCGGTTTCGCTCAGGCCGTCCGCGCCGAGCGCGAGCACCACAGTGGGCACGCTCACATCGGGCAGCGAACCGCCGCCGACGAACGACTCGTCCTCGCGCACGCCGACCGTAAGGCCCGGGATCGCGCGCAGCCACTCCGCGAACGATTCGCACCGGCGGCGCAGTTCCGCAAGTGGTGCCGTCAACATGCGGAGCGTCGGCACAGTGCGCAGCGCGGACGCCGGGTCGCGGTAGAGGCGAAGCGTCGCTTCGAGCGCGGCCAGCGTCATCTTGTCGAGCCGGAAGGCCCGCATCAACGGGTCCTTTTCGATCTTCTGAATCAGGTCCGCCGTGCCCGCGAGGACGCCGCACTGCGGGCCGCCGAGTAGCTTGTCGCCGCTAAAGAGAACGAGGGCCGCGCCGGTCGCGATGCTCGCCGACACGAGCGGTTCGCCCGGCAAGCCGAAGGGCGTGAGGTCAACGCCCTGCCCGCTCCCGGCGTCGTCGATCACGACGAGGTTGTGCTTGCGGCCAAGTTCGACAAGCACCGCCAGTTCGACCGACTTCGTGTACCCGCGAACGCGGTAGTTGCTGGCGTGAACGCGCATCAGTGCCGCGGTGTTCGGCCCGATGGCCTTCTCGTAATCGCTCAGGCGCGTGATGTTCGTGGTGCCCACTTCGCGCAAGGTCGCCCCGCTCACGGCCATCACATCGGGAATGCGGAAGCTGCCGCCGATTTCCACCAACTGCCCGCGCGACACGATGACTTCTTTACCTGATGCGACCGCGCGCAAGGCGATGACTGTGGCCGCGGCGCAGTTGTTGACCGCAGTCGCGCTCGCCGCGCCGGTAATCGCCGTCAGCCCGGCGCGCACGTTGCCCTGCCGGCTGCCGCGCTTGCCGGTGGCGAGGTCGAGTTCAAGGTTCAGGTAGCCGCGCCCGGCTTCGTAGGCGGCGCGGGCGGCGTCTTCGTGCAGCGGGGCGCGACCGAGATTGGTGTGCAGCACGACGCCGGTCGCGTTGATGACCGGGCGCAGCGCCGGCACCGCTTGCGCGTCGAGCGCGGCCACGACCTGCGCCGCGAGCGCCTCAACGCTGACAGGGGCCGACTCGCCGGAGCTGAGCTTGGCGCGAAGCGAATTGAGCGCGGTCCGCGCGGCCTCGATCACGACCGCGTGCGGGTAGCGCTCGCGCGCCGCCGACAGCGCGTCGAGCAGTTTCGTCATCGACGGCAGATCGCGAAAGGGGTTGCTCATACGGGCCTATGGTAGCCGCGCACGCCGCACTAGTCTTCCGCCGTGGGGCCGGCGTTCAGCACGCGAATGATCTCGTCGGCCCGGAACCCCTTCTCCACCATCGACCGCTTGAGCGCCGCGTTCGCGCTCGCCACGCGGTACTTCCGCCACTGATCGGAGACCGTGGCAACAATGAGCCACAGCGCGCCGCCGCCGAACAAGAACGTCACGAACAGGATCGCGACAAAATCCTTGGCAATCGCGTCTTCGATGGTCATGTGGCCCTCCCCACGAGAACCCGGCGTCTGACGTGCGATTCGCTCGGCGCGCCCAGACATTTTACCGCGCCAGGCGCGCAGCGTGGCAGATTCACCGCAGCGCGCCGCTTCCCGGCAACGCGGGCGCGTGTAGAATTGGCCCCGTCAATCCGATTCCGCCCCCTTCATCGGAACGGGCTATGGAACTTCACCAGCTCCGGTACTTCGTCGCGGTGGCCGAAACGGGCAGCTTCACGCGCGCCGCGGAGCGCGAGGGCGTCACGCAGCCCACGCTCAGCGAGCAGATTCTGCGGCTCGAAGGCAAGCAACACGGCGTCGGCCGGCGCTTGTTCGACCGCCTCGGGCGCAAGGTCGTCCTCACCGACGCCGGGCAGGAACTGCTGGGCCACGCGCAGGGCATTCTCGCCGCCGTCAAGGAGGCCGAGCGCGCCGTGCGCGACTCCGCCGAAGGCGGCTCGCTCCGCGTCGGCGCGATTCCGACCGTCGCGCCGTTCCTGCTGCCGGGCACCGTCACACGGTTCCGCAAGGATCACCCCACCGTTCACCTTCAGTTGAAGGAAGACCTCACCGAGCGCCTTCTGGCCGACCTGCTCGCGGGCGAACTCGACGTCGGCCTGATGGCACTGCCGATCCGCGACGACCGCCTGCACGCGGAGAAGCTGTTCGCCGAACCGCTGGTCATGGCTCTACCCCCGAAGCACAAACTCGCGAGCAAGAGCGAAGTGCGCCTTGCCGATGTCGTGAACGAGCCGTTCATCCTGCTCGACGACATGCACTGCTTCGGCGACCAAGTGCTGAGTCTGTGTCACCGCGGCGGGCTTGAGCCGCGCGTCGTGTGTCGCGGCGAACAGATCGTCACGCTGCTGGCGATGGTGGCCGCGGGTCAGGGCATCTCTGTGGTGCCGGAAATGGCGGCGACCGCGGACACCGCAAAGCGGTGCGTGTACCGGCCGCTGGGCAAGCCCGTCCCGACGCGCACCCTGTGCGCCGTGTGGCACAAGCAGCGGTTCCGCCCGCCGTCGCTCCGCGCGCTCGTCGATGTCGCCAAGCGCGGGTGAGTGCCCGCCGGCGCTCCCGACCGTACAACGAACCTTCGCAATCTCGCCACGACTCGCACGCGATACGGCTCTCCCATGCCCACCCCGCGCCTCGAAGTTCGCGCCGCTCGCAAGCAGTTCCCCGGCGTCCTCGCGCTCGACGGCGTCTCGCTAACGCTCGCGCCGGGCGAGGTGCTGGCCGTCGTGGGGGAGAACGGCGCGGGCAAGTCCACGCTGATGAAGATCGTCGCCGGCGTGTACACCCCGGACGCGGGCGCGGTGACGCTCGACGGCGCGCCGGTGCGATTCGCCGGCCCCGCGGACGCCATCGCCGCGGGCGTCAGCCTCATTCACCAAGAGCTGAACCTCGCGGAGAACCTGACGGTTCTCGACAACCTCTTCCTCGGGCGCGAGCTGACGTGCGGCGGGTTCCTGCGCGCCCTCGACCGGCGCGCAATGGGCGCGAAGGCCGCGGACCTGCTCGCGCGCGTCGGCCTGCCGACGGCGCGCGCGACCGCGCGCGTCGAGAACCTGCCGCCGGGCGAAAAGCAGCTCGTGGAAATCGCCCGCG
Organism: Planctomycetota bacterium; assembly: GCA_016872595.1. GTDB lineage: Bacteria > Planctomycetota > Planctomycetia > Gemmatales > Gemmataceae > Gemmata. Next base: position 10,139 of record VGZJ01000072.1, read on the forward strand.
CGCTCGGCACCGAGGTCCGCGTCCTCATCATGGACGAACCGACTTCGAGCCTCACGCAAAAGGAAACCGAGCAGCTTTACACGGTCATCGACGGGCTGAAAGCGGGCGGCGTGTCGGTGCTGTACATCTCGCACCGCTTGGCCGAAGTGAAGCGCGTCGCCGACCGCGTGGTCGTGCTGCGCGACGGCCGTAACGCCGGCGAACTCGCCGAGGCCGACGTAACGCACGACAACATGGTGCGGCTCATGGTCGGCCGCGACCTGAAGCAGTTCTACCCGAAGGTAAAGCGGAGCGGCACCGGCGGCGCGCCCGTCCTGAGCCTGCGCGACCTGCGCTTCCGCGGCGGGCCGGACGCGCCGGTTTCGCTCGACGTGCGCGCGGGCGAAATCCTCGGCACCGCGGGCTTGGTCGGCGCGGGCCGCACCGAGCTTTCGGAAGCCGTGTTCGGGGCGCGCGCGATCACGAGCGGCGAGCTACTCCTAGACGGCGCGCCGGTGCGCATCAAATCGCCCGCGGACGCCATCGCCGCGGGCATACTGCTGGTGCCCGAAGACCGCCGCCTACACGGGCTGATTCTGCCCGAAAGCGTCGGCTTCAACCTGAGCCTCCCCAACCTCGACGCGCTCGGTTCGCCCTTTGGCGTGAAGCGCCGTGCCGAGAGCGCACTGCACACGACTTGGATCGAGCGCTTACGCGTCAAGACACCCAGCGCCGCCCAACCGGTCGGCCTGCTCTCCGGCGGCAACCAGCAGAAAGTCGTGTACGGGAAGTGGCTCGCGCGCGCGCCGCGCGTGCTGATCCTCGACGAGCCGACGCGCGGCGTGGACGTGGGCGCGAAGGCCGAAATCTACGCGCTCATCGACGAGCTGGCCGGCACCGGCGTCGCGGTGTGGATGATCACGAGCGACATGGAAGAGCTGCTCGGCATGTCCGACCGCGTGCTGGTGATGCACGAAGGGCGCGTGGCCGGCGAACTGGCCGGCGCGCAACTGACCGAAGAAGCCGTCATGCGACTCGCGACCGGGGGGACTTCGACATGAAGCGGATTCTGGGTGTACTCGGCCTCGTGATCGCACTCTACGTGGTGCTGTTCAACACGCACGCCAACGCCGGGAAGAGCGACAACCTCATCGACGTCGCCAACCTGCAAGGGCGCTACGGCCTCATCACGCTCGGCGTCGCGCTCGTCATCATCACCGGCGGCATCGACCTGTCCATCGGCTCGGTCGTCGGGTGCGGCGCGATCCTGTTCGGCACGCTGATGGTGGACGGCGTTCACCCCTACGCCGCGGTGCCGCTGGTCATCCTCTTCGGCCTCGCGGTCGGCGTGGTGAACGGCCTGCTCGTCACGCGCCTCAAACTCCAGCCGTTCCTCGTGACGCTGTGCGGCATGTTCGTAATCCGCGGGATCGCGCGGCTGATCGGGGGCACCGTGAGCCGCGACCGCGTGCTGACCGCGCACCCCGAGTTCCGCGGCGCGCTCGACAGCCTGCGGTACGTCCTCATCGGTAAGGACTCGACCGGCGAATTGCAGTTCCCGGCGATGTTCGCGCTGATGCTGCTCGCGGTCGCGGCGGTCGGGTTCTTCCTGCACCGCACCGCGTACGGGCGCTACTGGTACGCCATCGGGCACAACGAACTGGCGGCGAAGTACGCGGGCGTGAACGTGAACCGGCACCGGCTCGTGGTGTACGTCGCATGCTCCGCGCTGGCGGCGCTCGTGGGCGTGCTGCTGTTCCTGAACGAGGCGACCGTGCAATCGGACAACGCCGGCGTGACGTGGGAACTGTACGCGATCTTGGGCGCGGTCCTCGGCGGGTGCAGCCTACGCGGGGGCGAGGGCACCGTCGTGGGCATGGCGCTGGGCGCGATGGTGCTGCCGATTATCGAGAACGTCGTGAACTTCAGCGGCAAGCGCAGCGACGTGATCCCGCTCATCGTCGGGCTGACGCTGCTACTCGGGACGATGATCGACGAACTGATCCGCCGCCGCTCGCGCGTTCACAGGTAGCGCGAGTCGAGTGACACCCCGTTGTCATTCGCTTCGCGCCGGCCCTCAACGGCGCGCCGCGCATTTCGCGCGCCGGCCGCTTGCTTTCGCGCCGGCCCGTTCCTACCATCATGCCAATCACGGGCCGCGCCGCGGCCCGCGCGCGTTGCGGTCGCCCAGCGGACGGGTCGCCGCGGTTCCGCCGCCGGTTCCGGCGGCAGGCACGGACGCCCCGGCCCCTCCGGACCGACCGGCAGGAGGCAACGATGGGGAGGAAAAAAGTGGACGCCTCCGCGGTCTCGCTCACGTCGTCCCGCGCGGCCCGGCTGTACCGGATGCTCACGCTGCTCGGCCCCGGTCCGCAGACCCGCGGGCTGCTCCTGCGCCGTCTCCGCATCGACGTTCGCGCGTTCTACCGCGACCTCGAAGCGCTGCGTGCGCTGCGCATCACCGTCACCAGCACCGGCGACGAGCCGAAGTACGAACTCGACGGCCCGGTGGACGACGCGCTCGCTAAACTGCCGTTCCCGGACCCCGGGCTCAACGTGCGCGACGCGCTCCAACTCGCGAACGGCAGCACCGCTGCGCACCGCAAGCTGCGCCAGCGGGTGAACTCGTTCCTCAACGGCCCGCGCGGGGGCGGCCCCAACAAGCCGCGCTGAGCGCCCCGCGCAGCCGGCTCCCGCCGCGGCGGGGTTCGCCGTGTCGCACGCACGCCGCGGCTACTTCGGGGCCGGCAGGGGCGCCTTCACGCGCAGGTCGTCGCCGGGCGGGTCGTCGTCGTACCAGCGCCCGCCGTCGTCCTTGCCGTTCACGCCGACGCTGTAGAACAGGTAGCCGGTCGCCTCGGGCTTGTAAACCAGCGGCTTGCCGGCGAACAGGTCGTCCGGCACCGCGGCGAGGTACTTGGGCGCGAGGTCGGCCAGCTTCGCGGGGTACTTGCCGGTGTCCTTGTGGTACGCCTTCAGCGCGAAAGCCACTTCGAGGTTGCGCTGCACCTGATCGACGCGGTCGTGGGCCTGCTGCACCTTGCGCACGGCCGGCGCGAGCAGCGAGACGAGCACGTTGCCGAGTTGTTCGCCCACGGCCTTGCCCGCGCCCGCCTCCTTGATGAGCTTCTGGAGCGCGGCCTCGTCGCGGCCCTTCTTCACCGCGGCCTCCAACTCCTTCTCGAGCGCGTCGAGTTCCTTCTCGCGGGCCGGGCGGTCTTTGAGGCGCATCGCGGCCGAGCAGCGGTCGTAGAACTTGTTCAGCGTGCGCATGGTCGGTGCCCAGTCGAGCTTTTCCATCGCCTTCGCGTCGTCCGCGCCGGGTTGCGGCACGACACCGTCGAGGTTCCCGCCGCGGCGGATGTTCTGGAGCGCGTCGAGGCCCATCATGCGCTCCCCGGTGCCGATCTTGTCGGCCACCGGCATCATCTTCGGTAGGGCTTGCAGTTCCTTTAGTTTCTTGAGGGCGTCTTCGGAACCGAGGTCAGCGCGGTCGAGGTACGCGACCGTGGCGTTGGCCGCGATCTGGCTAATGGCGATGCCGACCAGCGATTCAATCAGCGTGGCCCCACGGGTCATGAGGCGGCCCAACCGGTGGCACGCGACGATGTCGGCCCACGCCTCGTCGGGCTTGCCCTCGCCCAGTTTCAGCATCGCGCGCCCCGTCAGCAGCGCGGCGAGCTCGCGGCACTTCTGCACGCTCGGCAGCAACGTGCCGATCAGGTTGCTCGGCTCGCCCTCTTTGCGGCGCGAGCACAGCGGGTTGAAGTAGTCCGGGCGCTTCACCGCTTCGAGTACGATCACGAGCGGCTTCTCGTTGGCCTTAATCCACTCCGCCAGCGGCGGGCAGTCCTTCGTCACCCACGGGTACTTGGTCGCGCGGCCCTGAAACTCGAACAGCGCCTCGCGCTGTTCGTTCGTCAGGCCGATCAGCGTGCGGGTGAACGCGCCGATCCCGACGACGTAGTCGCCCTCTTTGGGCGGAACCGGAATGTCGAGCCACTTGAAGTACGCCGGCGGGAGACCATCGCCGCCCTCGGGCGCGGGGCCGAGCGCGAGGATCAGCAGCGCCTTGGCGTTGGTCTTCGCGGTGACGCCCTTGCTCAGTTCGGCGTTCAGCGCGCTCTCGTAGTCGATGAAGCCGTACTTGTCGAACGGCCCGACCACGTAGGTGGTGTCCTTACCGAGCGGCAGCTTCGGGACCGGCGGCTTCTCGTCCGCGCCGCACATCAACAGGAGCGAGGAAAGAACGACTGCGTTCATGGATGAAGACCCGTACTGAGTGAATGCGTCGAAGTAATACAGACTGTAACGCCTTCTGCTTGACTCCGTTCCACGAATCCGCGACGATTTCTGTTACCCACCGTTCCCGCTCGTCGCGCCCGCACTACGGGTTCTCGCCATGCTCCCACGCCTGCTATTCGCCGTTTGTGCCTTGGGATTGGCCGTCGCGGAAGTCCGGGGGGCTGAATCCCCCGGCTCGCCAAGCAAGCTGATCGTGCACCCGAAGGAAGTCAAGCTGTCAGGGCCGCGCGACGAGCAGCGCCTGATCGTGCTCGGTGTGTGGGCCGACGGCCGCACCTTCGACCTAACGCGCGAGGTCGTTACGACCAGCGCGAACACCAAGATCACGAGCGCCGACAAGGGCGTTGTGCGGCCTGTCGGCGACGGCACCACCGCGCTCACGGTCGAGGCGCGCGGCGCGAAAGCGGGCGTGTCGGTTGTCGTCGAGAGGGCGACCGCGGACGTGCCCGTGAGCTTCGCGCGCGAGGTGCAGCCGGTTCTCACGAAAGCCGGGTGCAACAGCGGCGGGTGCCACGGCGCGCAGCACGGCCGCGGCGGGTTCAAGCTGTCGCTGTTCGGCTTCGACCCGGCCTTCGACTTCGCCCAGATCGTGCAGAGCAACGAGGGCCGGCGCGTTGTCCTCAGCGACGCCGAGCGCAGCATTCTGCTCGCGAAGCCGGCGCTGGTGATGGAGCACGGCGGCGGAGAGAAGCTCAAGCACAACGGCCGCGACTACTCCCGGGTCCGCCAGTGGCTCGAAGACGGCGCGCCCGCGCCGAACGCCAAGACCGATCCCGAAGTGACCAAACTTGAAGTGTTCCCGGCGCACCGCATTATGACGCCCGGCGAGCAGCAGCAGTTGTCCGTCACCGCGATCTGGTCGGACGGCCGGCGCGAGGATGTGACCACGACGGCGCAGTTCGACGCGCTTAACGACGCGGTGGCCGCGGTCACACCGCTGGGCCTTGTCACCGCGAAGGACGCCGGCGAAACGCACGTCATGATCCGCTTCGGTGGCGCGGCCGAAGTCGCGCAGGTCACGCTGCCTTTCGCGAAGCTGGACAAGTTCCCCGATTTGCCCGCCAACAACTTCATCGACACCAAGCTCATCGCCAAGTGGCGCGACTTGGGGCTGACGCCGTCGCCGCTGTGCCCGGACGACGAGTTCCTGCGCCGCCTGTACCTCGACGCCATCGGCACGCTGCCCACGCCCGACGAGGTCCGCAAGTTCCTCGACGACAAGGACCCCAAGAAGCGCGAGAAGGCCATTGATAAGGTACTGGAGCGCCCGGAGTTCATCGACTGGTGGGCGCTCAAGTGGGGCGACCTGCTCCGCATCAACCGCACGCAGCTCCAAGAGAAGGGCATGTGGAGCTTCCACAACTGGGTGCGGGCGCAGGTGCGCGACAACGTGCCGGTCGATTCGTTCGTGCGCGACATCGTGACCGCGGAGGGCAGCACGTTCCTCGACGGACCGGCCAACTTCTTTCAGATCGGCCGCGGGTTCGAAGAGTGGTCCGAGACGACGACGCAACTGTTCCTCGGCGTCCGCATCGGGTGCGCGAAGTGCCACCACCACCCGTTCGAGAAGTGGAGCCAAGACGACTACTACGGCATGGCCGCGTTCTTCACGCGGATCGGCACGAAGACGAGCCAAGAGTTCGGGCTGTTCGGGCGCGAAACGGTCATCTTCATCCGCGCCGCGGGCGAGGCCACGCACCCGCGCAAGCGCGTCGTTGTGAAGCCGATGCCCCTCGACGGCGACTCGAAGACGAGCTACGACGACGAGTTCGACCGACGGAAGAAGCTCGCGGACTGGCTCACGGGGCCGACGAACAAGATGTTCGCCCGCAACATCGCCAACCGGTTCTGGGGCTACACGATGGGCCGCGGGCTGGTCGAACCGCTCGACGACATGCGCGCCACCAACCCCGCGAGCAACCCCGAACTGCTCGACGCGCTCGCCGACGAACTGGTGAAGTCGAAGTTCGACCAAAAGAAGCTGCTGCGGACGATCTTCAACAGCCGCGCGTTCCAGCTCTCGCACCTGAGCACCGCGGGCAACAAACTCGACACCGCGAACGTCCACTTCACGCGCTACACGGTGCGCCGGCTGACCGCTGAGCAGATGGCCGACGCCGTGGACTTCGCGACCGGCACGCGCGAGAAGTACATCGGACTGCCGCTCGGCACGAAGGCCATTCAGTTGCCGGATAGCGAGGTGCGGTCGTACTTCATGGACACCTTCGGCCGCCCGCCGCGCCAAGTGCTGTGCGAGTGCGAGCGCACGACGAAGCCGAACATCGCCCAAGCGATGCACCTACTCAACGGCGACTTCCTGAACAAGAAGATCGCGGAGAAAACCGGCCGCGTCGAGAAACTGCTGACGGACAAGGTGCCCACGGCAAAGGCCGTCGAGGAGCTGTACCTCGTGGCGTGGGGCCGTCGTCCGAGCGCGGACGAACAGAAGAAAGCGGAGAGCTGGGTGAACTCGGCCCCGACCCCGCGCGACGGACTTCAGGATTTGCTATGGGTGCTCATCAACAGCCGCGAGTTCCTGTTCAACAAGTAGTGTAGCCGCCAGTGTAGGTCGCGGTCGAGCGCAGCTGTGCGAGCGAGGCCCGACAGCCCGAGGGCTATGCGGTTCTGCCGAAGGCGCGTCGCGCGACCGGAGGGCGCGTAGGTACTCGGGCCTCTGCGAGGCCGATGCTAGCCCTGAGGTTCAGCAATCGGATACTACGCGAAGCTGACCGCGGTGTTCGCCCCGGCCTCGCAGAGGCCGGCTACAGATGAAGGCACGCATGCGTAACACGCTCGGCCCTCTGGCCTCGCTCACAGAGCCGCGCTCGACCGCGACCTACAACGCGCGGCGATTGAAACTGCCGCACTCGGTATAAAGCCGGAGGCCTCCATGCGCTGGGCGATCGTCGGCTCGGGCTGGTTGTGGGGGCTGGCCGCGCTGCCCCAAGTCACGGACGCGGCATTGAGCTTCGGCGCGTTCCTCTTGCTCGTGCCGAGCGGGTTGCTCATCGGCTTCGCGTGGTTCCTCCGCACGGTGTGGTTGGTCTGGCCCGGCCGCACGCGCGAAGGGGTGCCCGACCGTTGCCGTCCGTTGTTGTGGCTCTCGGTGCCGGTCATCGGGATCGGCTCGCTGCTGCTCCTCACCAGCACATGCGGCCTCGCCGCGCGCGTTCGGCTCTGCGAGACCGAGCTGCAAAGACACGCGGAAGCGGCCCGACAGAACCCCGACATCTCGTTCAGCTCCGGCCGCGTCGGTCTGTTCGATGTGCGGTACACGAGCGCCGATGATAAGCAGGTGAAGCTCTACACCACATCCGCGGGTTTCATGGACTCGGCGGGCATCGTCTACCGGCCCGACGGGAACCCGCCGGAGTACTGCCATCAGAAACAGCACCTCTACGGTCCGTGGTGGTGGTTCCGGGAGGACTTCTGACGCGCGCAACATTGTACGCCGCTCCGCGGCGGGAGCTTCTCAGTCGCACCGCCGCGGAGTAGCGAGTTACAACATCGGGGCGCGTCACCAGCCCATGCAGCAGCCCGCGCCGCCGGTCACGCCGCTGAGTAGCGGCAAGATGCGGCGCTCGAACGGCAGCTTCAGGTAGTCGGCGCGGTTGTACACGACCTTGCCGCGCATGATCGTGTGTGTCACGTGCGTGGCGTGCTCGAACGGGTCGCCGTCGTACAGCACGAGGTCGGCCACCTTGCCGGGCTCGATGCTGCCGTGGTCCTTGTCGATGCCGAGCAGCTTCGCGGCGTCGATGGTGATGGCGCGCAGCGCGCGTTCTTTGTCCATGCCCGCGGCGACTGCCATAGCCGCCTCGTGGCGCAGCACGCGCGTCTTCGGGACGTAGCCCTCGAACCCGGTGCAGATCGTGACCGGGACGCCGACGCTGTCCAGCGCCGCGGCGCTGCCGGTGAACGTGTGCAGCGTTTCGATGCTCGCGCCGGCGCGCTGCATCGTCGGGTGAACGACGACCGGCACGCCGGCCTTCTTCAGTTCGTCGGCCATGCGGTAGCCCTCGGTGCCGAGCGCGATTACCGGCTTCAACTTGAACTCGGACGCGATGCGCAGCGCCGTTTGGATGTCGTCCTTGCGGTGCGCGGCGAAGTACACGTTCACCTTCCCATCGAGTGCCGGAACGAGCGCTTCGAGCTTGGGGTTTTTCGCAACCGGCGGCTTCGCCCGATAGCTCTCGGCTTCGCTGAACGTCTTGCGTACGAGCGCGGCCACGCCCATGCGCGAGGTGGGGTTCTTGCCCTTCGGCACTTCGCCGAGGTTGACCAGCACCGCGCCGACCGGCACGAGCGCGGCGGTATCGACGGTGCCGCCGTCGGAGCGGAACACGCCGCCGCGCCCGGCGATGACCGTCTGCCGGCCGGGGACCGCGTGAACGACCGTCGTGCCGTTCGCCTGTAGGAACTCCAGCAGCGGCTCGCGCGGGTTGAACCCGTCGAGCGCGCGCAGGTCCGCTTGGTTCGGGTCGCTGATCTCGTCCTGATCCTGATCGGCCGGGACGTTCCACGCCCCGCTCAGGCCCACCGAGCAGAACGGATCGATCAGCCCCGGCGTGACGTGTTTGGCTTTGTAGACGGGCATGTTCTTGACCTGCGCGCCGCCGACGACGACGTGAAGAATCTTTCCGTCCTTCACCACAATCGTGCCGCCGGGGTTGCGGTCGCCGTCGTGGATTATCTCGGCTTCAATCGCGTACGCCCCCTTCAGCGCCTCGGTGTTTCCGTCAAGTGGCCCGACGCCGTTGTCGGTGCGAACCGGGTTTCCTTGCTGAATCCGGCGAATGAAAACTGGCAGTTTCTCGCCCGCGGGCAGCGCGAAGCCGCCGTCCTGATAGCCGCGGTCGGTCGCGGCGTCGAACACCTTCTTGCCGTCGATCCACGTCTGCATCACGCGCGTGTAGACACTGAACGGCGCGCCGCTGAGGATCACGAAGTCGGCGTCTTTTCCTTTTTCCAGCGAGCCAATCCGGTGGTCGAGGTGGAGCAGTTTCGCGGCGTTGATGGTGATAGCCTTGAGCGCGGCCGATTCGCTCATGCCGCCGCGCACGGCAATCGCCGCGGTGCGGAGGTAGAAGCGCGACTCGGTGATGCTGTCGTCGGTGTTGATCGTGACCGTGACGCCGGCCTTTTCGAGAATGGCCGCGTTCTCTTCGAGCAGGCCCATCACCTCGGCCTTCCCGCCGGGGCTGTCCACCAGCGTCAGCGAGACGGGAATCTTCTTCTTCGCCAGCACGTCGGCGACGCGGTAGCCCTCGGTCGCGTGTTGAAGGACGATCTCGAAGCCGAACTCCTCGCTGATGCGGACCGCGGTGAGGATGTCGTCGGCCCGGTGGCAGTGGAAGTGGACCGTGCGCCTGTGTTCCAGCACTTCGACGATGGGTTCGAGCGCCACGTCGCGCGGCGGCTTCTCGCCGGCGTCGATCTTGGCCTTGTACTCCTTCGCCTTCTGGAACGTCTCGCGCTGGAGCGCCGCGATCTTCATGCGCGTGAACGGCGCTTGTTGGCGGTTCTTGCCGTAGCCCTTGGGGTTCTCGCCGTTCGCCATTTTGAGGCCGCCGACGATCTCGGTCTTCCCCGCGCGGCCCGTAACGCGCATCTCCTCGACGCTCCGCCCGCGATACTTGACGTACACCGTTTGCCCGCCGATCACGTTGCCGCTACCGGGCATGACGTTCGCCGTGGTGACGCCGCCGGCTAGGGCCATGCGGATGCCGGGGTCGTCGGGGTTGAACGAGTCGATGGCGCGTACGCTCGGCTGAACGGGGCCGCTCATCTCGGCCCCGTCGCGGTTCGCCTCCACCCCCGGCCGGCTCCACACGCCGACGTGCGAGTGGGTATCGACGAGGCCCGGAATGATGGTCGCGCCCTTCAGGTCGATGCGCTCCGCGCCGGCCTTGACGTCGGGCATCTCCTTCATCGGCCCCACGAACAGCACCTTGCCCCCGCGCACGATCAGGTAACCCTTCTCGATGGGCTTGTCGGCCGCGGCCGTGTGGATCGTGGCGTTCTCGAAGACGAGCGTGCGCTCGCCCTCGGCCCCTTCCGGAGCCTTCTGGCTGTCCGCGCGCCCACTGGGGACGAACGGCAGCGACAGGGCGGCGACAAGCGGAACGAGCGGTGCGAACCGGCGCATGCGGACCTCCGGCGGTGGGGCGCGTCAGAATCCCCAACGCTACCCTGTGCATTGGGCCTTGCTAGGGTTATCATCGCGATTAGAAGTCCCGTCGCGTAGGCAACTCATATCGCGACTTTATCTGAGTGCTCGGCCTTCCGGCCGTGCCAAGCAGGAGGGCAACACCGATGAGCTTCAAGATGCAGCGGGTTCACCTGTTCCACGCGGAGGTGGAAGACAAGCCGGGCGGGGCCGCGGCCAAGCTGAAGAAGCTGGCCGAGTCCGGCGCGCACCTCGAGTACGTGTACAGCCAGCGGAGCGCGACGAAGGCCGGCATGGGCGACCTGTACGTCGCCCCGCTGCACGGCAACAACGAGATGAGCGCGGCCCGCTCCGCCGGGCTGCACGAGGTCAGCGAGCCGATCGTCATGCGCGTGGAGGGCGACGACAAGGCCGGGCTGGGCGGGCGCGTGACGCAAGCGTGGGAGATGGCCGGCATTAACCTGCACGGGCTGGTGATGTCGGTGGTCGGCGGGAAGTTCATCGGGTACGCGACGTTCGACACGGTCGCCGACGCGAACCAAGCCGCCCGCATCCTCGCGGAGTTGGGCAGCGCGTGATGTGGGGTCTTCTGTAGCCGGCCTCACTGAGGCCGGTGCTGAACGAGATGAGAGGCTCCGACCTCAACGAGGCCGGCTACAGAAGGCGCTCCTACTTTCCAAGTTCCGGCACCGCGATCAGCTCTTTGTCCTCTTCGGTACGGAGCCACAGGTCGTCCACGTCGAAGCCGGTGGGCGCGGGGCCGAGGAGCGTGGCCCACGCGGTCTTCTGGTCGTCCGTGAGCGCGCCTTCGAGTTCCTTGAGGCGCTCCTTGCGGATGGCGAACAGACTGGCGCGGCGCTTCGATTCGTCGTCGTTACCCTCGCCTTGGAGGTAGCGGTTGACCTCACCACGGATGTGCTCGGAGGCGTCCGCGGCCTTTTTCTTCTGAGCGTCGGTGAGCTGAAGTTTCTTCGCGACCCCGGGGTCGGAGAACGCCTCCGCGCCGCGGACGCGCCAATCGAGCTGGCAGAGCCGGCCGCGCTGCGCCGCAGTCAGCCCCTTCGCGACCGCGTTCGCCAGCACGTCATCGATGGCCTTGCGCTGCGCGCGGTCGAGGGCCGCGAACATCTCGTCGGTCGCGTTCGGGTTGTTGCCCAGTTCGTTGAACTTCTTCTCGAACGCCTCTTCGACGTCGGCCAGCCCGTCCACGATGGCGATGCGCTGGTCGCCGGTCATCTTCAGTTCCTTCTGAATCTTGCGGCGCTCGACCAGACGCACGGCGCTATCGGGAACGGTGTCGTCCGGTTTGGGCTGCGGGGGAACGGGGGCGGCGACCAGTTGGCCGGCGGCGAGAACGAGAACCAGAGACGGAATCGCGCGGCGGGGCATGGCACTGACCCGAAAGGTGTGGTGAACTGGGCGCTATAGTGTAAACCCATTTTACCCGCCCGCGTTGGCCCACACACGCGCATTCCGATGATCCACCACGCGAAGCACTACCGAACCGGGGCCGCGGTCGCCGTCGAAGTCGAAGCCGGGCGCATCGTCTCGGTCGCGCCGTCCGACCGGAACCCGCGCGAATGGATCGCGCCGGCGTTCTTCGACCCGCAGATCAACGGCTGCCTCGGCATCAGCTTCAACTCGCCCGAGCTGACACCGGACAACGTGCGCACGGTCGCGGACGTGTGTCGGGCGCACGGGATCGGCGCGTTCTGCCCGACGCTCATCACCAACAGCTTTGAAGCCCTGCGCCATGGGTTCGCCACGCTCGCGCGGGCGCTCGACGCGGATGCCGACCTCGCGCGACGGATGCCGTGCTTCCACCTCGAAGGGCCGTACCTCTCGGGCGAGGACGGGCCGCGCGGTGCGCACCCTAAGGAGCACGCCCGCGACCCCGACTGGGACGAGTTCCGCCGCTGGCAGGACGCGGCCGGCGGGCGCATCAAGATGGTGACGCTCGCACCCGAGCGTACCGGTGCGTTCGTGTTCGCGGAGAAGCTGTCAGTCGCCGGCGTGGTCGTCGCTATCGGCCACACGGCCGCGTCCCCCGGTCAGATCCGCGACGGGATCAACGCGGGCGCGAAGACCAGTACGCACCTCGGCAACGGCTGCCACGCGACGCTCCCGCGGCACGACAACTACCTGTGGGAGCAACTCGCGAGCGACCGGCTGTGGATGAGCCTCATCACGGACGGCCACCACCTACCGGCGCGCGTCGTGAGGTGCCTCGTGCGCGCAAAGGGGCTGGAGCGCACGCTCATCACTTGCGACGCCAGCAGCCTCGCCGGGTTGCCGCCGGGCAAGTACCGCGAATGGGGCACCGACCTCGAAGTGCTCGATTCGGGCAAGGTCGTGGTGAGCGGCACGCCGTACTTGGCCGGCAGCGGGCACTTCACCGAAGTGTGCGTCGCGAACGTGGCGCGCATGGCGGGCCTGAACCTTGCCGACGCCGTCGACCTCGCGACCGCGCAACCGCGCCGGTTGCTCGGCCTCCCGGTCACGGAACTAACCGCGGGCGCACCGGCCGACCTGATGCTGTTCGACTGGGAACCCGGCGGCGAGCTAACGGTGCGCGCGGTGCCGTAGTTCCGCCGCGCGCCAACACGGTGCACGGGGGATCGAGTAGAACCAGCAGCAACGATGCCGACGCCCAATGCGCGCGAACCGCGAGGGGTGCCACGCGGCCGTTACTCTTCACGCGGATTCGGTATCATTCCCACATGAATACCGACCCCGCTCGCCTGCGCGAATACCTGACCGTTGCGATTGAGGCCGCCCGCGTGGGGGCCGCCGAACTGGAGCGCTGGCGAGGCAAGTTCTCGGTTCGCGAGAAGGGCCGCGCCGACCTCGTGACCGAGGCCGACGAAGCCTCGCAGAAGCTCGTCAAAGCCGTACTGCTGGGCCGGTTCCCCGATCACGTCTTCATCGGCGAAGAGGAGTCGGTGGGCAAAGCGCCGGGCGACGTGCGGCCCGCGCCCGACGCGCCGCCCGCGTGGGTGGTGGACCCGCTTGACGGCACCGCCAACTACGCCCACGACGTGCCCGCGTACTGCGTCTCGGTCGGGCTCTGGCACGCGGGGCGTGCCGTCGTCGGCGTCATCTTCGACCCGCGCCAGAACGAGATGTTCGCCGCGGCGCACGGCCTCGGCGCGACCCTGAACGACAAGCCGATTCGCGTCAGCGCCGTGCCGGACGTGGCCGGCGGGATGATCAGTACCGGGTTCCCGGCGAACCTCCAGAAGCAGTTGCGGAACCTCGAAGCGTGGCGCAAGTTGACGCCGCACGCGCAGTCACTGCGGCGCAACGGGTCCACCGCGCTGAGCATGGCTTACGTCGCGGCCGGGCGCTTCGACGGGTACTGGGCCTACGACAACTACCCGTGGGACGTGATGGCCGGGGCCGCACTGATCACGGAGGCCGGTGGCACGCTCTGCGCGGCCGACGGCACGCCGTTCGACCCGTTCCGGCCCGACCTCGTTTCCGGCAACCCTGCGGTACAGAGGGAACTGCTCGCGCTACTGCTGGCCGGTGCGAGCGCGTAACCCGGCTAGAGTTCACCCAGTGTTGGTTGTGAGTTTGGGGTGCGGGTGCAGGAGCTTGCGGAGCATGGTGGCGATCCAATCGAACAGGTAGGTGACGGCTTTCTTGAGCCGCCACGGGTGGTTCATGAGCGCCTCGCGCAGTGG
>VGZJ01000073.1 GCA_016872595.1 Planctomycetota bacterium
AGAGGCCATGAAACGACGCAAGATCATGAAGAAGGCACGATCCAAGAAGAAGCGGCCAATACTCATGGCCGACTTGGAGCGAAGGTATCGCGAATCACCTGGGTTTTAGCCCTCTCGCGGATCGTTGCTTCTTTTGTGGCTTTTGTGCCTTTTCGTGGCCAATCTCTTCTGCGACTACGTCACTTGCGGCCGTAGATCGCGCCGCCGAGCGAGTGGTGGACCTCCGCGGAGTTGCGGACGATGATCGACTGGCTCGGGGCGTGGTACACCACGGTGCCCGCGCCGCCGGTGTCCGGCCCGCCCCACGACAGCGGGTCGATCTTGCGGATCGACTCCATCAGCACGCGGACGTTCTCCTGCTGTTGCAGGAAGTTGATCTGCGGGCCGAAGCGGATGTCGCCGAAGTCGCCGGTACCCTTCACGAGGTCGCCGAGGTAATACACCCGCGTCGTCATCATCGTGCGCGCCTTCTCGACGGTCATGATCTGAACGGCCTCGTCCTTCACGATGAACGTCAGCCCCTGCGCGCCCAGCACCGAGCGCAGCACCGTGCGCCCGGAGATGCCCTTCGCCTGTAGCGTCGAGCCGCGCTTCAGGTCGAGGCCGAGGTCTTCGAGCGACTTCTTGTCGATGAGTAGCGGCTGGTCGAACATGGTCGAGAGGTCTTGGAGCGCCTCTTCGAGCGGGCGCTCTTTGAAGTCGACCGAGTACGGCCGGTCCAGCGCCTCGATGATCTTCTTCTCCTTCGCGCTCAACTGAATGGTCGTGTTCTTGAGCCGCCGCTCGGACAGCTCCTTCCAGTTCTTGGGGAACTCGACGTCGTTCACCGCCGGCAGCGAGGCGATCATGAGCTGCTGGTTCAACTTCACCATGCGCTCGCTCTGCATGCGCTGGAACTCGGCGGCGTCGGCGACGCGCCCGCGGAGCGTGTCGGACTGGCCCAGCACGATGACCGCCGGGTTGTTGGGGTACGCCTTCGCGAGTTTGGCGATCTCGAAGTTCGCGTGGTCGTTCATCCCGCGGGCCTGAAAGTCCTTGATCTTCTCGATGCCGTCGTCGATGGCCTTCAGTTCGGACATGCCGCGCTCGACGGCGAGCTTCTGCGCCGCCTTCACGTCCGCGCCCTTCGGGTCGAGTTTCACGCCGGGGTTCGGGTTGGGATTGGCGATCACGCGCCCTTCGACGGCCGCGAGCTTCTGATCGAGCATCGTTGTAAGCCGCGTGCGCGCCGCTTCGCTGATCCCCAGCGCGAACTGGACGCTCTGCTTCGCAGCGCGGAGCTGTTGCGCGGCCTTCTCCTTATGGTTGCCCTTCGCGAGCCGGTCGGCGTTCTCGATGATTTGGAGGACGTCGGATTCGGCCTTTTGCTCGGCGATGCGCTGTTGGGCCTTCGCCGATTCGAGCGGGTCGGCCGGGCGCGGCGGTTGCGCGAGGGCGGCGGTTGCGAACAGGCCCAGCGCGGTGAGGGCGGCCCCCGCCCAGCGGTACGTTGCGACGCGCGCCATGCCGAACCTCCTCGAACGCTCGGAACGGGGACATAACGTTACCCCTAATAACGTAACCCGGCCGCCCGGCGTTTGCCAAGTATCGAGTTTCTGTTCCGGGCACGCACACACCGGGCGCGCGCGGCGCAACCGGCGCAGAGTCGCGCGCGAGTGGGGCGAAATCACAATCGGTTGCACAACGGGGGCGCCCCGCTTTTGTGGAGACAGGCTCTGGCCTGTCTCCACGTTGACAGACCAGAGGCCTGTCACCACAAGAAGTTGCAAAACGAACAACTCTGGTACAACAAGCGCTTATCAGAATGAGGCGCCCCCATCCGACTCTCGCGACGCCACGCCCGTTTCGGCGCGCGACACCGAACCCCTGCGGAATAATATACTCAAGTTCTAGTGAAATCAATATCAGTAGTTGCGGGCGCTCAGTTCGCGTTGACCGCGTTCCCGGCGCGCGGTATCCCGGCGGGCATGAGGGCCTATTTGCGCCGCCGCCGGCCGCTGCTGTTCGCGCTCCTGATCCTGCTCGCCGCGGGCACGGCCGCGCTCGGCGCGCTCACGTACGCCGCCAAGAAGGAGCCGCCGTTTTACGCCGCCGCCAACCAGCCGGGCGACTGGGACACGCTCGAGCGCTCCGGCAAGTTCCTCACCCGCGTCATGGACCTCCAGAACGACATCCGCGCGCGCGACGAGTGGGGCGACACCTTTTCCGCGGACGACATCAACGCCTTCTTCATCGAGAACATGGGGCCGAAGGGCCGGCTCGCGGAATCGCTGCCCAAGGGGTTCCACTCGCCGCGCGTCGCCATTCAAGGCGACCGGCTGTTCCTCGGCGTGAAGTACCGCGAGGGCTTCTGGAGCACCGTCGTCTGGCTCGAACTGAAGGTGTGGCTGGTGAAGGACCAGACGAACGTGGCCGCGGTGGAGGTGTGCAACCTGAAGGCCGGGGGGCTCCCCTTCGGGTCGCAGACGCTGCTCGACAAGATCGGCGACGTGGCCCGCGAGTCGAGCATCGACGTGACGTGGTACCGGCACGGGGGCAACCCGGTGGGGCTGTTCAAGTTCTTCGCGAAGCAACCGCGCCCGACCTCACAAGTACTCACACTCGAAACGAAAGACGGCAAACTCGTGATCGCCGGGCGCTCGTTCCTCGACGCGCGCTAACATTGCGATCCGTTTTCAGCCACCTTCTGTCCTCTGTCCTCTGTCCTCTGGGCCGAAGGCTCCAGTCCCCAAACTGAACTTGCTCGCGGCGCGCGCTTCGGTGTAGGCTTCGCGGCCTTCGCACGGGTTTCGCGCCATGAGTACCCCCCTTTATCCGCTCGACGCGCCCGGTGACGGGTTCCGCGCCCGGCCCGTGTGGGTGCTGGCCGCGGTCGTCGTCGTGGCCGCGCAAGCGGGGCTGGCCGTGGCGCTGTTCGGTTCGTGGGGGGCCGTCACCGACGACCGCCCGGTGCTGTCCGGCCGGCACCCGCTGCACCTGTATCACGGCACGCTCGGGGCGAGCGCGTTCCGCACGTTCCGCACCGCGACCTGCTACGACCCGGCGTTCCAAGCGGGCTACCCGAAGACGCCGGTGTTCGACGGCGGCTCGCGCCCGGCGGAGCTGTTCGCCCTCTTCGGCGGGCGCGGGTACAACCCGGCCGCGTACAAGCTCGGCGTGTTCGCGTTCCTGCTGGCGATCCCGGTCGCGTTCATCGCCGCGGCGCGCGGGGCCGGGCTGCCGCCGGGGGCCGCGGTGTTCGCCGGCGTGTGCGGCGTGATCTTGGGGTGGTCGCCCGCGGTGTGGCACATGCTCGCGGCCGGCGCTCTCGACTTCCTCGGCGCGGGGCTGGCCGCGGCCGTGTTCGTGCCGTGGCTCGGGCGGTACGCGCGCTACCCGTGTACCCAGTCGTGGCTCGTGCTCGCGGGACTGGCCGCGCTCGGCTGGTACGCGCACCCGCTCATCTGGATCGCGCTCGGCCCCATCGTGTTCGCGATGTACCTCGTGTACGCGCCGCGCCACGGCCCCGGCTGGCACCTCGGCCTCGCCGGGGTGTTGTGCGCCGGCATCGTGCCGAACCTGTGGTGGCTGTTCGATTGGGGCAAGTACTGGTGGCTGCGGCAGCCGTCGGCCCGGGACCACATTCCGCTCCCGGAGTGGCAGGACGTGCTGGGCGCGCCGGCCGACTACGCGGCGCTGTGTACGGGGCTTCCCGGCGGGCCCCTGATCCCGCTCGCGGCGGTCGCGGGGTTGGTGCTGCTGTGGGTGAAGCACCACCGCGGCGCGGCGGGGCTGGCGGTCGTGGCGTTCGTGCTGACCGTGGCCGCGGCCCGGCTCGCCGCGGCGTGGCCGCGCGTCCCGACGGACGTACCGGCGCGCGTGGCCCCGCTCGCGGTCGCGTTCCTCGTACCGGCCGCGGCGTTCGGCGCGTGGGAACTGCTGGGCCGCGTGCGCCTCGCGGGGGTCGGCTCCGTGGTGGCCGCGGGCGCGCTGCTCGTCGCGGGCTGGGCCGACGGGCCGGGCGAACCCCTGTCGCGCGCGATCGGCGTCCGCCCCGACCCATTCGTCATCGGCTTCACCCCCGATCAAAAGCACCTGCTCGCCGCCATCGAACAGCACACGACGACCGAAGCCCGCATCCTGTGGGACGACGCCGAACCGCGCACCGCGGGCAACTGGGCCGCGCTGCTGCCGCTGTATACCAACCGCGCGTACTTGGGCGGCCTCGACGTGGACGCGGAGATCGAACACGGGTACTGCGCGCTGTGCAACCAGAACCTGAACGGCCGCCCGCTGGCGGACTGGACCGACGCCGAGCTGACGGCGTACTGCCGCTGGTACAACGTGGGCTGGGTGGTGTGCCGCGGGCGCACGGCGGCGCGCTGGGCGCGCTACCCCGCGGCGAGGGCCGTCGCCACCTTGACCGAGGGCGGCGAGCCGGTGGCGCTGTTCGCCATCGACCGGCCGCGCTCGTTCGTCCTGAGCGGCACCGCGACGTGGGTCGCGGCCGACGCGCGCCGCGTCGTGCTGACGGACGTAATTCCCGACGCCGAGGGCAACATCGACCTGAGCCTGCACGCCTTCGAGGGCCTGCGGGTGTACCCCAGCTACGTGCGACTGGAAACGATCAAAGACCCTGCCGACCCCATCGGCCACATCCGCCTGAAAACCCCCGGCCCGGTCCCGCGCGTGACGCTGGTGTGGGAACACCCGTGAGCAGAAGCCTTCGGCACAGAGGACAGAAGACAGAGGACAGGAGACAGGAGACAGAGTTAGCCGCGAGCCGCAGGCGAGCGCGGTCTACGGGCTTCGCATTTCGACTACTCGCTGATCGTCACGCGCTGCTACCATCGAAGGCATGAACGACCGGCTTGCGTTCCTACGCGCGATCCGCGCGCAGCCCGACGACGACACCTTGCGCCTCGTGTTCGCCGACTGGCTCGACGAGCACGACGACCCGCTCGCCGAACTCGTTCGCGTTCAGGTCGAACTCGAACCCGTGCGGTATCGCATCGGCGACCCGCGGGCGGTCGAGTTGCACGCGCGCGAAGACGCACTCATGCGGCAACACGGCGGCGACTGGCTCGCGACAAACGCTCTACTCACCAACCCAGCGGACTACGGCCCGGTGTACCGCCGCGGGCTGCCCGAGCGCGCGTGCCTGTCGCTCGACACCTTCCTGCGCAACGGCGGGGCTATCCTCGACGCGCACCCCACGCTGCGCGAAGTCGCCCTCTATGGCCTCACCAACCGCTGCGACGAACTCACCCTCTCGCCCCTACTCGCGCGCCTCGACACACTGGAAATCGCCGACTTCCCGACCGTGCAGGACGCCCAATCGCTGATCGTGTCGCCGCACCTCCGCGACATCGCGAACTTCAAACTGTGGCTGGGTGGCGACCCGTACTTCTTGCGCGAACTCGCGGAGCTGGCAGACGCGACGTGGCCGCGCGACATCGAACTGGTGCAAGTGTACGGCGGGGCCGCGTGCTACGACGCGAACACGGCGCGCGAACTGAACGAGGTCGCCGACATCCACATGACCGGCGCGAACGGGGTGATGAAGCGAACCGCGGTTCGCGTCACGCGGCCCTTCGAGCAACTGTTCCCGCTCAACGGCGACGTGGGGAAGAACATTTGTGCCGGGCACTTGCCCGACGGCCGCGCGGCACTTGCCGCAGCCGATTTCTACAACTGGGTGCTGGTCACCTTCGACGACGACGGCCGCGTGCGGGAAGTCGAGGTGCGCGACAGCGCAGTGCGTGAGCCGTCTCCGCGCGGCGGTGACATCCGCGCGACTATCGAACTCGGGACCGCGTTCGTGGACTGGGTGGACCGCCAATTGGGACTGACGCTCGACCCGATTCGCGTGCGCGAGTTCCGTGTCGAGAACTTAGCAGTCGAGCTGTACCCGTCGCGCGCCCGCGAGCGGATCGCCGACCCCTCGCTTCAAGCGCCACACACTTGGGCTGCGAGTAACTGGCGGGACCATTGCGGACAAATTCGTGGGTGGCTCGAGCGCCATACCTTCGTGGTTCACTGGCACGGCGAACACCACGCCGACTGGCGCGGGGTTATCCATTCGTCCTGAGCCTCAAATCACGCGCCCGCCTCGGCACTTCGCCCCTTCGCGCGCGGGCCGCGCGTCCGCTACAATGCGCCCGCACCCGACTCACCGGCACCGTTGAGCCGGTCGCGGCGCGAACGGCCGCGGCCCGGAACCGGGGCCACCACGGAGACCTCGTCCCATGCCCAGCCCGTTCCCCGGAATGGACCCGTACCTCGAAACGCCCAAGCTCTGGCCCGCGTTCCAGCACCAGACGCTCGCCTGCCTCTACCAGATTCTGCTCCCCGGACTCGTGGACCGGTACCGCGCGCGCGTCGGCACGCGCAGCTACGTGTCCGAGACGCCGCTGTTCACGTCCATCATTCGCGAGCAGTTCTCCGAAGAGTTCATCGAGATCCGCAACCGCACCGACGGGAAGCTGGTCACGCTGCTGGAAGTGGTCAGCCCGGCGAACAAGTCCACCGCGGCCGAGCGGCAGGCGTACCTAGACGCGCGCCAAGTCGCGCTCAACCAAAAGGCCGGCGTCGTCGAGATCGACCTCGTGATGCAGGGCAAGCCGATGCTGAACTACTCGCGCGACGGGCTGCCGGAGTACGACTACGCCGTGACCGTGACGCGGAGCAACGCCCCCGACCGCTACGAGATTTACACCGCGACCCTTCAGAAGCGGCTGCCCAAGTTCAAGCTCCCGCTCGCGGCCGACGACCGCGACGCCCTCATCGACCTACAGGCCGCGTTCGCCCGCGCCTACGACCTCGGCACCTTCTCGACCCAGATCGACTACAAAGGCGCGCCGCACGCCGACGTGCCGCTGACCGCCGAGTACAAGACGTGGACCGACGACCTGCTCAAGCAGATGAAACTGCGGTAGGGGTAGAGGGCAGAAGAGTTTGGACAGGATCACAGGATAAAACAGGATGAAGAGTAGAGTGCTCTTCTCTTTCATCCCTGTTCATCTTGTGATCCTGTCCAAACACTTCTGCCTTTCTGCCTTGTGTCTTCTGTCCTCGGTCTTCTGCCCTCTGTCACGGGTGGCAATGACATTGCCCGGCGGGGCTGTTAGAATGGCCGCACGCAGAGGGCCGGCAATGAAGTGCGAGCGGTGTCCGAAGCAAGCCACCATGCACATCACCGAGGTACTCGGGGACCGCTACGAAGAGGTCCACGTGTGCGAGGATTGCGCCAATAAGTACCTTGCGGAGCCGGCGAAGAAGAAGGGCGCGGCGAAGAAGAAGGGCGCGCCGGCCACCGCCGACGGGCCGGACGAGGCCCCGCCCGCGGTCGGCCCCGCGTGCCCCGCGTGCGGCCTCTCGTACCTCGAGTTCCGCAATCAGGGGCGGTTCGGGTGCGCCCACGATTACGACGCCTTCAAAGCCGAACTGCTCCCGCTGTTGGAGAGCATCCACGGTGACGTGCGGCACGTCGGCAAAGCGCCGCGGCGCGTGCCCCGCGCGCAGGGCGCGCAGGTCGAACTGACCGCGCTGCGGCGCAAGCTCCAACAGCTCGTGACCGAAGAGAACTACGAAGAAGCGGCCCGCGTCCGCGACCGCATTAAGGAACTGGAGAACGGCTAGCGGGGTCGGTTCGGCTGCGAACGACGGACCGTTCGCTTGGCCCACGGGTGCGGCATGAAGTGTCAGTTCTGCGAGAACCCGGCGAGCGTTCACGTCACCGAGGTGGTGAACTTCAAGAAGCGCGCGCTGCACCTGTGCGAGGGGTGCGCGCGCGCGCGGAACCTGATCCCCGGGGCGAACGGCCCGCAGCTCGACCTGAAGGCGCTCCTGAGCCTGATCGCGAACCCGTTCCCGGCCGCGGCCGACGACGGCGACGACGCGCCGGTCGCGCCGGCCGCGCCGCCGCCCGCGCCCGAGGCGTGCCCCGCGTGCGGCCTCACGCTGGCCGAGTTCCGCGCCGAGGGGCGGGTCGGGTGCGCCCACGACTACGACGCCCTCCGCGCCGCGCTCGAACCGCTGCTGGAGCGCGTCCACCGGCACACGGCCCACGCGGGCAAGGCCCCGCGCGCGGTGCGCGCCCGCGAGTGGCAGAAGCAGATGAAAGCGGCGGTCGCGGCCGAGGACTACGAAGAGGCCGCCCGGCTCCGCGACCTCATCCGCCGTGCGGCCAGTGAGCAGTGAGCAGTGAGCAGAGGGCAGCGGAAGACCGGAGCGATTGTCTTCAACCGCCCACCGCCCACTTGGAACTACCTATGAACCTCGACAAGCTGCTCCCGAACTTGGGCGAATGGCTCCGCGGCACCGGCCCCGAGTCGGACGTGGTGTTGTCCACGCGCATTCGCTTGGCGCGGAACCTCGCGGACCTGCCGTTTGGCACCCGCGCCACCGCCGCGCACAAGGGCGAAGTGGTGGCGCGCGCGAAGGAGGCCGTCGCCAAGGCCGGGGCCGCGCACAAGCTCGAATACCTCGACATCCCCAACATTGCCGCGCTCGACCGCCAGTTCCTCGTCGAGCGCCAGCTCATCAGCCGCGAACTGGCCGGCGGGCTGGACGGGCCGCGCGGCGTCGCCTTCGATCCCACCGAAACCGCCAGCGTGATGGTGAACGAAGAGGACCACCTGCGCCTGCAAGTGCTCCGCAGCGGGTTCGCCCTCGACGACGCGTGGCGCGACATCGACCGCCTCGACGACGCGCTCGAACAGCGCCTGAGCTACGCCTTCCACGCCCAGTTCGGGTACCTGACCGCGTGCCCCACCAACGTCGGCACCGGGATGCGCGCCAGCGTCATGCTGCACCTGCCCGCGCTCGGCCTCACCAAGCAGATCGACAAGGTGTTCCGCGCGCTCCAGAAGATCAACCTCGCGGTGCGCGGGCTGCACGGCGAAGGGTCGCGCGCGTTCGGCGACCTCTACCAGATCTCGAACCACGTCACGCTGGGCAAGAGCGAGCCGAAGATTCTGAACGAGATCCGCGAGGTGATCGTTACGATCCTCGACTACGAGCGCAAGGCCCGCACCGCGCTGTTGAAGGAGCGCCGGCAGGCCGAACACGACCGCGCGGCGCGGGCCATCGGCACGCTCGGCAGCGCGACCATGATAACCACCGAGGAAACGATGGAACTGCTGTCCGCGGTGCGCCTCGGGATCCACCTGCACCTGCTCGACGGCATCCCCGTGACCGCGGTGAACCAGCTCTTCATTCACACGCAGTCCGCGCACCTGCAGAAGCTGGCTGGCCACGCGCTCGACGGCGAGGAGCGCAACGCGGCCCGCGCCAAGTACCTCAAGACCAAGCTCCGCGAACTCAACTCGCACCGGCAATGAGCGGAGAACCTAACCCCCCGGCCCCCTTCCCTGAGAGGGAAGGGGGAGAAGAGCAATCAGAAGGCACGGGCGGCAACGCGGCGCGCGGGGAGTTACGCGCGAGTGCTCCCCCTTCCCTGAGAGGGAAGGGGGACGGGGGGTTAGGTTCTTCGTTGCACGCCGTCGCGCTTGTCGTGTTCCTCGGGCTGTGGACGTGGAAGCTCATCGAACCGACGCCGGTTCCCGAGTCGCTGTCCAAGCGGCTGGGCGACCGCGCGCGGTTCGTGGCGGCGAAGGGACTGCACGCCGGCGGGTACTGTTTCCTCACGGTTCTCGCGGTCGCGCTCCCGGTGCCGACCCGCTGGCGCTGGCGGCTCGCGGGGCTGCTCGCGCTGCACGGCGTCGCCACCGAGATCGGCCAAACCTACGTGCCCGGCCGCTTCGGGAGCGCCCGCGACGTGTTCATCGACTGGGTGGGGGTGGGGCTGGGTGTGTTGATGTGGCAACTGTGGAGCCGTCGAGCCGCGGCGAGGGCGGAAAGGCAGTTTTGACAGGGTGCACAGGATGAATACAGGATGAAGAGAACACAGTACATTCTTATCTTGCCTTCATCCTGTTCACCCTGTCAAACCTCTTCTGATTGTTGACGTGCGCTCTACGCCGCTTGCTTCATCATGTCGGCGCAGCGGCGCTGCATCTCCTCGACGGTCACGTCCTCGATGTGGGTGGCGAGGGTCCAGACGTGGCCGAACGGGTCGATGACGGTACCGGAGCGGTCGCCGTAGAACTGGTCCGTGACCGGCCTGAACGGCGTCGCGCCGGCCGCGACCGCGCGGGCGAACGCGGCGTCCGCGTCCGGCAGGTACACGCACAACCCGCCGCTCGCGCCGCCCAGCGACTCCGGCCCGCGGTTGCCCCACTCCGGCATCTCGTCGCCGAGCATGACGCGCGAGCCGCCGACCTCGATCTCCGCGTGCGCGACGGACCCGCCCGGCCCCTCGAACCGCATGACCTCGGTAGCCCCGAGCGCGGCCTTGTAGAACTCGATGGCCTTGGCCGCGCCGCGCACCGTGATGTACGGGACGACGCTGTGGTACCCGGCCGGGACGTGACTGACGGGCATGGCCCTTCCTCCTCGTGGTACTCGGAACCACGCGGAGAGTAGCCTTGCGCCCAGAATGGACGCAAGGGCAGTTTCGCGCGCGTCCGGCGCGCCGGTCGCCCCATGCGCCGGGACATTTCGCTATGCTCACACCAAATCCTGTGCGCGGGCCGTACCCGCGCGACGCTCCCCCGGAGGCCCGCACCGTGTACCGCTTTGCCGCTCGCGCGTTCGTTGTCGCACTGTTCGCCGTCCTCGTCGCCGGGTGCGGCGCGAGCAAGGACGCCATGGAAAAGGCCGTCAGCGAGGAGATGAAGAAGAGCCTCAACACCGACATCACGACGATCAGCTTGACCAAGCAGGCCGACGGCAGCTACGCCGGCACCGCCAGCGCCACCAACGGCAACACCTACGACGTGACCACCACCGCCCCGAAGGGCGGCAAGTTCGAGTGGACCGCGGTCCTCGCGCAAGCGTCGGTCGAGAAGCTCATTCGCGAGCACATGAAGACTAGTCTGGACGCCGACGTGACCGTGGCTGACATGAAGAAGCAACCGGACGGCTCGTACACCGGTACGGCCACGGCCGCGAACGGTGACACATACGAGGTCACGGCCGGCGCGCCCACGCAGGCCGGCATCCAGATGAACTACGTCGCGGGGCAGAACACCGTCGAGCGCCTCGTGCGCGAGGACATCGAGAAACAAACGAAGGCGAAGATCAAGTCGTTCGCGCTGACGCGCAAGGGACCGGGCACCTACACCGGCACAGCCACGCAGGAGAACGGTGGCGTGCTGGTCGTGAACACGAAACTGGACGGGAACAGCCTGCGCTGGACGTTCGCCCCGCTGCGCCCGTAGGTCCGCAACTCGCATTGCCGCGCGGCGCGCGCGGTCGGTATTCTCGCACCATTCCCCACGGGTGCGAACCGATGGCCGACGCGCCGCTGTTGTTCTGGGATTTCGAGAACGTGATGAGCGACCGCGGCGTGTCGGTCGCGGTCGGCGTGCCCACCGACCCGGCGCTCGTGAGCGGGTTCGTGTCGCAGACCGGGGGCGGCCCGTCCGAAGTGTTCGGCAGCGGCGTCGGCACCGTGTTCCTCACGCGGCACCTCGGCACCAACGACGTGTTCCTCTGGTTCACCCTCACGCGGCCCGCGCACCTCGCGGGTCTCACGTTCCGCCACTGGCACAACCACAACCCCGGCTACCCCACCTGCCCGCGCTACCGCGTGCAGCTCCAACTCGACTCCGGCGACGGCTACGAGAACGTCGGCGAACCGCTCGAACTGTGCGACGACAACTCCGGCGGTACCGACACCGTTGCCGTCGGGCGCGACCTCGAACCGGGCGGCTACAAGATGCGCTGGCACCCGAAGGGGCTGAAGGGCAAGGCCCGCGACACGAGCAGCGAGTTCCTCGCGTTCAAGAACCTCGCACTCAACGGCCACGCCCTCGCCGGCGCGCCGCGCGCCGCAGAGGTTCACCGCGCGCCGGCGGCCCCGTGTCCCAGCGGCGACGGTTACGTTGACATCGAGATCGCGGGCGTGCTCGTGGACGGGATGAAGGTGATGGGGTCGAAGTTCGGCGGGAAGTGCGCCCGCACCGGTGGGAAGTTCGAGGCCGGCGCGCGAATCGCGTTCAAGCACCGCGACGCGCTCAGCGCCCCGCAGAAGGCCACGATCTTCGGCACGAAGAAGCCGACGCACCTCGCGGTGCTCATTTCACCGGCCGATTGCACTACGGCCGACGGCGCGCCGGTGCCCGACGAGTGACCGCGCACCCCGTACAGTCGTGGAACGAACCCGAGATGCGATTCGGTCACAAGGGGGGACGCGATGTCGAAGAAGAAAACCGGGGCGCGGCCCGCGCCGTGCCGCCCGGCTCCCGCACTGATGAAGCCGTTCCGCGACCTGATCGCGGTCGTCAAGTACCCGAACAGCGTGTACCTCAAACACGGCGTCGATCCGAGCGACGAGTGGGGGATGGGGAACGTGTCGCGGCGTGCGGTCCGGTACTCGTGCGGGTGCCTGACGCGCAAGGGGCACCCGCTGGCGCACGCGCACGACCCCGCTGAAGTCGAGCTGTGCCAGCGGATCGCGACCGAGGCGGCCGACCGACTCAAGGACTTCACGGTCGACGAGGGCGCGCGGATCTGGCCGTTCTTCGCCGCGACGACGACCGACAGTGCCCCCGCGAAACTTGACGAAGCGCTCGTTCGCGCCGCGTTCGGCGGCACCATCGCCCCGGGGCTCAACTTCGAGGTGTCCCCGCTGCGGCGGCGCGGCGGTCACTGGGACCAACTCGACGGCGTGCAGTTCAACTTGGACATGGTGCCGGCCGAAATCGACACGCCACCGGACATCGACAAATACATGAGAACGGCGTGGGACGTGTTCGCCGAGTGGTTCACGAATGTGCCCGGGTTGCGCGAGCACTCGCGCGTCGGCATCGGGTACAGTGACGCCGACCCCGGCCCGCTAAAGCCGCGCATGGTGCTCGCGCTCACCGCCGCCGGCAGCCTCCTCGGTGCCGTCAGCTACGAAACGCAGGCGTGAAAGCGGTTCCGCTGGGAGCTTCCGCAGATGTGATTCGGGGTTGCCCAGCTCGTATTGCCGGCCCGACTAGTCCGCCGATGTGGTCAGTAGGGGGACCTTTGGCGTCTACTCGTACTCGTGGTAATCGTGCGCGGCTCGGTACTGTTGCAACAGGTCGTCTGCAGACCGCCGGAATTCCGACGCCGGTTCGCACGGTGGGTCTTCAACCGTGATGTAGCCGATCTCTGAGCCGGCGTGTGCCTTCAACTGGGCGAACAGTTGTTCTGCGTCTGCGAGGATTGACAGACCCAGAATCAACCCGCCGTCGCTCGTGAAGAACGGCATGGCGTGTGCGGGTCCGTCGCCGCCGTCGAAGTAGAACCGGTGGCCCGCATCGGGATGCGCACCGCAGTACTGAATCGCTTCGGTCGCGGTCGAAAAGACTACCGTTGGCTGATCTGAATATTCGGGGGACTCGTACTCGTCCGCTGCCGCTCGGCCTCGCGGGGCGAACGCCGCGAGAAACCGATTCGCTTCCGCAACGGAGCGCTCGCGGGCGAGAACGTACACGTCGCGATACGGCCCCATCGCCCGCTACCCCAGGTTGAAGGCTTCCGTCAGGCACGCGAGCGCCTCGTCGCCGCGGGCGCGCTCGACCACGACCCCGACGCACACCTCGCTCGTGTTGATCATGCTGATGTTGATCCCGTGCGCGGCCAGCGCGCCGAACATCGTCCGGGCCACGCCGGTGTGCGTCCGCATCCCCACGCCCAGCACGAACAGCACCGCGATGTCGGCGTCGCCCACGGCCCGGCACGCGGGGTCGATGGCGCGCAGCACGTCTTGCGTGCGCGCCAGCGCGCGCGGCAGGTCGGCACGCGGCACCGTGAACGACAGTTCGGCCTTCGCCGGGCCGGTCTGGTTCTGAACGATCATGTCCACCAAGATGCCGCCGGTGGCGACCGCGTTGAACACCTTCGAGCAGTTGCCCGGCACGTCCGGCAGGTCGTGAATCGTGACGCGGCTCTGTTCGGTGTTGAGGTGAACGCCGCTGACGAGCACGTCTTCCATCCCGTCGAGTCGGGCGATGGCCGCGTCGCGGTCCTTGGGGTCGGCCACGACGAGCGGGTTCGCGCGCGGCTTGAACTCCGCGCTCGCGGCCGGCGCGCCCGCGCCCTTGCGCGGTTGCGCCAGCGCGAACGCCGCGTGGACCGCGCGCAGCGCCTTGCGCCCGCGCACCGCCTTCTTGCTCTCGAGGTGCGCCTTCTTGATCGACTCGCCCCCGGTGGCCTCCTCGACTGGTGGCGGCGCGTCTTCTTCCACGAGTACGCTGATCTTGATGTCGCCGGTGGTAATCATCTTCAAGTTCACGCCGTCGGCCGCGAGCGCTTGGAACAGGCGCTCCGCGACCCCGGCGATGGTCCGCATTCCGGCCCCGACCACGGACACCTTGCTCACCTTGCCGGTCTCGTTCAGCACCGCGCCCAAGCCCGCCACCAGCGGGGCCAGCGTCTTCTTGGTCTTCTCCAGTTCGCTGTTGAGCACGGTGAAGCCGATGGTGGCCTTGCCGCCCTCGCCCACACTCTGCGCGATCATGTCCACGGCGATGTTGGCCGCGGCCAGCGCGGAGAACACCTGATGGCTGACGCCGGGGCGGTCGGGCACGCCTTCGAGTACGAGCCGCGCTTCGTCGGCCGCGAGCGCGACCCCGCACGCGGGGATCTCGCCCATCCACGCCTCTTCGGGCACGATCCACGTTCCGAGCGCGTCGGACTGCGCGTTCCGCACCATCAGCGGCACGTCGAACTTCTTGGCGAACTCGATGCTCCGCGAGTGCATCACGCCCGCGCCCATGCTCGCCATTTCGAGCATCTCGTCGTAGCTGATGGCGTCCATCTTGCGGGCGTCGGGCACGATCCGCGGGTCGGTCGTGTACACGCCGTCCACGTCGGTGAAGATTTCGCACTGCACGTCGTAGCCCGCGAGTTTCACGGCCGCGGCCACGGCCACCGCGGTCGTGTCGCTTCCTCCGCGCCCGAGCGTCGAAATGTCGCCCTGCTCGTCGATCCCCTGAAACCCGGCGATGACGACGATGTGCCCGCTCTCCAGCGCTTCGGTGAGGCGCTGCGTGTCGATCTTCTTGATGCGGGCCTTGCGGTGCGTGCTGTCCGTGACGATGCCGATCTGCTGGCCGGTGAAGCTGACGGCGCGCTCGCCGAGTTCCTGAATCGCCATCGCGGTCAGCGCGATGCTGATCTGCTCGCCGGTGGCGAGGAGCATGTCCATCTCGCGGGCCGACGGCGCGGCGCTGATCTCCGCGGCCTTGGCGATCAGGTCGTCCGTGGTGCTGCCCTGCGCGGACACGACGACGATGACCATGTTGCCGGCGTGCTTGGCGCGAATGGCCTTGCGCGCGGCCTCCATCACGCGCTCGGCGTTCTTGACGCTCGACCCGCCGAACTTCTGCACCACGACGCCCACGGCAGATACCTCACGGAAGGGCTAGGCAATTCGTTGACGCGGCTATCGTATTGAACCGTGCGCGCAGAGCCGGTACGCTCTCAATACCCGCCTGAACCCTCCGCCGAAGGAACCCATCGTGAAGCGCTTGCTCCCCCTCATCGCTCTCGCCGCGTTCGCCGCGCCCGTTTCCGCCGACAACTGGCCCCAGTGGCGCGGCCCGAAGTTCGACGGCCACTCCGCCGAGAAGGGCCTCCCCGCCGAATGGAGCGGGGAAAAGAACGTCGTCTGGAAGCTCAAAATGCCCGGCATCGGGGCCTGCACCCCGGTCGTCTGGGGTGACAACGTCTTCGTCACCTCCGTGGACGGCGACGACGTGGTCGTCCTGTGCGTGGGCACCGACGGCAAGGAGAAGTGGAAGGAGAAACTGTCGAACACCGGGGCCAAGCGGTACAAGAACCCGTCCGGTGCGGACGTCTCGGACGCTTCGCCGTCGTGCGCTACTGACGGCAAGCACGTGTGGGCCAGCGCCAGCAACGGCGCGGTCGCGTGCTTCACCGTCGCCGGGAAACAAGTCTGGACCGCGGACCTCAACAAGTACGGCAAGGGGAAGATCGCCATCGCCTTCGGGAGCCACTGGACCCCGGTGCTGTACAAGGGCACGCTGTACTTCCAAGTGATGCACCGCAACGCGCAAATGCTCGTGGCGCTGGAGGCCGCGACCGGCAAGGAACTGTGGAAAGTGGAGCGCCCCGGCTACAGCAAGGGCGAAAGCCCGGACGTGTACGCCTCCGCGACCATCTGGGAGGGCAAGGACGGCGCGGCCCAACTGATCGCCCACGGCAACGACTTCACCACCGGGCACAAGCTGACCGACGGCACCGAACTGTGGCGCGTGATGGAACTGAACCCCGGCGAGAAGAAGAGCGGGGCGTGGCGGTTCGTGTCGAACGTGCTCACCACCCCGGACCTGATCGTCGTGCCGTCGTGCAAGAACGGGCCGCTGGTGGCGCTGGACCCGGCCGCCGCGAAGGGCGACATCACCCCGGAGAACAAGGCCGAACTGTGGCGAATCACCCCGACGCCGGACGTGGTCGCTCCCGTGCGCGTCGGCGACACGATCTATCTGTGCCAGCACGGGCCGTTCCTCGCCGTGGACGCCAAGACCGGCAAGCAACTCTACCGCGAGAACGTGGCGAAGGGCTACCACTGGTCGAACATGGTCGTGGCCGACGGGAAGATCTACACCTCGTCGCAGGACGGGGTGACGACGGTGATCGAGGCCGGGAGCACGTTCAAGAAGATCGCGACGAACACCCTGCCCGACAAACTGTTCGGCACACCGGCCCTCGCCGACGGCCGCATCTACATCCGCGGCTACGGCTACCTGTGGGCCATCGGTACGAAGTAGTCCGGCGAGCGGGGGGCGGAAGCCCCCTGTTCTCTCTTCACCCACCCATCGAACAGGGGGCTTCCGCCCCCCACTCGCCTCAAACACAAGGAACACTGTCATGCCGCGCCTGCTGATAATCGCCGTGCTCGTTACCTTCGCCGCGCCCGCGCGGGCCGACAACTGGCCGCAGTGGCGCGGGCCGAGGAACGACGGCCACTCCGCCGAAAAGGGATTGCCCACCGAGTGGAGTGCCGAGAAGAACGTGGCGTGGAAGCTCAAGCTGCCGGGCCGCGGGTCGTCCACGCCCGCGGTCTGGGGGAACGACATCTTCATCACCTCGCTCGACGGCGACGACACTCTGCTCATGTGCGTCGGCACGGACGGCAAGGAGAAGTGGAAGGCGTCCCTCGGCGCGGCGGGCAAGGCCGGGCGCGGCGACGAGGGGAACGCGGCCTCCGCGTCGTGCAGCACCGACGGCAAACACGTCTGGACCTTCGCTGGCAACGGCAACCTCGTGTGCTATACCGTGACCGGCAAAGAGGTGTGGACCAAGAACCTTCAAGACTACGGCAAGTTCGGCATCCAGTTCGGCTGCCACTGGACCCCCGTGCTGTACAAGGACGCGCTCTACCTTCAGGTGATGCACCGCAACGCGCAGATCGTCGTCGCGTTCGAGGCCGCGACCGGCAAGGAACTGTGGAAGCAGAACCGCCCCGGCTACGGCAAGGGCGAAAGCCCGGATACCTACTCCTCGCCCTTCATTTGGGTGGGGCAGGGCGGGCCGCTACTGGTCGCGCACGGCAACGACTACTGCACCGGCCACAAGCTCGACACCGGCGAAGAGGTGTGGCGCGTGCAGGGGCTGAACCCGACCACCAACGGCGCGTGGCGGTTCGTGTCGTCGCCGCTGGTGCTGCCCGACCTGATCGTGGTGCCGTCGTGCAAGAGCGGGCCGACGGTGGCGTTCAACCCGGTCGGCGCGAAGGGGAACATCGACCCCGACAATAAGGCCGAACTGTGGCGGTTCAAGTCGACGCCGGACGTGGTCTCGCCGATCCGCGTGGGCGACATCGTGTACCTGTCGGCCGACGGTCCGTTCACCGCGGTGAACGCCAAGACCGGCGAGCAACTGTACCGGCAGAACCTGAGCGGCGGCAAGCACCGCGCGAACATGATCGCGGCCGACGGGAAGATTTACGTCACCTCGACGACGGGCGCGATTGATGTGGTGCAAGCGGGCAACACGTTCAAGAAGCTGGCAACGAACACGCTGCCCGACACGCTGTACGCGACCCCGGCCCCGTCCGGCGGCCGGTTGTACGTCCGCGGCTGGAACTACCTGTGGGCCATTGGGACCAAGTGAGCGCCCCGCGCGGGCGCGACGGCGCGTTGCGCCCGCGCACCGAACTTCGATTTTCCTCAGAGGCGAACCCGTGAAGTGCCGAACTGTGGCTCAACTCGCCCTTTGCGCGCTCGCTCTCGGTGCGGGTGCGTTCGCGTCAGCTCAGGACGTTTCACCCGCGATCAAGACGTCGCGCCCGGTGACGTACGTGGTCACGATGACCACCACGTTTGTGGTCCCCGCGGGTAACGACAAGATCGACCAATTGCGCGTCTATCACGCCCTGCCGACGCTCCGCTCGTGGAGCCCGCTGAAGGCCGCGATCGGGGCGACCAAACTGGACTTCGTGCCGAAAACGGCGAACGAACAGGCCCACGAGCCGACCGCGTCTCGTCACCTGCTCTGGCAGATCGACGGGCGGCAGAAACCGGGTGAGAAACTGACGTTCAGCTCCACCCTCACGATCCCCTCCCCGAGCCGCGCGCTCGACGTGGGGTCCGTGAGGACCACTTGGAAGCACTACGAAGCCGCGCCGAAAGACAGGTTGGCCGTCGTCGATCCCGCGATCGCGAAGGCCGTTCACCCGGAGGTCGCGAAGCTCGCGGCCAAGTTCAAGGCGGCGGCCCCGCCCGCACAAGCGGTTCAAGCGATGTGCAAGTGGATCGTGGACACCATCAAGTACGACGCCTCGGTACCGTTCGCATCTTCGGACGTCGGCAGCATCTTGAAGAACAAGTGCGGTCACTGCGGGCACCAAGCCGCCCTGCTCCAACAACTGACCGCGAGCGCCGGGATCCCGTACCGCATGGTGTGGGGGCTGAACCTGTACGCGCCGGACGGGCGCACGGCCGAGCTCCGGAAGGTGCGCTCCGACTTCGTGAACGTCCACACCTGGGCCGAAGTGTACCTGCCGGGAGTCGGGTGGGTGGAACTCGACCCGGGGCTCGGGGCCAACGCGTTCAACGTGCCGGACCACCTGATCCAGAACAACAGGTGGTTCCAGAACTACTCGATCTGGATGCGCGAAGGGGGGGCGGACAAGGTGCCGACCTGGACCGCGGTTCCCGGCGGGTTCCGGTCGGACTACGGTGTGGAGAACGTCATCAGCTATACGAAAAAGAAGTAGCCGCACGGACCGGGTCGTTACCCCTTCTTCTTCGGCTCCTCGTACACGTCGGGCAGGGCGTTGCGGCGCAGCGCGGCGGCGGCGTCCTTTTTCTCCTTCTCCTTCGCGGCGGCGTCCTCTTCCTTCTCCAGTTCGACCCCGAACTTGACGGTGTACTTGAGGTTGGCGATGGCGAGGGCGTCGTTGGGCAGCAGGGCCGCGCGTCGCACGCGCTGGCCGTTGACGCGGGTGCCGTTGGTGCTGCCGAGGTCGCGCAACAACAGGACGCCGTCGGTCATGACGATGACGCAATGGAGCTTCGACACGCTCTTGTGGTCGAGGCGCACGTCGCTGTCTTCGTCGCGGCCGAAGAGCGTCATGTCCTTGGTCAGATCGATGGACGGGCCGCCGTCGGCGGACACCAACCGGGCGCGCATGGGGAACCCCGCCGGGGAAGATCGGTAGGCTGCATTCTCTCGCAGAACGCGGGCCGGGACAAGGGAGCACCGGCCGGACCCGTGCGGGGCGGGGCCGCGCCGTCCGGCAGAACCGGACAACCGGACCCGCGGGCCGGTTTCGGTGTCGCCCCGCGGTCGCGCTTATGTTAGAGTATTCGGTACCTATCACATCGTTCGCGCCGTCGAGGGCCGCGCCGTGCTGCCGAACCTGATTCGTACCGCCGGGCTGGTCGGGCTGTTCCTCGTAGCGGGCGCGCCCGGCGCGACCGGGGCCACGCCGCAGGAGATCGAGAAGTCGCTCAAGGGCGGCACCGACGCGCTGAAGGCCTGGTACGGGCGCGCCGCCGCGCCGGGCGGGGGCGGCGCGCCGCCGGTCGGGGGCGGCGCGGAAAACTACGGGATCGGCCCGACCGCGCTCGCGGGGCTGGCCCTCCTCGAGGCCGGCGTTCCGGGCGACGATCCCGCCGTCAAGAACATCACCGCCCAAGTGCGCGAGGCCGCGTACACCCAGACCAAGACCTACCAGATTTCCCTCTGTCTGATGTACCTCGATCGGTACGGCGAACCGTCCGACGTTCCCATGATCCAAGTGCTGGCGTTCCGCCTACTCGTCGGCCAATCCAGCGCCGGCGGGTGGGGCTACGAGTGCTGCACGGAAGTGCCGGCCGCCGACGTGGCGCGCCTGAAGGCGAACCTGAAGGATCAGCAGTTGGTGGCCGGCAAGCCGCCCGCGGGCGGCGGCAAGGACGCGCCCAAGATTCACCCCGAGGTCGAGAAGTACGCCCAAACGCTGGTGCAGGCCAAGAACGGCCCCGGCGCCCCCCCCGGCCCCGGCGGCGCGCCCATCGCGCTCGGGGTCGACGACAACTCGAACACCCAGTTC
This sequence comes from Planctomycetota bacterium, assembly GCA_016872595.1. Classification (GTDB taxonomy): domain Bacteria; phylum Planctomycetota; class Planctomycetia; order Gemmatales; family Gemmataceae; genus Gemmata. The sequence goes on from VGZJ01000073.1 coordinate 20,582, forward strand.
GCGGCCATCGCCGTCTGGCTCGCTCGCAAGCACGGCGTCCCGGTCGAGCGCGCGCTTGACGCCATTGAGAAGCGGTTCATGGCTTCACAAGACGCCCGCACCGGGTACTGGCAGTACGTCGGGCTGTCGCCGGGCGACGGACCGCCCCCGATGATGATGAGTCCCGTGATGTACTGCGCCGGTCTCGTGGGTATGGCGACCGGGATCGCGCGACGCGAGGAGCGGAACCAGAAGCTGAACCCGCCGAAGCCCGACGCCCCGCCGAAGCCCGACGCGCCGAAGCCCGGCGACCCGTTCTACAACCCGCCCGCCGGCACCGCGCCCGCCCCCAAGGACGGCCCCAAGCGCCCCGCGGACGCCCGCGACCTCGTCGTCCAGCGCGCCTTCGCCGGGTTGGGGCTGGTCCTCGCCGACCACCTGCGCAACGGCAAGGGGCTACTCATCAACGGGGCCCGGCACTCCATCGGCGACATGTACTTCCTCTGGTCCCTCGAGCGCGTCGGCGTCATCTACGACGTGGACAAGATCGGCGGCGTCGACTGGTACGACGTCGGCTCCACCGCCATCGTGCGCTCGCAGTCCCCGGACGGCAGTTGGGGCATCGGCGGCTACGACCCCGAGGTGAACACGTCGTTCGCCGTCCTGTTCCTGTGCAAGTCGAACCTCGCGCGCGACCTGTCCACGAAGGTGCAGAAGAACCCGACCAGCACCGAGATGCGGGCCGGCACCGGGCCGAGCGCCGCGGAAGTGCTCCCCAACCGCCCGACCACGCCCGTTGTCGTGGCCCCGCCGGCCCCGATCCTGAACCTCCCGAACCCGACCGGCGACAAGACCGTCGGCATGGCCGCGGACCTGATGAAGACCACCGGCACCGACTTCGCCACCAAACTGAAAGACCTGCGCGACACCAAGGGCACCGAGTACACCCGCGCGCTGCTGACCGCTACGAGCGCCCTCGAACAGGGCGAGCGCAAGGCCGCGGCCCGCGAGGCGCTGGCCGAGCGGCTCGCGCGCATGACCCCCGCGACCCTGCGCGCCATGCTCAAGGCGAACGAGGCCGAACTGCGCCGGGCCGCGGCCCTCGCCTGTGCCATGAAGGACGACCGGGACCACGTCCCCGACCTGATCGAGGCCCTCGGCGACGCCGACGATTCGGTCGTGCGCGCCGCCCGCGCCGGGCTGAAGAGCTTCACCGGGCGCGACCTCGGCCCCGCGACCGGCGCGACCTCCGACCAGAAGGCCGCCGCGGTCGCCGCGTGGCGCGCGTGGTACGCCCAACAGAAGAAATAGCACCCACCGCGCGCCGCCCGGCGCGCACCGGAGGTTCGGCATGTCCCCCCGTCGTGCCGCCCTGCTCCTCACGGCCCTGCTGTGCGCCCAACTGCTCGCGCCGACGGCGCGCGCCGCCGACCCCAAAGACATCGAAGCCGCCATCCAAAAGGGCGCGGCGTTCCTCAAGAAGAATGCCGGCGACGGCGGCAAGGGTAAGCGCGACGAGGACCACCTCGGCGCGCGCGCGCTCGCGGGCCTCGCGCTGCTCGAAACCGGCACCGCCCCGGACGACCCCGCCGTGCGCGCGATCACCGCCGCCGTGCGCGACGCCGCCTTTTCCGAAGTGCGCACCTACCAACTCACGCTGTTCGTCCTCTACCTCGACCGCCTCGGCGACCCCAACGACCGCGCGCTCGTTCAGATGATGGGCGTGCGCCTCGTGGCCGGGCAGAACGCCGACGGCGGGTGGACGTACGCCTGCGTTCCGCCGGTCCCCGCCGCGACCGAGAAGTTGTTGCGCGCGAAACTCGGCGAGGCCACGCTCGTCGCCGGTAAGGGGCCGGCGGTGCCGAAGCCCGACGCGCCGAAGCCCGGCGCGCCCGCGGTCGCGGGCCGACTTCACACAGAGGTCGAAAAGTACCGGCAGGGGTTGCTCACCGCCGAGCGCACGGGCAAGGGGCGCGACGACGACGACAATTCCAACACCCAGTTCGGCATCCTCGGCGTGTGGGTCGCGCGCCGGTACGCGGTGCCCGTCGAGACCGCGCTCGAGCGCATCGAGAAGCGGTTCCTCGGCACCCAGACCGCGAGCGGCGGGTGGCCGTACTCCGGCCCGCGCGACGGCAGCCCGTCGATGACGTGCGCCGGGCTGCTCGGCCTCGCCACCGCAATCGGGCGGCGCGAGGAGCGCGCCCTGCGCGCCGACGTGCCCAAGCCCGCGCCGAAGAAGCCCGACGAGCCGGCGAAGCCGTTCGTGCCGCCGCCCGGCACCGACCCGAACGACCCGTTCTACAACCCGCCGCCGCCGAAGGCCGTGCCCGCCCCGGACCCCGCCCCCAAGAAGCCCGCGGACCCGCCCGCGCCGAAGCGCGCCAAGCCCGACGCGCGCGACGACGCCGTCGCGCGCGGGATGGACAACCTCGCGGCCGTGCTCGCCGGCGGGCCGGTCGGCGGCGGCAAAGGCAAGGGCAAGAAGGGCGGCGACCTCGACCTGTACTTCTACTGGTCGCTGGAGCGCGTCGGCGTCGTCTTCGGTGTCGAGAAGATCGGCAAAACGGACTGGTACGAGTACGGGGCGAACCGGCTGTTGCCGATGCAGAACGCCGACGGCTCGTTCGGCGCGCGCGCCGGGTACGGCCCGGACGTGAACACCGCGTTCGCGCTCCTGTTCCTCGCCCGCGCCAACCCGGTGCGCGACCTGTCCGCCAAGGTGCAGCGGAACCTCGGTAACGCGGAGATGCGCGCCGGCGCGGGCGCGCCCGCGCCCGCGGTCGTAGCCAAGCCCGCGCCGGAACCGGCCCCGCTGCCTCACGCGAAGCCGGCCGAACCCGACCCGCGCCCGGTCGCCAAGCCCGCGACCACGCCCGGCGAGATCGCGGCCGAACTGTTCCGCGCCACCGGCGCGCCGTGGGTTGCTACCCTTCAGCGCGTGCGCGACGCGAAGGGCGGCGAGAACACTAGCGCCCTGCTCGCGGTGATCCCGCTGCTCGACGGCGACCGCATGAAGCAGGCCCGCGACGCGCTGGCCGAGCGCCTGTGCCGCATGAGCGCGAACACCCTGCGCGGAATGCTCCGCGCCGACGACGCCGAACTGCGCCGGGCCGCGGCCCTCGCGTGCGCGATGAAGGACGACCGGGACCACGTCCCCGACCTGATCGGGCTGATCGAGGACTCGAACGCGGACGTGGTGCGGGCCGCCCGCGCCGCGCTGAAGAGCCTGACCGGACAAGACCTCGCCACCGCCGCCGCGTGGCGCGCGTGGCTGAACAAATAGCGCGCGACTCGTGACCTTCGCGCGATCACCCGCCGCAGCCGCCGCACCCACCACACCCGCCGCAGCCGCCGCCGCAGCCCCCGCACCCGCCGCCGCTGTCGGGGTTGGTGGGGGCGGACGGGCCGACGGGCGGGAGCGTGAAGAAGCCGCACATCAACAGGCCGAGCGGGAGCGCGCACGCCGCGGTCACG
>VGZJ01000074.1 GCA_016872595.1 Planctomycetota bacterium
CGTTCCCGCCCGCGGCCCCGCCGGTCGGCGGCGCGGTCGGCCGGCCCTCGCCGTTCACGGAACAAGAGCGCCTGTGGCTCGACTTCCGCACCCGCTCCGGCACCATCTCGCGCGCCATCCAAGAGGCCCGCAACGCCGGCCTCGACTTCCAACAGTTCGGCCGCGGACTTCCGAACCAGTACGGCCCGACCCCGGAGCCGAAGAACACGGGCGCGAAGGACAAGGACAAAGAGAAGATCGAAGCGCTGACGGAGAAGCTGAAGAAGGTCAGCGACGCGCTCAAGCGGGCCGGCGAAGACACGGGGCGCGGCTCGCTCACGGAGCGCCTCGCCGCGGTCGGGCTGGAACAGGAGCGCCGCCGCTACTTGGAGGACGTGCAGAAGGCCATCGAGGAACACCACGCGCGCGAAATACTGGTGTCGGACGAGGTGCTGTCGGGGCTGGCGTGGGCGCTGCGCGTCGCGCGCGGCGCGACCGGCGGGGTGGCCGTGCCCGCGACCCCCACGGTCCCGCCCGGCACCGAGCGCCCGGCCCCGGTGGGGCCGAACGCGCTCGCCGGCACGCCCGCGGTCAGCATCCACACCGGGCCGCTGCGCCCGCAGTGGGTAACGGCCGCGGACGGCACCGAAGCGCTCGTCGTCATGCGCGCCGCGCGCGTGGACAACCGCACCGTATATCAGGGGATCGTGGTCGATTGGCCCAAGCTCGAGCAGATTCTGAAGGACGAAGTGAAGGGCGCGTTCCCCAACGCGGTGCTGGTGCCGGTGCGCGACCCCGCGGGCGTGTCGCCGGACCGCGCCATGACCGCGCTGCCGGTGCAGCTCGACCCCGGCCCCGCGCCGGAACCGGCCGCGCTCGGCTGGACGCCCCTGCGCATCGGCCTCGTGCTGGCGTGGGCCGCGGCGCTGGTCGCGTTCGCCGCGGTCGGCCTCAGCGGGTGGTCGCTGGTCGCGCTGGCCGAGCGCCGCATCCGGTTCGTCTCCGCGGTCACCCACGAGCTGCGCACCCCGCTCACCTCGCTCCGCCTGTACCTCGACCTGCTCATGAGCGGCCTGATTCGCGACGAGGCCAAGAAGCAGGAGTACCTGAACACGCTCGCGACCGAGTCCGACCGGCTGCACCGGCTCGTCGACAACGTGCTCGACTTCGCCAAGTTGGAAAAGCGCGCCAAGAACGGCGACATGAAGCCGGTGAAGGTGGGCGACCTGATCGACGCGCTCCAGCGCACGTGGGCCGACCGCGTGGCCGCGGACAACAAGGAACTCGTGGTCGTATCGACGCTGCCGGGCGAAACGCTGGTACTCACCGACGCGGTTCTGGTTCAGCAGATCGTGGGGAACCTGATCGACAACGCGCGGAAGTACACGCGCGAGGCGAAGGACGGGCGCATCTGGCTGTGGGCGAAGCCGGGCGCGGACGGGCGCGTGGTGCTGGAGGTCGAGGACCGCGGCCCCGGCGTCCCGGCGGGTGAGCGCAAGGCGATCTTCAAGCCGTTCCGCCGCGGCGGGCAGGCCGACGCGAAGGCCGGCGGCGCGGGCTTGGGCCTCGCGCTGGCGAAGCAGTGGGCCGAGGTGCTGGGCGGGTCGCTGACGTACCGCCCCGCCGACGGCGCGCCCGGCGCGTGCTTCCGCCTCGAACTGCCGACGAAGTAGCGCGGGCACGTGGTTCTTGTCGTGCACCCGCTTCAGTGGGTCGTAGCGCGGCGTGCGACCGCGAATCGCGCTGGTCCCGCGACCCGCTGAAGCGGGTCACTACGAACAACACGACCCACATCAAGGAAGGAGGCCGCGCGTGGCGTGTCCCGGCCAAACCCCGTTCGACATCGACGCCTATAACGTAGAGAACATTCGCGTTCTCAACGTGCTGGAAGCCATCCGGTTGCGCCCCGGCATGTACATCGGCAGCACCGACACCCGCGGGCTGTTCTACTTGCTCTTTGAACTCGTATCGAACTCGTTCGCGGAGGTCGCGGCCGGGTTCGGGCGCGCGGTGCGCGTCGCGCTCCGCGCCGACGGCTCCGCGGAGGTGGCCGACGACGGCCGCACGTTCCCGGAGGGAACGGATGCCGAACACGTCTTCGGAGTGGTCGGCCACACCGGGCACCTTGGTTATCGCCCCGACGGGCGCGAGTACCTCGCCTACGCGATGGCGAACGCGCTGTCCGAGAGCCTCACGGGTGAAGTGCGCGACCCCAACAGCATCTACCGGCACACGTGGCGGCGCGGGGTTACGCACTCCGCGATCCAGACCGGTGGCCCGCCGGACGACCGCGGCCTGACGGTGCGCTTCACCCCGGACCCGCACATCTTCGGCGACGCGCGGTTCGACACCGGCGCGATCCGCGACCGCTTGCAACAACTCGCGTTCCTGCGCAGCGGCGTGCGCGTTACATTCGCCGACGAGGTCGCTGGCACCCTCGACGAGTTCGAGTACGCCAACGGCATTTCCGACTTCGTGCGGTTCTTGAACGCGGATCGCGTAGCGCTTCACCCGGACGTGATCGTGATTCGCGGCGAAGAAGACGAGGTGCGGTACGAGATCGGGCTACAGTGGTGCGCGGGCGCGGGCGAAACGTGCCTGTCGTTCGCCAACCACTACCAGACGATCCACGGCGGTACGCACGCGACCGGCGCGCGCATCGGGGTCGCGCGCGGCGTGCGCGATTGCCTGCCGAAAGCAGCGCGAAGCGAGGACGCCTTTGCCAGCGAGGACTTCCGCGAAGGCCTCACGGCGGTCGTCTCGATCTGGCACCCGGAGCTCATGTTCGAAGGCGCAACGCGCCACCGCCTGAGCAACCCGGAAATGGAAGCGATCATCGCGGGGGCCGTTCGGCGCGGGCTGGGCGACTACTTCGCCGCAAACCCCGATGTGGTCACGCGCGTGGTCGGCGCGGCGACGGCGGCGCGCGACGCCCGACTCGCCGCCCGACACAAGCGCAACGCGCCTTGAGTACCTTCGCGTTCTAAACCTTCCCCAGCCACAACACAGGAGCTTCCCATGAAACTCGTTCCCGCCGTGCTCGCGTGCGTCGCGCTGCTGCTCGCGGTTCCGACCGCGCGCGCCGACGAACCGAAGCGCGAGCCGAAGCCGCGGTTCAAGGGCGTCGAGCTGTACAGTTGGAAGGACGACAAGGGCGTGTGGCAGTTCGCCCTGCTGAGCGGCACGAACCGCGACAAGACCGAGGCCGAGGTAAAGGCCGCGAAGACCGTGTACGCCGGCACCGACAAACTGGCCGCGGCGCTCAAGTTGCTGGCCGAGGGCGAGATGGTGTTCTGGTCGCACCGCCCAAAGGGGTTCGAGTACCCGCCGAAGGACGACCTCAAGAAGATCGACGAGGCCGCGAAAGCCGCACAGGTCGAACTGACCCGCTGATCGGGCGCGGTGTCGGCCTCCACGCATCGAGCGCGCGCCGCTCTCTGTGTGAGGAGAGAGCCGCATTCACGCAGTTTGCCCACATTTCCCATGCGGTTCGACCGCACCGCGCGTGCGCGGAACGGTCGGCAAAGTCGGCACGCGGGCCCGCGCGCCCCGCGCGCCCGCACTACGGTTCCCCTGTCCGCCCGCGCCGCCCGGCGCGCCCACCAACCTTCGCCAGTCGGCGCGCCCGGCGCGCCCGGTACCCTCTTCCGCCCGCTCGTCTCAGTTCGGAGGTGACGCGATGGCCCCGCTCGTTTGCGACGAACTCCAAGTGGTGGTCCCGGTCGGGTTCCTGCTCGCCGAGGCCCGCGAGGTCACGGTGTCCGTGGACCGGCCCGACGGCGACCCGCTCCCGGTGCGCCTGCGGCTGATCCCGGCGCGGCCCGCCGCCGCGCCACCCGCGGCCCCGGTGTCCGTGTCCGACCCGACGCCGCTCGTGATCGCGTGGCCCACGCGCGCCGCCTTCGAGGACGACGGGTACGGCGAACCCGAGTACGGCGGCGGCGACTGACGCGCCGAGGTTTATTCAACCGGCGCGCGCGGAACGGTCGATAACCCCGGTACAGGTTCCGGCCCCGGCCGGTGCGCGGGGTTCGTGGAATGGGCGCGGCGCGGCGATGGGACGTACTCGCCGCGGGCGCACTGGTCGCGTGGCTCGCCGTCGATCTCACCGCGCGCACGGTGTTCGGCTCCGTGCCGTGGCCCGATTCGGTCGTCGATTACCGGCTCCTCTACGACTTCGGCCGGCGCGTCGTCGAGACGCACCAGTACCCCGCCGGGTACCCGTACCCGCCGCCCGCGGTCGCGGCGCACGCGGCCACCTCCGCCCTGCCCTACGGCCCCGCGGTCGCGCTCTGGCTCGCGCTGACCGGCCTCGCGGCCGTCGCCAGCTACGCCGCGCTCGCCGGGGCGCTCGGCCTGCACCGCCGGCCGGGGCTGCTCGTCGCGCTGCTGCTCGCGCACGTCGCGGTCGCGTACTACTTCCAATGGGACATGCGCTCGCTGAACTGCAACCTCGTGGTGCTGGCGGCGCTGCTGTTCGGGTGCGCGGCGCTCGCCGCGGGGCGCGACCGCGCCGCCGGATTCTGGTTCGCCACCGCCGTCGCGCTGAAGGTGTTCCCGGTACTGGTACTGCCGTACCTCGCGTGGGTCCGGCGCTGGCGCGCGCTGGCGTGGGCCGCGGGGTTCTCGGTGGTGTGGTGGGTGGGCGTGCCGCTGCTCGCGTTCGGCTCCGGGTTCGCCGACGTGTACGCGGGGTGGGCCGGCGAGCTGACGCGCGCCACCGACCCGATTCAGAAGCACGTTCACCCGATCCTGATCTCGCTCGAAAAGGCCGCGCTGTACACCGCGCGCGGGAACGAGACCGGCGCGCGGGCGCTGGTGTACGCGGTCGGGGCGCTGTGGGTGGCGCTGGGTCTGTGGGGCGCGGCGGCGAGCTTCGGCACCGGGGGGCGCGACCCGGCCCGCGTGTTCGTTCACGTCGCGCTCTTGGTCGTCGGCCCCGCGGCGGTCGGCCCGTACCTCGAAGCGTACCACCTCGTTCCGCTGGTCGCGCCGGCGGTCGTACTGACGGCGATCGCGCTCGACGGCGCGCGCCCGCGCCGGGCGCGCGTGCTCGCCGCGGTCGGGCTGGCGCTGGCCGTTGCCGTGCGGAAGGTGCCGGGCGCGTGGGAGGCCCGCGGCCTGTGGGTGAACGTGCAAGCCCTCATCCTGTGCGCGACCGCGCTCGCGGTGCTCGCGGCCCTCATACCGAAGCCGGTCGCGGCCGAACCAACGGTCGCGCGCCGCGGGTGGCTGCAACTGCTGCGCACGCTGCGCTTCGCGCGGGCGCGCTAATCGCCCACCGACGGCGGGGCGAGGACCAGCGCGCCGTCGTACTTCTTCGCCAACTGCGCCCGCGCGTCGCCGCCCGCGGTGGGCGCGTCGAGGACCAGCGCGGCTAGGTCCGGGGCCGCGGGCGCGTCGAGCAGGTACCGCACGCCGACCGCGGAAATCGGGTTGTTCCGCAAATCCAGTTCCACCAAGTTCGGCCAGAACTTCGCCTGAGTCAGGTGCCGCACGCCCTTGTCCCCGATGCGGCACGCGTTCAGGTCGAGCGCGCGCACGCCGGCCAGCACGCGCGACAGCGACAGCACGCGCACCGCGCGCGGCGGCAGCGGGTTGCGGCTCAGGCTCAGCCGCCGCAGCCCCGCGAGCCGGTCGCACCGGGCTAGCGATTCGAGGCCGTCGGCGCGCACCCCGACGTTTTCCAACGTGAGATCGGCCAGCGCCGCGGGCGCGTCTTGCGCGAGCGCGTGCAACCCGTCCGCGCCGAGCGGTTCGTCGCGGAAGTGGAGCGCGTCGAGGTCGCGGGTCGCGGGGCCGTCGAACAGCCGGCGCACGTGCTCCGCGGTCAGCCCCATCACGGAGAACGACAGCCGGGCGCGCGGCCCGCCGGTGTTCAGCGCCGCGATCAGGTCCGAGATCGACTCGTACCCGGCGTGGAAGTGCAGCCCGCGCACCGCCCGGCCCAGCACGGTGGGCATCAGGTCTTCGAGCACTTCCGGCATGCCCGCGCCGCTGGCGCGCTGGAAGTACAGGTCAGCGATTCCCGTCGCGTCGGGCGCGTCGCGGAGCGCGCGCAGCGGTTCGATGGGGTTCAGGTTGAAGACCAGTTCGCGGAAATGCCGCACGCGGTCGGACGCGGCGACCGCGCGCCACTCGTCGAGCGCGCCGTGCCACACATGCAGTTTGCCAACGGGCGCGCGGTCGAAGAGGGGCGCGACGAACTCGCCCCACAGCGACGCGGCGCGCACGTGGAGCGCCCAACCGAACCCGCGGCGGAACGGGGCCGCGGGCCAGCCGACGTGGAACCCGTCCACCGCGGGGAGCGTCCCCGCGAACGCGCGCCCCGAAAGTACGTCCGGCGCGTGCCACCGCGCCCGCGCCGCCACCGGCTCCCACGGCGCGGCCCGCGCCAGCTCCACCTGCGCGCGCACGAACGCGGCGCGCGCCGGCTCGTCGTACTCGTCGCACCAATCGGCGAACGCGAGGCGCGGCGTGTCCTCGTCGGGCTGCGCGCAGATCGCGGCGATGAGGGCGTCGCGGTCGGACATGCCGTTACTCTACAGGCGCACGCGGTCGCCCATGCGGGCCTTGAGCGCGTCCTTCGCCTCCGCGGACGCGGGCGACCCGATCACGTTGAGGAACGCCAACCCGTCGGCCCACGGCGAATCTAGAATCGCGCGAATGCCGTCGTCGCCGACCTGCGTGTACCCGAGGTCGAGGACGCGCAACCCCGCGAGGCGCGGCGACCGCGCCAGTGCGATGACGCCGTCGTTGCCGGCCGAGTTGCCGTACAGCTTGAGGACGCGCAGGTTGTCGAACGCGCCGTTCGCGAGCAGGGCCGTGCGCGCGCGGTTGAGCGAGCTGCGCGACAGGTCGAGCCGCCGCAGTTGCGCGCACAGCGGCGACATCACGAGCGCTTCGACCGATTCGGCGCGCGGCGAATCGTCGCTCAGGTCGAGGGCCGTCAGGTTCGGGGCCACGAGGTCGGCGAGTACAGCGTACTTCAAGGGCGAACCGAAGAGGTCGCCGCCGAGGGCGAGAGAACGCAGCGGCGCGATCAGCGGCGACGTGAGGAGGGCGCGGAGCGCTTCGAGAGAAACCGGACACCCCACGAGGTTCAGCTCGCAGAGCGCGGACCGCGCGCCCTCCCGCACCAGCGCCTCCGCGACCGCGGTGCCGATGCCAGCGCGCACGACGGTGAGGGACGTGAGCCGCTCGAACAGCGGCGACGCGATCAGGACGCGCGCTTCGCCGGCGGACAGCGCCTCGTTCACGAACGTGAGCCGCTCAACGGGCAGTGGGGCGAAGTTCGCGAGCGCGTCGGGCGGTTCGACCGGACCGCGGTTCTCGAACGCGAGGTCGCGCAGCCGCGCGCGCCACGGGGCGGCGCGCACGGCCGCGACCGCCGCGGGGCCGCACCGCACGAACCGCAGGCGCTCGACCGGGGCCGCGACGTCGGCCGGCGACGCCGCCGGGGGTGCGTCCGGGTCGGGCGCGGCCAGCGCCCACGGGAACCCGCGGCGGAACAGCGGCGTGCGGTCGAACATGAGACCGCTGGGCAGCGGCGGGAGCGCGCCCGCGGTCCACGGTTCGGCCTCATGGCGCGGCTTCTCGATCAGCTCCCAGCGCAGCCGCGCGGGGTCGTACTCGTCCAACAGTGACATCGCGATGTCACTGCGAACGAAGGCGGCGCGCGCCCGCGCCCCGGCCGGGTCCGCGAGCGCGCCGGCGTGCTCGTCGAGCCAGTCGGCGAACATCAGCCGCGGCGTGTCCTCGTCGGGGTGCTCGACGATGGCCGCGAGTAGCGCGTCGTGGTCGCTCATACAGGATCGCGTCGAGTGTCTTGGATTCTGTAGCCGGCCTCAGCGAGGCCGGAGCTACCCCATAGGTTCAGCACCGGCCTCAGTGAGGCCGGCTACAGGAAGAAATCCGCCGATTCGCTCTCACACGAACGCCCTCTTGAACCGCGCTTTGAGTGCGCCCGCGCCGGGACCGCTGGAGTGCAGGTGGCGCAGGTTGCCGAGGTGCGGCGATTCGGCCAGCGCCTTCGCCCCGGAAATGCCGAGGTCGCAGTAACTCACGTCGAGCCACTGGAGGCTCGACGCGCCGGGCCACGCGGCCAGCGCCTTCGCCCCGGTCGGGCCGAGGTCGTTGCCGGTGAGGTCGAGGAACGTGAGCCTGTCGAGCGCGGCGCGCTTGAGGAACCCGGTGAAGTGGTCGGCGGTGAGGCGCGAGTATTCGAGCGAGAGGTAGTAGAGGCCGCGCAGCGCCGGGCACGCGCCTAGGGCCGCCGCGCCCGCGGGCGTGAAGTGCGCGCTGCCGATTTTCAGGACGCGCAGCCCCGGCCCGCGGCCCGCGCCGGTCAGCGCCTTGGCCGCCGGGCCGTCGAAGTAATTCCCGTCGAGCCGCAGCACCGTCAGCGCGGGCAGGTTCGCGCTGTTCACAATCGCGCCCACCGCTTTCCCGTCGTTGATCTCGCACGAACTGAGATCGAGCGCGCGCAGGTGCGGCAGTTTCTTCGCCGCGATCAGCGCCGCCCCGCGCCCGCCGATGGGGTTGAGCGCGAGGTCGATCACCCGCAGTTCCGGCATGTTGCGGACGATGGCGCGAACGGTGTCATCGTCCGCGCCCGTGCCCCACGCCTTCAGGCTGTGCAGCCCGCGGAACTGGGGCCGGGCGAACAGGTCGGCCGACACGTTCGCGTCGGGGCGCGCGTCGATGTCGCCGAGGCCGCTGAAGTATAGCGCGCGCAGGCCGGTCCAGTGCTTGCCGCGCGCGAGGGCTTCGGCCGTCGCCGTGCCGTCGCGGGTGCTCGCCACCTGCACGTCGAGTTCGCTCACGCCGGCCGCGTCCGGGTGCGCGCCCAGTACCGCAATCGCTTCCGGTTCGACGTCGGTATCGAAGATGAGTTCGCGGAACCGCGCGAGGTGCCCGGCGGCGGCGATGTCGCGGGCCTGCTCCGCGGTGAGGCGCGCGAACCGCGCGCCGGTGAACGGGGCCGCAGCGAACAGGGCCGGCGCGCGGCGCAGGAACGCCGCCGGGCCGCTGACGTGGAGCGTGTCGAGGAACCCGCGGAAGTCGCCCGCGGCGCGCACGCCCTTCACCGTCGGCACGCCCTCGGACTTGTCCGTCATCTTGAACTTGAGCTTGTCGTGTACCGCGCGCGCCGCGCGCCGCGCGCCGAGGTCCGCGTCGGGCGCGGACCAGTCGATGCGCTCGAAGCGGTTCTCGTACTCGGTGGCGATGAACTCGTAGAGCGCGGCGAGGGCGCTGTCGTCGCGGCTCGCGCGGTAGTACGCGACCTTCGCGCGGATGTACGCGGCGCGCTTGCTCTGGCCGTGTTCGTCGAGCCAGTCGGCGTACATCAGGCGCGGGGTGTCTTCGTCCGGGTGGGCGCAGATCGCGGCCAGCAGCGCGGCGCGGTCGGACATGGCGAAGCCTCACAGGAAGACGCGGTCGCCGAAGCGGGCGCGGAGCCGGTCCGCGGCCTTGGGGCCGATGGCGTTGCCGAACAGGTTCAGGTACAGCAGGCCGCGCAGGTGCGGCGAATCGGCGAGCGCCTTCGCGCCCGCGTCGCCGACGCGCGATTCCGCGAGGTCGAGTTGAAGCAGGCCCGCGAGGTGCGAGCTGCCGGCCAGCGCCGCAGCGCCGCGGTCGCCGACGCGGTTCTCGCGCAGGTCGAGCACGCGCAGGCCCGCGCCGCGCGGCGGGTTCGCGAGCTGAATCGCCGCGGGCGGGCCGAGGTTGTTGCCGCCCAACGACAGGCTCCGCAGGGCGGGGAAGAACGCCGCTCCGACGAGGTGCGCGACGCCGTCCTCGTGCGGGCGCGTGCGGAGCAGGTGCAGCGCGCGCAGGTTCGGGAACGTGCCGCCCGCCAGCCCCGCGAGCCCGGCCGCGCCGAGGTTGTTGTCGCTCAGGTCGAGGTCTTCGACCGCGGTCACGGCGGGCGACGCGCCGAGGGCGGTAAGGTCCGGCGCGCCGAGCCGGTTGCCTGACAGGTCGAGCTTCGTCAGGGCCGGCGGGCGCGCGAGCTGGGCGAGTTGGGCCGCCATCGGGCCGGTGACACGACCGTCGCTGCGCACCGCAAGGGCCGTCAGGCGCGCGAACGCGCGGCCGCGCGCGAGCGCCCGCACCGTGGCCGGGGTCGTCAGTTCCGGGCCGACGCGCAACTCGGTGAGGCGGGTGAGGTGCGGCGACGCGAGCAACCGCTCGACCACCTGCGCGCTGGCCCCTTGCGCCAGCGTCAGCGCGGTGATCCGCCCGAGCCAGCGGCACTCGGCCAACTCGTGAACGTCCGCGACCCGCAAGACGGCCAGTTCGAGCGCCTCGACGGGGAAGCGGGCGAAGAGGTCGGCCGCGTGGGCGACAAACGCGGTGCCGTCGCGGGCCTGCACCGCGCCCGGCAGCCCGCGGCGGAACGGGTCGCGGGCCCAGTCGAGGCCGTCCGGCAGGCCGAGATCGAGCACCCAGCGCGGGTCGAACGTGCGCCCGGTGCCGCGCGCGCGGGCCTCCACCCACAGCGGATCGTACTCGGGCGCGCGGCTCAGTTCGACCTGCGCGCGCACGAACGCGGCCCGCTGCGGCTCGCCGCTCTCTTCGAGCGCGTCCGCGTACACGAGCCGCAGCGTGTCGTCGTCCGGCGCGTCGAGGACCGCACGGTAGAGGATGTCGCGGTCGGTCATCATTGAAACAGGTCGAGAAGAAACAGGTCGAGAAGGCAGAAGTGAGTTCACCACAGAGTCACAGAGCACACAGAGAAAGGCAGGAAGCAGAGAAGGCAGAGAGAGTGCAGGTTTTCAAACCATATTCTCTCCTCTTCTCTGTCTTTCTCTGCTCTGTGCCCTCTGTGGCTCTGTGGTTAACTCTCTTCTTGATTTTACGCTCACCTACAGGCTCACGTGGTCGCCGAAGCGCGCGGTAAGCGCGGCGCGGGCGTCGGGGCCGAGTTCGCGGCCGTCGCGGGCGCGCAGGTCGAGCCGCAGCAGGTTGCCGAGGTGCGGCGACTCCGCGAGCGCGGTCGCGCCCTCGTCGCTCACGTCGGCGTCGCGCAGGTCGAGTTCGAGCAGCCCGCTCAGCGCGCGGCCCGCGGCCAGCGCGGTCGCCCCGGCGTCGCCGACGAGGTTGTTCGCCAAGTTCAGCACGCGCAGGCCGCGGAACCCGGCGCACCCGGCCAGCGCCTTGACCGCGACCGGGCCGAGCACGTTGTCGCTCAGGTCGAGGAGCCGCAGCCCGGCGAGGCCGCCGGCTTCGACGAGCGCCTTCACGCCGGGCACGCCGGGCCGCGTGCGGCTCAGGTTCAGGGTGCGCAGCCCGCGGACCACGCCGCTTTCGGCCAGCGCGGTCACGCCCTCGGTGCCCAACGGGTTGTCGCTCACGTCGAGGTGCTGCACCTCGCGCATGAGCGGCAGGGCGAAGAGGTGTTCCGCGTCGGCGCGGCCGATTCGATTAAACGGTAGAGACAGGCGCGACAGCGACCCGGGTTCGCGCGCCGCCGCGAGCGAATCGATCAGGAGCGCCGGCGGGATCGCGTTCGATCGCAGTTCGAGGCCGTGCAGCCGGGCGAACAGCGGCGACGCCGCGAGCGCGGTCAGCCCGTCCGGGGCGATGCCGTCGAACTCGAAGCCCAGTTCCGTGAGCGCGGTCGCGTACTCGGACCCGGCGAGCCGGGCGATTTCGCCCGCGCCGAACCAGCCGACGGAGAACTCCAGTTTGTGGAGCCGGGCGAGGTGCGGCCAGTCGGCGAGCGCGCCGAGGTCCGGCCGGTCGCGGGCGTCGATGTCGAGGGCTTGGATCGGGGCCGCGTCGAACACGGCGTCGCCGGCCGCGACGAACGCGCCGAGCGACAGCACGCCGACCTTCCACGGGAACCCGCGGCGGAACTCGAAGCGGTGCCAACTGGAGCCGCCGGGCACTTTGGGGAGCGTGTGGGCCATGCCCCAGCCGGTCGCGGCGTCCGGCTCGAACTGGCGCGCGCGGACCCACGCCGGGTCGTAGGCCGGGGCGCGCGCGAGCGCCACCTGCGTGCGGATGAACCGCCCGCGGAGCGGGTCGCCGGCCTCTTCGATGAGGTCCGCGAACGCGAGCCGCGGGGTGTCCTCGTCCGGGTGCGCGCAGATCGCGCGGTACAGGGCGTCGTGCGTATCGGTCATTCGTGACGGCGCGCCCGCGCCGGTCCCTCCGTTTGGTGGGTGTGTCCGACCCGCACACTTTACGCCGGGCGCACCGCCCGCGCCTATGCCAGTGGCGACGAAGCTGATAGCCTAGTCCGCGTCTCCTCCCCTCGCGGCGGGCGCACATGGACCTTTTCGCGATCACGCTCTACTCGCGCGACCCGGCCACCGGGCGCGTCCTGCTGCACGCCATGCCCGTGATGATCGTCGTGCTGTGCTGCCTCGCCATCGCGTACCGCTATTACTCCGCGTTCCTCGCGGCGAAGGTCGCGGTGCTCGACGACCTGCGCGAGACGCCGGCCACGCGCCTCAACGACGGCCAGAACTACCACCCCACGAACAAGTGGGTGCTGTTCGGGCACCACTTCGCGGCCATCAGCGGGGCCGGGCCGCTCATCGGGCCGGTGCTCGCCATTCAGTACGGGTTCGCGCCGGGCTTGGTGTGGCTGGTCATCGGCGTGTGCCTCGCCGGGGCCGTGCAAGACATGCTCGTTATGGCCGCGAGCGTGCGGCGCGACGGCAAATCGATTGCGGAAATCGCGCGCCACGAACTCGGCCGCCCGGCCGCGATCATCGCCTCCGTCGCCATCCTGTTCATCGTCATCATCGCCCTCGCCGGCCTCGGCTTCGTCGTGGTGAAGGCGCTCGGTGGCGAAGAGGTGCGGCTGCCGGCGAAGATGCAGATTCGCGTACACGCCGCCGAGCCGGTGAAGGTCACGGAAGAACCGAGCGGCGCGCGATTGCTGGATTTCCCGAAGGGGTGCGAGGTTCGGTACGACGAGAAACAGGGTTGGTCGAAGCGGCCCGAAACGTTCCGCGTGCGCAGCCAAGACGCACCGGACGTCGGCACGTTCCGCGCCGCGGGCCAGACCGAGGCGAAGCCGCTGTACACGCTGCCCGCGAACTGCGTGCAGGTCGTACCGGGCAGCTCGTGGGGCACCTTCACCATCGCGTGTACGATCCCGATCGCGCTGCTCACCGGGCTGTGGATGTACCGCATTCGGAAGGGGCGCGTGGTCGAGGCGTCGATCATCGGCGGCACGCTCACGCTGGTCGCGGTGGTCGCCGGGAACTGGATCCCGGGTTCGGCGCTGGAGCGATTCTTCTCGCTCACGCGCGAACAGACAATCCTCGCGCTGGGCGTGTACGGGTTCATTGCCGCGGTGCTCCCGGTGTGGTTGCTCCTCGGCCCGCGCGACTACCTGAGCAGCTTCCTGAAGATCGGCACCGTCGCGCTGCTGATCGTGAGCGTGTGCGTGGCGAATCCGGCGCTACAAGCGCCGCCCATCAACGAGGTGTTCATCAACGGCGGGCCGACGTTCCTCGGCGTGCCCAACGTTGCGGCCCCCATTTTCCCGTTCGTGTTCATCTGCGTGATGTGCGGGGCCGTGAGCGGGTTCCACTCGCTCGTGTCCAGCGGCACGACGCCGAAGATGGTGGAGAAGGAATCGCACATCCGCACCATCGGCTACGGCTCGATGCTCATCGAGGGCATCGTGGGCGTGGTCGCACTGATCGCGGCGGCGGCGCTGCCCTCGGACCTGTACTACGCCATCAACGTGCCGATCAGCGCGACGCCGCACTACCAGCCGCAGCTCGACGAGATGTACAAGAAGTACGGCGTGAAGCTGCCGGCGGAGAGCGCCGACCCGGCGCTGAAGGCTCAACCGGACCCGCACGCGCTCGACTTGGGAAAGGTCGAAGAGAAGGTCGGGGGCGAGTCGCTGCGCGGGCGCACCGGCGGCGCGGTCACGCTCGCGGTCGGCATGTCGGTCGTGTTCGAGAAAGCCTTCCACGCGGTCGGCGTTACCGGCGAGTGGCTGCTGAAATACTGGTACCACTTCGCGATCATGTTCGAGGCGCTGTTCATCCTCACCACCATCGACGCGGGCACGCGCATCGCGCGGTTCCTGTTCCAAGAAACCGCCGGGCGCGTGTACAAGCCGCTCGCACGCCCGAGTTGGCTGCCCGGCGCGCTGGCCGCCAGTGCGCTCGTGACCGGCGGCTGGTGCTGGCTCGTCTGGACCGGGAGCATCAACACCATCTGGCCCATGTTCGGCATCGCCAACCAGCTCCTCGCGGTCCTCGCGCTGGCGCTGGTGACGACGTGGCTGGTGAACCGCGGGCGCGGCCGGTTCGCGTGGGTCACGATTGCGCCCATGCTGTTCGTGACCAGCACGACGCTGACCGCGGGCACGAAGCTCATCACCGGGCTGTTCCCGTGGATGATCGAGGACGGGCGCGGCAAGGTCGCGAAGGGCCAACAGCTTCTCGACGCCGCGACCAGCGACACCGCGCGCAAGGCCGCCCAAGAACTGATCGCGCTCGGCAACCGCTCGGTGATGACCGGCTACCTGAGTTCGGCCCTCACGATGTTCGTGATCGCCTCGGTGATGACGCTCGTGCTGCGGGCGGTGGCGCGGTGGCTGACGGTGTGGTTCAAGCTCGGCCCGCCGCCCGCGCCGCCGACGCCGGAGGGCACGGCATGACGCGGCACGCGCGCGAAGCGGTTTCGCTGGCGGTCGTCACCGCGGTGGCCGAGGCGGTGCTACAGGCGCTGGTCATCACGGACTGGACGAGCGCCGGCGCGCACGCGCTCTTGTTCGCGTTCCTCGTCGGCCCGCCGCTGTTCCTCGCGATGCTGACGTGGCGGCGGCGCGACCACGCGGCGCGTACGCGGGTGCTGTTCGCGGTCGCGGCGCTGTGCGCGGTCGTCGGCCTCGGCGTGCTGGGGTACAACTACTACCGCTTCGCCACCGACCGCGCGGCGCGCCTGCAATCGAACATGTCCGGCCTGATCGTGCCCCTCGCGCAGTGGGCCGCGGTGATGGCCGTGTGGCTGTGGCTCGTGGTAACAGAAGCGCGCGAGAAGCGTGCCGCCAAGCCACCTTCGCCCCCAGCGCAGCACCCCCGTTAGCCGCGACCCGGAGTCCGCGGAGGGGAGCGCGCCACCCGAGCACGCCGGGCCCGCACCTCCGCGGGTGTTGGGTCGTCGATCTGGTGCTGGGCAAGGCGTGAACCGGCGCGGGGCGCGCCGCGTACCGGCACTATGCGCATCTCGTTCGACCTCGACGACACGCTCATCAGCTACCACCCCGGCGCGCGGCACGAGCCGGCGCGAACGGGGTGGCTCGCGCGGCTGTGGCCCGGCGAGCCGCTGCGCCGCGGCGCGGTCGCGCTGCTCACCGAACTCGCGCGCGAACACGAACTCTGGGTGTACACGACCTCGCACCGGCACCCGCGGGCGGTGTCGTGGTGGCTGTGGGGGTACGGCGTGCGCGTGCGGTACGTCGTGAACCAAGCGCGGCACGAGCGCGCGTTCGGGCGCTCCGGGCGCAGCAAGAACCCGGCCGCGTTCGGCATCCACCTGCACGTCGACGACAGTTGGGGCGTGTGGCTGGAGAACCGCTTCGAGCGGAACGTGTGCGTCGTGCTGCCGGGCGACGAGAACTGGGCCGACGCGGTGCGCGCCGCGGTCGCGCGCGTGCAAAGCGGCGCGGCCCCCGCGGACCCGCCCGACCTGCCCGCAGAGTACCGGTGAGGGACGAGTCGCATCGCGCTCGTAGTGACCCGCTTCAACGGGTCTTCGCGCAGGGCGCTACGGCGAAGGTCACTGGGCCCGCGACCCGCTGAAGCGGGTCCCTCCGAACACCCGCGCGCTCACGGCTTCGCGGCGTCGGCGCTCGGCTTCGACTTCAGGCCGACCGTGTTCACGGCGATTACGCGGTAGGTGTGGGTCTTGCCCGGTTCGGGCTTCGGGTCGGTGAACGTCATTGGCACGAGCGGTTGCGAGGGCGTGTCGCTGTACTGCAGGTTCTGGAACAGCGGGCGGCCGAACGGGTTCCGCCCCTGTTCGGGAAGGGTCGCGAGCACCTGCCCGTCGCGCTCGATCACGAAACTTGCGAGGCCGCTTTCGAGGTCGGCCTCGGCTTCCCACGTCAACGTGTTGCCCTTCAGCTTCACGTTCGTCGGTGCGGGCGGCGCGGTCGTGTCGCTCACCTTCGTGTCCTTGATGTACTCCATCCACGCCTTCGTGATCGTCTCGTTCGGGAGCCACGCGGCCTTGAGCGGATCGCCCTTGAACTTGTCCGCGGCTGCCGGCACCCCACCGAGCGGCAGCGCGAGGAACGCGCCGTCAGTCGGCATCGGCTTCAGCGGGTCGCCGGACTTCGCCAGCCGCGCGCTCAGGCACGCATCGAGCCACGGGATCGCCAAGTAGCGCTGGTTGCCGCAATCGTGGCTCGACAGCGGATCGACCGCGACGCCCACCAGCCCGCCCTTACCGCGGACCTCGTTGAAGAACACCTCGTTCGCGGGCCACACGCCGGCGAACTGTTTGCCCTTCTCGGTCACGCCTTCTTTCGTGCCCAGATTGCACATGATCGGCACCTTGAGCGCCGCGTGCGGCAGTTTGTGGGCCTTGATGCCCTTGCGCGCCGGGTCGTCCGCGAGGAGCGGCACGCCGGAGCGCAGCCACGCGCCGGCGATGCGATCCGGGTGCAGCATCACCATGCCGCCGGCCCAGTGCCCGCCGCCACTGTGCCCCCACAGCGCCCACGGCACCTTCGCCAGTTCCGGGTGGCCGCACTTCGCGCCGAGGTCGGCGAGGCACTTCTGGAACGCGGCATCCGAGCCGTTGCGCGGGTCGCACCACATCTGGCAATCGGCCTTGTCCGGTTGCTCGTAGGCCGGCGACAGCAGCGCGCAATCGTGCTTGCGCGCCAGCGCCTGCCAGTGCAGGTCGAACGCCCCGGTGAGGCCGGACTTGCACGAGCCTTCGCCGCAGCCGTGCTGGTGAACGATGATGCCGCGCAGCGCCTTCACGCCGGGCGGAACCCAGACCGTGTAGTTGACGCCGTACTTCAGTTCGCCCACTTTGTCCGAAGGCGCGTACCGCACGCGGTAGTACGGCGCGTCGGCCGGCGGGAACGTGTCGTACGGCCCCTTCTGTGCGAGCGCGTCGCCGGCGCTCGCCACGAGCAGCAGGCCGACGAGCACGGAGCAGTTCGCGGGAGTTCGGATCATGGGTGCGTTCTCCGGGTCGTTCGGTTCGGGTCGCGCTCTGTCTGTCGCCGGGGCGCTGCCCCGGTGCCGCACGGCGCGTCCGGCCCGCCCCTTGTGGGGCCGGGTTCGGAAGAGTCGGGCCGTCACTTCTTGCGCCGGAGGGCGTCGATCTTCTCCTGAACCTTCGCCGCGTCCGCTTCCGCGGTGCCGAGCGGTTCGGGCTTCACGGTCTTCTCGCGGGTGTAGCCGACGTGCTTCATCCACGCCCCGGACCGCAGCCCGCGCTTCTGTTCGACGAGTTTGAACAGCGGGTCGGCCTTGATCGTCGCGAGGCTCTCGTCGGGCACCTTCGCGCCGAGCGCGCCCAGCACCGTGCGCGCGATGAGCAACTGCCCGTCGTCGCCGGGGTGGACCTTGTCGCCGGAGAACGGCGTCGGCCGCGCGTCGCGCGCCTTGCGCATCGCGGTGTGCAGGTCGATCACCGTCACGCCTTCCACTTTGAGAGCCACTTCCCACTTCGCGTACTCCGTCAACACGGAGTCGTAGTTGAACTCGCCCTTCTTGGGGCTGAAGTCGTAGATCGGCGGCGTGACGAGGAACATCTGCTTCACGCCGGCGTTTTTGCACTGCTCGATGAGCTTCGTCACGCCCTTCTGAAAGGTCGCGGTGCGGTCCTTGTCGAGCGGCAGGTAGATTCCGTCGTTCATGCCGTAGCAGGCGAACACCACTTCGGGCTTCGCCTTCTCCAACACGCGCCCGAGGCGCTCGAACAGGCACGGGCGCGGGAACTTGCCGCCGGCGTGCCCGTCCTCGCTCAGGCCCGATAGCGTCTCGCTGGCGAGGCCGAGGCCGATCACGTCGAAGTTCTTGTCGGGGTAGAGCCGTTCGAGGTAGTACGTGGTGAACCCGACGTACCCGCCGGCCTGCGTGATGCTGTCGCCGAGGAACACGACGCGCTTCCCGGCGAGCGCGGCCGGGTCTTGCGCGGACACCGGGGCCGTGACGAGCGCGCCGGCGACGAGCGCGAGAACGAACCGGACCATGATCTCTCCTACACGAACGAGCGAAGCGATGGAGCAGAGTTGACAGGTTCGGCGGGCAAAAAGCAAGGGTGTGCTTCGCTCGCGCACGAGACGGGTGCGTGAGGAACCCGCTCGCGGTACTGTAGGAGCCGGCTTCCCACCCTTGCCGGAGACGATCCCATGTCGTTCACCCGTCGAAACGTGTTGACCTCCGCCGGCGCGCTGGCCGCGGGCGCGGCGATCCTGTCCGAATCGGTCACGACCGCACAGAACCCCGCGGAACAAGTCGGCGACCGCACCAGCACCATCCGCATCAAGAGCCTGAAGGCCACGCCCGCCGGGTCGAAGGTGTTCGTGAAGATCGAGACCAACCACGGCGTCACCGGCTGGGGCGAGATCGACCAGCTCGAACCGAAGGTCGCCGCGGCGCTCGCGCAGTCGCTGTTCGTACTGCTCGACGGTGAGAACCCGACGCGAATCGAGCACCTGTGGCAGAAGCTGTACCGCTCGCACCGCGACATGCGCGGCGGGCCGTTCATGGTCCACACCATCGCGGGCATCGACATGGCCCTGTGGGACATCACCGGGAAGCTGTGGGGCGTGCCGGTGTACCGGATGCTGGGCGGGCCGACGCGCGACAAGATTCGCGTGTACCCGTCCGCGAAGGTGACCAAGCCCGGCGCGGGACCGGCCGAGTTCGCCGCCACCCCCGCGACCGTCAAGCGGTACGTCGATTACATCCGCGGCGAGCGCAAGCGGGTGGGCGACGACGGGCTGGTCATCTTCGACGCGCACTGCGCGCTGCCCGTGCCGTTCCTGATCCAACTGGCGAACGCGCTGGACCCGACCGAGGTCGCGTTCATCGAGGAACCGGCCGTACCGGGCAACATCGAGGTGTTCAAGCGGCTGAAGGCCGCGATCAAGATCCCGCTGGCGACCGGCGAGCGCGACCGGACCATCTGGGAGTTCGTGCCGTACCTTCAGGAGAAGTGCATCGACGTGTTGCAACCGGACTGCGCGCACTGCGGGGGGATCACGCAGATGAAGAAGATCGCGACGCTGGCCGAAGCGTACCACGTGCCGCTCGCGCCGCACGCGGTCACGACCGAACTGGGCGTGTCGGCGAGCCTGCACGCCTGCGCCGCGGTCCCGTTCTTCATCGTCCACGAGTACTACCCGCAGATCACGCCCGCGGGCCTGCTGAAGAAGAACTGGACGGTGGACAAGGACGGGTACGCCTCGCTCCCGCAAGGCCCGGGCCTCGGCGTCGAGGTGGACGAGGCGAAGCTCGAAGAGCTGGCGAAGAAGCCGCACAAACCCGAATGGCCCGACCGCGGCCGGCTCAAAGACGGCTCCATCGCCGACTACTGAACCCGCCCAGAACGCCGACGGAGAAGCAGTTTATGCTTCTCCGTGCGGTTCGCAGCGAGATACTGCCATTTCGTTCAGTGGAGGCGCGGGGAATCGAACCTACCCCGAATCCCCCGCGAAAACCGCACTTCTCAACCGGGGCGGCGCAGAATCCGGCGCACTCGTACCGGACCTCGCCGCTCTGGTCGCCGCGTGGACGGACTTGCCTGACCCCATCAAGGCCGCGATCCGTGCGCTGGTGTCGAGCGCCGCGGGTGGGTAGGGACGATATTACTGTCGGTGTTTGAGCATACGGTCACGGGCGACAAAGTGTGTGGCGTTCACCCCGCGGCCGGGATACGCTGCACCCCTTCAACTGTTCCGACAGGGTGCGCCCATGCCGCCGGTCATCATTCAGAACCCGATTCTGAACGCGCCGTACACAGAACCGACGCGGCACTGGCGGTTCGTGAACGACCAGATCACCGACACCATCGACGCCGGGCGACGCTCGAGCAGCTACTTCCTTCCCATCGCGCAGACCAAGAAGAAGGCCGCGCCCACGCTCTTCGACACCGACATCGAGGAGAAGAAAGAGGAGAGCGTTCACGTCAACCGCATCCGCGAGCAGGTGCGCGGGTGGCGCGTCGCCGGTTGGCCCGATGTGACGCCGGTTACGCGTGTGCTGCTCGAACACTGGCACGACGAGAACCGCGAGCGGAAGCTGTTCTTCTGCCAAGTCGAAGCGCTCGAAACGCTCATCTTCATCACCGAGTGCGCGAAGCAGACCAAGTACGGGCAGGACTGGATCGAAACCTACCTGAGGGAGAAGGCGGAGGAGGCCGGCACCGCGTTGTTCCGCGTCGCGTGCAAGATGGCGACCGGCAGCGGGAAGACCGTCGTCATGTCCATGCTGATCGCATGGCAGGTGCTCAACAAGCGCCGCCACCCCCACGACAACCGCTTTACCGATTCGTTCCTCGTGGTCGCGCCGGGTATCACCATCCGCGACCGGCTCCGCGTGTTGCTCCCGTCCGACCCGAACAACTACTACCGCGACCTCGACATCGTGCCCGCGGAGTACCGCGGCGACCTCGGCACGGCGCGCGTGATCGTCACCAACTTCCATTCGTTCAAGCTGCGCGAGCGCGGCGAGGCCGGCGGCCTCACCAAGCGCGTGCTCACCGCGAACACGCCCGGCGCGTTCACGGAATCGCCCGACGAGATGGTGAACCGCGTGTGCAACGACGTGGGCAAGCACCGCGAGATCATGGTGATTAACGACGAAGCGCACCACTGCTACCGCGGTAAACCGGCCGACACCAAAGAGAAGATGACGAAGGAGGAGGCGAGCGAAGCGAAGGCCCGCGCGGAAGAGGCGCGGTTGTGGATCACCGGTCTCGAAGCCGTTCACAAGAAGATCGGCATCAAGACCGTGTTCGACCTGTCGGCAACGCCGTTCTACCTGAAGGGTTCGGGCTACCCGGAGGGCACGTTGTTCCCGTGGGTGGTGTCCGACTTCTCGCTCATGGACGCCATCGAGTCCGGCATCGTCAAGATTCCGCGCGTGCCGGTCGCGGACAACGCGATGACCGGCGACTACCCGAAATACCGCGACCTCTGGAAGGACATCCGCGACGGGCTGAAGGACGTGCGCCGCGGCCCGGACGAGGCCCACACGAAGCCCCTGCTGCCGGGGCTGCTCGAAGGCGCGCTGCGGAGCCTGTACGGGCACTACCAGCACCAGTTCGAAGCCTGGGAGGGCGACCAGGAGGGCCGCGCGAACGGGAGCACGCCCCCGGTGTTCATCGTCGTGTGCAACAACACGAACGTGAGCAAGGCCGTGTTCGACTACGTGGCCGGGTACGAGACCGGGCACGCGCACGCGGGCGGCGAACCGGTGGTCGCGCCCGGCGAACTGGTCCTCTTCAACAACGAGAAGAACCAGCGCTGGCTGCACCGGCAGAACACGATCCTCGTGGACAGCCGGCAACTCGAATCCGGCGAGAGCATGTCGGACGACTTCAAGAAGCTGGCGCGGCACCAGATCGACGAGTTTAAATCGGAGTACCGGCGGCGGTTCCCGGGGCGCGACACGGAGAAGCTGACCGACGAAGACCTGATGCGCGAGGTGCTCAACACGGTCGGGAAGAAGGGCAAGCTCGGCGAGAACGTGCGGTGCGTCGTGTCGGTGTCGATGCTCACCGAGGGGTGGGACTGCAACACGGTGACGCACATTCTCGGCGTGCGCGCGTTCGGCACGCGGCTCTTGTGCGAGCAGGTGATGGGCCGCGGGTTGCGGCGCATGAGCTACACCGTCGGAAGCGACGGCATGATGACGCCGGAATACGCGGACATCTTCGGCGTGCCGTTCAGCGGGTTCCCGGTCGCGGGGCGGCCGGAAACGAAAGCGCCGCCGACGCCGAAGCCCGGGAAGGGCGTGCGCGCGGTGCCGGAACGCCTGATCGGCGCGCCGTGGCTCGAAGTGAAGTTCCCGCGCGTGGTCGCGTACCGGTTCGACGTGCCCGCGGAGCGCCTCAGCGCGAAGTTCGACCGCACGCACCGCGAAGTTCTCACCACGCAAGACATTCCCACGAGCACGCTGAACGCGCCCATTGTGGGCGAGAAGGCCGAACTCACTCTCGACGACGCCCGGGGCTTGCGCGCGCAAGCGGTCGCGTTCAAGCTGGCGACGCACCTGCAACAGCACCACTTCCCCGACAAGCCGTGGCTGTTCCCGCAGTTGCTCGGCATCGTGCGCGAGTGGCTCGGCGACCCGGACGGCGATTCACCGAACGTCGAGTACGGCGACGACACGTTCCCCGGGTTGCTGCTGTTCGGCGAGAAGAAGCACGCGGTGTGCGAGAAGATTCGCAACGCCATCGTTGCCGCGAGCGGCGGCGCGGAGCGCCTGCGCGCCGAACTGCAACCCAACGATGCCATCGGCACCACTGCCGGCGTCGCCTTCGACACCATCAAGGACTGCTGGACGACCGACCCGGCCAAGTGCCACTTCAACCTCGTGCCGCAAGACAGCGATTGGGAAACTGCCGTCTGCGCGAAGCTCGAAGACATGGACGAAGTGCGGGCCTACGCGAAGAATCAGGGCATCGGGTTCCGCATCCCGTACACCTGCGACGGCCGCGCCGGGAACTACTACCCGGACCTCATCGTGAAGCTCGAAGACGGCCACGGCGACAACGACCTGCTGAACCTCGTGCTCGAAGTGTCCGGGCAGAAGAAGAAGGAGAAAGACGCGAAGGTGCAGACAGCACGCACGCTCTGGGTGCCCGGCGTCAACAACCTCGGCACCTTCGGCCGCTGGGCGTTCCTCGAAATCGACGGCACCAACCTACACAAGACCAAGCAAGAGATTCGCAAACTGCTGAAGGGCGGCTAATACCGACTGCACCATCTATGCGAGGGACCAATGGACTTGACAGAGTTTCAGGCTGTACTCGATCAACTCACCGTCGCAGACATACTCCGCGCCGTGGCGGATGAGTTGGACAACATCGAGATGGCGAACACCTTCAAGCCCGCGCGGGGTTGGTGCATTCGAATTGCGGGCCAGTCCTTCGCACACCGCCCGATTATTGCACGAGCCGCAGTCCGACACATACAGCGCGAACTGACGCCCACGGATTTCGGCGGGAATAACGACAAGCGAGCGAAATGGTGGCTGGAGGCCAACGGGTTTGAGACACGCGATCTGTAATTCTTGGTAGCGGCCGTCTTTCAATGCCAGTCAGTACGGATGACACTCATGGCGAAGAAGAAGCAACCCGCGGCCTCGGTTCCCGTTGAGGCGCACAAGCACGTCGCGGACACGCGGCCCAACATCCCCACGCGCGAGACGGCCGCGTTCGCCGGCGACGACGCCCCGCAGACGTTCGTCGCGCACCGCGACCGCTCGCTCGACCCGCAACTCGTGTGGAAGGGCAAAGACGAACAGGACGCCAAGCCGCTCGAAGTGCCCGCGGTCGCGCTCCACGTTCAGGAGAAGGTTCACCCGC
>VGZJ01000075.1 GCA_016872595.1 Planctomycetota bacterium
GCCAGTGCCACTTGCGCCTTGAACGCCGGCGCGTGCGTGCGGTTCGTCTTGCCCATCGTTGAAACCCTCGAATAGGACCACCCGATAGCAACCTATCCGGTGGTCCAGTTTTCGGGGTCCACCATAGTAGGTGCGTACGGGGGCCGTGGAGGACGCCCTCAGTTATTGACGCCGTAGAACGCAGTCACCATCAAGTTGAAGGAATTGGGGCGACATCGACGGCGCGTGCGGAGAGCCCGGTGTCGCCGGGACCGCGCTGTCCGCGACTTCGTGTACGGAACCGACCAGGCGCAGAGCCTGAGCGGCAGACGGGGGCAAAAAATACCAAGAATGAGTATGGAATACTTAGTAATACCATGTTATCCTGTTCTTCTAAGGCCCAGATCGGATCATAGGGCACCCGCAACCAGAGCGGCGGTGCTTCTGCTGGGAGCCATGCGACCGGGTTGGTTCGTCGTGCTGTCCGGTGTGGTTCACAGGGTTGTAGCCCGAGCGAGTGGAATCACCGTCCACGACTGAGCAGGTCGTCGCAAGGAGTTCACCGTGAAGACCGTTTACCGTTTCGCGCCGCTCGTCGTGGTCGCGGCGCTGCTGGGTTGCAACCCCGCCGAGTCGGTCGTCGAGTCGTCGTCGCCCGACGCGCCCAAGAAGGTCGATGCGCCCAAACCGGCCAAGCGCCCGCGCCCGTTCGTGCGGCTGTTCGTGCAGGACCTGAAGACCTGTTCGCTCAAGTGGGCCGACTTGACCGTCGGAGAGAAGGATCGGTTCACCCTCGAACCGCTCGCGGCGGTAGACGGGTTCAAGCCACTGGACCCGGCCCGACAGAAACTCGTGCAGATGAAGGAGTCGAACCGCCTCGTGTGCGTGGGCGTGCGCGACGACGCGGACGGCGCGTTCGACAGCGGGTGGGTGCTCCTCCACTCCGGGGTCGGGTACGTCGACCACGGCGACCACGGGCACTGGAGCTTCAAGGACAAGCCGGCCGTGTGGGACAGTCGGCTCGACACGAAGCAGGGGAACCCGGCGCACCTGTACCTCTACGGCGGGCGGTTCTTCCTCGCCAACGACAAGCTCAACGGGTACACGCGGATCGACCCCAAGAAGTACGAGAAGGGCGCGGGCGACAAGCTCACGCGGGACGCGCCGCGGTTCTTGGTCGGCGGCGGGAACCACATCACGTTGGCGGTGGTGGACGACAAAGTCGGGTACTCGTGCTGGATCGACGGGGTCGGGCCGAACAAGGGGCGCGTCGATGTGACCCCGGTTTCGGCAACGGAGAAGGGTGCACCGGCCTACTCGTTCACGCTGCCCACAGGCGGCATTCACGGCGCGACCGCGTGCGCCGGCAAGGTGTTCTTCGCTCCGTCCGAGGGCGTCTGTTGGGTGAACGCCGACACCGGACTGAAGCTGAAGGCGGATCAGGTCAAGGTCCGACACATCGATCTCGGGAAGGACGGCGACAAGCCGCGCCGCACCGGCGCGTTCGTGACGCACGGGCACCACGTCGTGTTCACCACCGGCAAGAACGAGAACTCCGCGCTGGCGATTATCAACGCGAAGGACGCCGAGCCGAAGCCGGTCTTCGTCCCGCTCGCGGTCCAGAAGGGCACGCAGGCGGTGACGCCAGAGGCGGTGAACACGGCGTGGGGGAAGGACTACGCACTGGTGTTCCACGACCGTGTAAAGGGGTCCGACGCGCAGGACGTGTTGGAGATCGTCGCGCTCGACCCCAACGGCGACCGCGACTTCTCTGATGCGAAGACGCTCAAGACACTCAAGGTCGGGAAGAGCGCCGTGGACGGTCACTTCGGGCACCACGACGTCGCGTTCGACGCGGAGTTCCAGTAGGCGATCTTCACCAACCCCGGTGACGGGACCGTCTCGGTGCTGTCGCTCAAGACGCTCGAAGTGGTCGCGACGTTCACCGTCGGGGGAACGCCCGGCGCGCTCGTCGCGGTCGGCAGCGAGGAGACGGACGACTGACCCCGGCAGCCGCGGGATCACGGACCGGACCCAACAATCGGAGCGCGCAATGAAGGCGGACCGTGGCACGGTGGGGACCGTGCTGCTCGTGGTACTCCTGCTCGGTGCTATGGGCGTGCTGGCGTATCAGGCCCAGAAGGGCCGCCCCCACCGGCGCGCGCAACACCACGCCCACGCGCCGACGGACCGCGGGCTCGGTGGGCACTCCCACGTCGTCTCGCTCGGCGACGACGAGTTCCACGCCGACGTCGTGCTGGCCACCGACGGAACCCTCTACCTGTTCACGCTCGGGGCCGACGAAACCCGCGTGGTTACGGTCCCGGCCGAACCGGTGCCGGCGCTCGTTACGGGGGCCGGCGACCGTGCGGCCGTCGATGTGACCCTCACCCCGGCCCCACAGGGCGGGGACACGCTGGGGACGACGTCGCGGTTCGCGGTCGCGGTGCCCGCGGCGCTGACGGGACGCCCGCTCGAACTGACCGTGCCGAATCTGACCATCGAGGGCAAACGGTTCCGGTTCACGGCACGGGTCGGCTCGGGCGAGCACGCGACCGAGATGCCGGCGAAGGTCACGGACGACGCCGAGCGGCAACTGTACTTGGTGCCCGGCGGGGCGTACACCGCCGCCGACGTCGCGGCGAACACTCGCCTCACCGCGAGCGAGAAGTTCAAGGGGTTTCGCGCCAAGCACGACGCACACCCGCGGCCCGGCGACCGGCTGTGCCCGGTGATAAACACGAAGGCCCACCCGGACTGTAGCTGGGTGCTGAACGGGAAGGCGTACACGTTCTGCTGCCCGCCCTGTGTGGACGAGTTCGTGAAGCAGGCGAAGGAGAGACCCGGCTTGATCCGCCCCCCGGACGAGTACGTTCAGAAATGACTCGCGGAGGCACACCGTGACACGCTCCCGGTTGATGTGGACGGCCGTCGTTCCCGTGTGGGTGGCCGCGGCGCTGTGGGTGCTGCAATACGGCGCACGGGCGGGGCAAGCGGCGACCTGCCCGCTCGACGGGCCGTGGGGGTGACTGCCCCCGCCCGGCGCGCTCGCCGCGCTGCACGGGTTCTGGCTGATGGTCATCAGCCCGCTGGTCGTGGTCGCCGCGCGGACGATGAGCCCGCTCCAACTTCGGAGTGCCGGCGCGGTCGTCGGGGCGGCGGGCTTGGTCGGGGTGATCGCGCTCGCGGGCGCGGCCGCACTCACATGGCGTCCGGGGTACGGGGACATGACCGGCGGCGCGTTCGGGCGACGGTTCGTGTTCCTCTGGGCGACGCAGACCGAGCTGCCGGTCGCCCAGTGCATCCTCACCGGAATCGCACTGTGGCTCGCGTCCGTCGCGCGCCGCGCGACCGCGCGCCCGATACCGACCACCCGACACACGGAGGCACCATGAGCGCGGGAGTTCGCGGGGGCGATTACCGCCGACACGCATCCGTGCTGCTCGACCAGCAGCTGTGGTGCTGGGGGCGCGACGTGGTTCGGCCCGAGGGCAACCTCCTTCTCGCGCTGGGCATGTGCCGCTATCGGGCCGCGACCGCCGCGGGCGCGACGAGCGCCTACACGGGGCGGGTCGCGGGGGGGACCGTTTGGCTGTGGGGCTTCGGGGTGCTCTACTCCGACGACGCGACCGGCGGCACGGTGTTCCTCCAACGGTACGACTTCGTCCCCAAACTCGTCGCGCGCCCGCTCGGCGCGCCGGTGTACCGCTCGACCGATCTGCCGGGCCTCGCCCGGCCGTCGAGCGCCGGGGAACGGGCCTTGGCTCGAACCCTCGTCCGCCGGGTCGCCGAGTGGGTCGCCCGGTACGAGCACTGGGTCGCGGAGAACCACGGGGTCGCGTACCGCCGCGCGGCGCTCGCCGCGCGCGACCGGTCGCCCGCCGTTCCCGCCGAGCGCATGGCGGCGGGGTGGGAACGGGTCGCGAAGAAGGCCGTGCGGCTCGACACGACCGCGGGCGTTCGACCGGGGGTGTGGGCGAACGTGCTGACCGGCCTCCACCGCGCACTGCGCGCGCGCGACGCGGCCCCGGAAACGAACAGCACAACCAAGAACTGGGGAGGGCGCAAGTAGTGAGTGTCGATCCACACCGCGCGGCGCGCCCCCGGCGGCGACTCCCCGTGACGGTTCTGTCCGGGTTCCTCGGGGCCGGCAAAACGTCCCTTCTGAACCACGTCCTCGCCAACCGCGACGGGCGCAAGGTCGCCGTCATCGTCAACGACGTGTCCGAGGTCAACATCGACGCGGCGCTCGTGAAGACCGGATACGCGGCCCTGTCGCGCACCGAAGAGACCCTCGTGGAGATGCAGAACGGGTGCATCTGCTGCACCCTCCGCGAGGACCTGCTCAAGGAGGTCGCGCGCTTGGCCGCGGAGGGCCGCTTCGATTACCTCCTGATCGAATCGACGGGCGTCTCCGAACCGCTCCCCGTGGCCGAAACGTTCACCTTCGAGGACGAGAGCGGCGCGTCGCTCGGCGACGCCGCCCGGCTCGACACGATGGTCACGGTCGTGGACGCCGCCAACTTCCTCGACGACTACCTGTCCGCCGACAGCCTCGCCGAACGCGCCCTCGCGCTGGGGGCGGACGACGAACGGGACGTGGTGAGCCTGCTGGTCGATCAGATCGAGTTCGCCGACGTGCTCGTGGTCAACAAGACCGACCTCGTCTCCGCGAAGAAACTCGGATCGCTCGAAGCCGTCCTCCGGTCGCTCAACGCCACGGCCAAGATCGTGCGCGCCGAGCGCGGGCGGGTGCCGCTGGCCGAGGTTCTGGACACCCAACGGTTCGACTTCGACCGGGCGTCGGCCGCGCCGGGGTGGATGGCGGTTCAGCGCGGCGAGGGGCTGTCGGAGACGGCCGAGTACGGCATCACCAGTTTCGTGTTCCGCGCCCGCCGCCCGTTCCACCCGGAGCGGCTGTACCGGGTCATGCAAGACAAGCAGTTGCTCGGTCGCGTGCTCCGCTCCAAGGGGTTCTGTTGGATCGCGACGCGCCCCAAATGGGCGGCCCTCTGGTCGCAGGCCGAGCGGGTGATGGAGCTATCGCCACAGGGCGCGTGGTGGGCTGACGTGCCACAATCATCGTGGCCGACCGACCGCACCGAACGGGCCGACATTCTCGCCGAGTTCGACGGCGAGTTCGGCGACCGCCGTCAGGAGTTGGTCTTCATTGGGCAGAAGCTCGATGAAGCGGCGCTCCGCGCGGCGCTGACCGCGGCCCTGCTGACCGACGCGGAACTGCGCGGCGGCCCGGCCACTTGGATCGGCCTCGCCGACCCACTTCCGCGGTGGCCGACGCCCGAACAGACCCGGACGGAGGTGCGGTCGTGAGCGCCGTTGCTTCCGTCCGCCGGCGGCTCCTCGCGCTAGCGACGTACGACTTCTTTCCCGCACTGACCGCGCGGGTGCGGCGGGTCGCTTACAACCCACTCGGAGTCCTCCTCGGGGCGGCGAGCGTCGCGCTCGTGTGCGGGGTCTTCCTGCACGCGCAGGGCTTCATTCTTGCCGGCGGGATCGTCGCGGTCGTCGGCCTCGGCGTGGCGTGGCCGCGGCTGGTGCTCCGCGGACTGACCGGCACGGTGGCGTTCGACCGGCCGCGCGTGTCCGAGGGCGAACCCGTTGGCGTTCGGCTCACGCTCCGCAACCTGTTGCCGTGGGCCGCGCGGGGCTTGGCAGTGCGCGGCGGGTTCGCGGAGGGCGCGGTCCCGGTCGCCGCGGTCGCGTCCGCGCCGGGGCGGCGGGTGGCCGTGTGCCGCTGGCCCTTCACTCCCGCGCGCCGGGGCGTGTACCCGGTGTCCGTGCCGCGCGTGACCACGGGATTCCCGTTCGGCCTGTGGGAGAACGAGCGCCGGCTGGGGGTCGAAGCGCCGCTCGTCGTGTGGCCGAAGACGTTCCCCGTCGGCCCGATCCCGCCGGTCGCCGGGGACCGACAGGTCGAGGGGAACGTGTCCCGGAACAAGGTCGGTACGACGGGCGACGTGCTGGGCGTGCGGCCGTACCGCCGGGGGGACTCGCCGCGTCGGATCCACTGGGGGCAGTCCGCGAAACACGACCGGCTCATCGTCTGTGAGCTCCAGTCGAACGCGCGGCCGGTGATCCAGATCGTCCTCGACACCGACCCGCGCGTCCACGCCGGGACCGGCGCGACCGGCTCGCGCGAGTGGGCGGTTCGCATCGTCGCGAGTTTCGCGAAGGGGTGGCTCGAAGCGGGCGCGCAGGTCGGTGTGGCATGGGCCGGGTTCGAGTTGGCTCCCGCGTCAGGGCCGGCGCACGCGCACCGGGTTCTGGACGCGTTGGCCGCGCTGCCCGACGAGCCGGCCGGACCACTGGCCGACCTGCTCGCGTGCCCGGTGTGCCGGAAGTTCCGGGACGGCCTCCAAGTGATCGTGACCACGGACCGGGCCCACGCCCATACCGATTGTGGGGCGTGTGCGACCGAGACCCAGCGCTGGGTCGTGCTGACCGCCGGCGGGTTCGCCGACGCCGTGTCCGTTGCGCCGCACGCGTGCGCCCACGCCCCCTGTGCTGACCCGTGGCTCCGAGTCGAATCGGCCGACGACGTACCCGCGCTCTTGCGCGGCGGGTGGCGGGAGGCCCGGCATGGCTCCTGACCAACCGCGGACCGTCCGCCGCGCCACGTTCGTTCTCCTCGCGCTCGCGGCGGCGGCGGTCGAGGTCGCCGCGGCCGACACCCGCCCGGTCGCGCACAGCTTGGGCCACGCCCTCGTCTGGGTCGCGCTCGCGGCGGCGCTGATGCGCATCGTACCCGTCCCCGAGGACCCGCGCGCGAAGCCGCCGGGGTGGGTGTTCGCGCTCCTGCTCGCGTTCGCGGTCGCCCCGTTCGTGACCGAGCCGCTCCGAAGGAACTGGACCGACGGGGGCTACCCGCTCGAACTCCAGATGGTGGCCGGGCTGAGGAACGTCGGGTTGGGGCTGGCCGCGTGCGCGGGCTGGTTCCTGTGCCTGCGCACCGCGGCCGTGGTCAGCCTGTTCCTCATGCTGTTCTCGAGCGCGATGACGAACCACACCGCCGTGCTGGTGCTGCTCGGGCTGTACGCGGGAGCCGGAAGCGTGTGGCTGGTGCTGACGTACTGGACCGGGCTTCGACCGGCGCTCGTCCGTTCCGACCGGGTGGTCGCGGTCGAAGTGGAACCCGGTCGGGTTCGGCTCCCGTGGGTCGGCCTGACCGTGCTCCTCCTCGCGAGTAGCGGCGGCGTCGCGCTGGCCGTTGTCGGGCCGAAGAGGGCTATGTACACACTCGGCGAACTCGTGCCCACCTCCGGCGGTACCGGCGATGTCGACCCGTTCGCGCGCTACGGCGTCGGCGACGGCCCCGAGGAAACGGCGGGCGACAACGCGAAGGCCGCGGGCATGGTCGATACCGACAAGTTGATCGAGGACAACGAGAACTCGCTCGTCGATCTCGTCAGCGACACATATGGGCCGCCGTACAAGCCGCCGCCGGAGCAGGAAAAAATGGTCGCCGGCGGGTCCGCGAAAGTGATTCAGACCGACGGCAAGCCGCCCGACGGCCGCCGCCCGAGCAGCGCCTTCGACACCGCCCGCAAGGGGCCGAAGGGCGACCGGACGCCGGCCGACCGCGCCGCGCGGGGCCTGTTCGAGGTCGAGGGCCGCACCCCGCTCCACATCCGCCTCGTCGCGTACGACCACTACGACGCGACCGCCCACAGGTGGACCGGGGCGCGGAAGCCGGTCGGCAAGCACTTGGATCCCGAGGGCGGGGACTGGATGCGGGTCGGGTACGTGCGCCCCGCCGATTGGTACCTCCGCGACGAGCGCCACCGGCTGAAAGTCGCCACCGCCAAAGGGAACCTCGTTCCGACGCCGCCGCTCCTCACTCGGTTCCGCATCAATCGGGTGGACCGGCCGGACTACTACGAATGGGACTACGAGGGCGTTCTCGCGCTCGCGGGGCGGAAGACGACCCCGCCCGGCGTCGTGGTGATTACCGACTGTCGCACGCTCGACCCGCACCGGCTCCCCGACGCCGCCTTCGGCCGGACCGGGGCCGACAGCGGTTCGCCACCGGCCCTCGGGGAGGTGCCCGCGGCGCTCCGCCCGGAGCTCGAGCGGCTCGCCCGCGCGTGGGCCGGCGACCGGCCGCGCGGGTGGCCGCAGGTCGCGGCCGTGCTCGCGCAGCTCCGCACCGGGTACGCGCACGACCGCGCCGCCGCGCCCCCGGCCGACCACCCCGCGCCGGTGCTGTGGTTCCTCCTCGAATCCCGGCGCGGGCCGGACTACCTGTTTTCTACCGCCGCGGCGCTGCTGCTCCGCGCGCTCGACTACCCGGCGCGGGTGTGCCTCGGGTACTACGCCGCGCCCGACGCCTACGACCGCGAGACGGACCACACCCCGGTGACGGCCCAGGACCTCCACTTCTGGCCCGAAGTGCAGCTCCGCGACGGGCACTGGCTCGTGATCGAGCCGACCCCCGACTACGAGGTGCTGGAACCCGCGCCGCCGCTCCTCGAGCGCATCCTGAACGGTCTGCGTGCGTGCGCGGCGTGGCTGGCGCGCCACAGCGTCGCCGCGGCGTGCGCTCTGGCGCTGGGGGTCGTGGCGGTCCGGCGGCGGCGGCGGCTCATCGACGCCGTGGCGGTGCGGTGGTGGCTGTGGTTCCCCGGTCGGACGTGGCGCGACCACGTCCGCGGCGCGGTGCGGTTGCTCGAACGGCGCGGGCGGTGGTGCGGGTGTCCCCGCGCCCCGGGGCAGACCGTCGCGGCGTGGGCGCGGTC
This sequence comes from Planctomycetota bacterium, assembly GCA_016872595.1. Classification (GTDB taxonomy): domain Bacteria; phylum Planctomycetota; class Planctomycetia; order Gemmatales; family Gemmataceae; genus Gemmata. The sequence continues at coordinate 8,736 of VGZJ01000075.1, forward strand.
CGTGACGGGGGGGGCGACTTGCGACGCGGATCTCGTCCGACTCGTCCGACTGACGGAACTGGCGGCCTACGCACCCGACGGCCCAGCACCCGCCGAGGCCCGCGCCGTCTGCCGGCGCGCCCTTGTGGCGTGGCCCCTCACCCGGTGGTACCTTCGCACGACCCCGACAGGAGCTTGATGGTGACTGCGACTCCGAACGCCGAGCCGGGGGCCGAGCGGCTCGACCGCCTGCGCGCGGCCCTCAACCGCGCGCTCCGTGGGAAGCACGGGGTGATCGAGTACGTCTTGGCGTGTCTGCTGGCGCGCGGCCACCTGCTGCTCGAAGACCTACCGGGGCTGGGCAAGACGACGCTCGCGAAGGCGGTGGCCGCCGCGGTCGGCGGCCGGTTCGCGCGCGTCCAGTGTACCCCGGACCTGCTGCCCGGCGACGTGACCGGGTTCTCGGTGTTCAACCAGAAGTCGCGCGAGTTCGAGTTCCTGCCCGGCCCGGTGTTCGCCGACGTGCTCCTCGCCGACGAGATCAACCGCACCACCCCGCGCACGCAGAGCGCGCTGCTGGAAGCGATGGCCGAACGACAGGCGACGGTGGACAACGTGCGGCACCCACTGTCCCCGACGTTCTTCGTCATCGCCACACAGAACCCCGTCGAACACCACGGCACCTACCCGCTGCCCGAAGCCCAACTCGACCGCTTCGCCATGAAACTGTCGGTCGGGTACCCGGACCGAGCCGACGAGCTCGACCTGCTCGCGTCGGCCGTCGGCGAACCGTCCGATGAGCGGGCGCGCGACGCGGTTCTGGCCGGCGACGACCTCGCGGACCTGCAGGGCCGCGTGTCGCGCGTCGCGGTCCAGCCGAACGTCCGCGCGTACCTCGTGGACCTCGGGCGGGCGACGCGCGCGCACGCCAACGTGACCCTCGGCCTGAGCCCGCGCGGGCTGCTGATCTGGCAGCGCGTCGCGCAGGCGTGGGCGTTCTTGAAGGGGCGCGCGTTCGTCACACCCGACGACGTCCAAGACGTTTCCCAGCCGGTCCTCGGCGTGCGCCTCGGGATGGAGCCGAGAGCGGCGCAGGAGATCGTCCGCAGGCTACTCGAGAGCGTTCCGGTACCGGTTTGATCCTCCCTTCTCCACTGTCGGAGCCGAGCGCCATGATCAGCAGCACGTTCTGGGGCTTTCTCCTCAGATTCGGAGAGGCCGCCATCGACAGTTCGCTCACGCTCGTGATCGGGGTCGTGGTCGCCGGGGTGTTCCGGCGGATGGTGGGGCCGTCGGGGACGCGAAAGCTGTTCGGGAGCGGGGCGAAGGGGCTGTTCCGCGGGTGGCTGGCCGGAATGCTCCTGCCGGTGTGCTCGCTCGGGGTGATCCCGGTAGCCCGCGAGCTCCGGCGCAGCGGTGTGCCCGGCGGAACGGTGTTGGCGTTCGTCCTCGCGGCCCCGCTCCTGAACCCGATCTCCTTCCTGTACGGGCTCACGCTCGCGGAACCGGTGGTGATCCTCACCTTCGCGGCCCTCTCGCTCACGCTCTCGACGCTCGCCGGGCTGTTGTGGAACCGGGTGTTCTCCCCCGCGGGCGCGCCCGCCGGGGACGAGGAGCGCGCCCGCCTCGCCGACGCCGAACCCCTCCCGCCGGCGGGGGCCAAGCGCGTGCTCGCGGTCGTCACGACCGCCGCGCGCGAACTCGCCGGCCGGGACCTGATCTTCTACACGATCGGGTTGCTCGGATCGGCCTTGCTGTCGTCGCTCCTTCCGTTCGGCAGCCTTCAACACGCGATGCTCCATTCCGACAAGACCTCGCCCCTCCTCATGACCGGCTTGGCGGTGCCCATCTACTCGCCCCCGCTGCCGGGGATGATGAAGATCGGGCTGATGTTCGACCACGGCAACTCAATCGGGGCGGCGTTCGTGCTGTTCAGCTTGGGCATCGGCACGAGCCTCGGCACCGCGGTCTGGCTGTGCGCGGACTTCGGGACGAACCGGGTCGTCCGGTGGCTCGCCGCCTACGTGGTGATCGTGATCGGCTTCGCGTACCTGTGCGAGCCGCTGCTGTACGACCGGCGGAAGGCGGAAGCGGACCACACCCACGCCTTCGACGACTACTCGTGCCCGTTCCAGTCCGGCACGAGCAACCTGCCGCAAGCGACCGCGACGAAGTTGGTCGCCCGGTTCGGCCCGCTGGAGCGCCCCGCCGGTTACGCCCTGTGCGGGCTGCTCGTCGTGGGGGTGTTCGTCCGACGTCGGGACCGCACCGGCGCACTCGAGCGCTGGCTGATCGCCTCGCATCCGGCCGAGCGCCCGCGCGCGAAATGGGACGTCACGATCCCCGGCCCGGTCCTCGGCGGGCTGGCGCTCGTCGCGCTGGTCGGGCTGAGCGTCGCCGGCGCGTACGTGTACTACCCGGATCGTGAGCAGTGTTTCAACGAGATGGTGGCCGTCAACGCGGACGCGTGGGTCGCGGTCCGCACGGGGAAGAAGGACGAAGCGATCCGCCACCTCGAGCACTGGGACCTCGTGACGCGCAAGCTCCAAGTGGGCGTGTACATTCGCGACTTCGCGGTGACGGCGGATCAGGCGAAAGCGGTCGACGACCTGCGCGAGGAGTTGGAAGAGGTGCGCGACGCACTCATTGCGGGTAACACAGAAGGGGCGAAAGCGGCACTGCCCAAACTGGAAGAGGCCTACCGCAAATGCAAGGAAGCGTACCCGGTTAAGCCGAAACCGTAGCCCCGGGCGCGGGCCGCACGCGGAGTTCGACGAACCGGCCGACAGGTTGGCCCGCGCCGCCCGCGCCGCGGTCGGATGCGCGCCGACCTCTGGACGAAGCCCCCACGCCCGTGGAGCGCGTGATCGTCGAGCGCGTGGTCGTGTGCTGGCTACAGGTCCAAGATGCCGAACTGCGCGCCGGCCGCGGTCAGAAGGAGGCGATCTTCCGCCAAGCCGACTTCAACCAGCGCCGCATGGACGCCACCAACCGCCGGTTCCTCGCCGCGGTGAAGGCGCTCGCACTGGTCCGCAAACTCGGGGTCCCAGCCCTACGGGTGAACATCGCGAAGAAGCAAGTGAATGTGCTCGCCCCACCCGTGGCGTGAGCTGCCGGGTGCTACCACAGTGCGAGATCGCGGCTTCTTGGTGTCGAATCGTTCCACACTATTCCACAGTTCACAGTGGAAGTTCCACAATTCCAAGCGTTTTCACGCAACCACTATTGATCAATGCAAGCCGAGCAAGTAACCTCCAAACTCAAGAAAACGCAGTCGTTCGGAGCGTTTTCGGGGTATCTTTCGTCGCGATTGTGGATCTGGATGTCGCGGGTTCAAATCCCGTCGGTCACCCCTGCCCGAGTGCGACGAAAACCCCTTACGCCGATGCGCTCCGAGTGGTTCTCCGGCACGAGAACCGTGCGCACCGCATCCGCCACTCGACATTTAGGGTCCGCTTTCACCGCGTCGCGCGCTCCGCGAAGTACGTCTGCTTGTGCCCGCGGGATTCGAACTCCGCGACCGTCCGTAGCGCCTCTTCGCGCGTGAGGTTGCCACGCACGAGGAACGTGTTGCCGGTGTCGTCGGTGCGCCACACGGTCCACTTTTCTTCGAGTAGCATCGGGAGCGCAATGGCGCGATTCTCTTTGCTCGATTGGTAGATCGCGCTGAACAGCTCGACCACCGCGCGGCCGGCTTCGGCGGGGACGAGCGGCGAGCGGTTGTCGCGGACCGCGCCGAGGAAGTCGCGTATCTGGAGCGCGTGATAGTGTGTCGTCGCGTCCACTCTGCCGAAGGCGGCGCGGTCTTCGGCTTGGAACGCGGCGAGTTGTGAGTCTTCGCCGGGCACGGTCCACAGGTCGGTGACGGGCGGTTCCGCGATCTGCGACACGCCGGCGATGAAGGTCGCGCCGCGGTCGGTTTCGACGCCCACACTCGCGCCGCTCGCGCCGTGGATGTGGACCTTCGTGTAAATGCCCGGCTTCTGCGACAGACTCGTGACGATGGACCCCAACCCGCCATTCGCGAAGCGGATCGTCGCGACCGCGGTGTCGTCCACTTCGACCGTCGGGTGGTTCAGGTTCGCCCAACTGCCACTCACTTCCGCCGCCGGCCCCATCAGCCAGAGCAGAATATCGAGCTGGTGCGGCGACTGGTTGACGAGGACGCCGCCGCCCTCGGTGTCCCACTTCCCGCGCCACGGGTCGGAGGTGTAGTACGCGGCGTCGCGCCAACTGTACTGGATGAACACGCCGAGCGCGGGCTTCCCGATCTTGCCGGCGTCGATGGCCCGCTTCATGCGCTGCACCGGCTCGTAGAACCGGCGCTGGCTGATGACGCCGAGCGTGACGCCGCCCTTGCGGGCCGCGGCGATCATCGCGTCGCAGTCCGCGAGGCTCGCCGCGAGCGGCTTTTCAACCAGAACGTGAACGCCGGCTTCCGCGGCTTGGATGGTCGCCGCCGCGTGCAGCGGGTGCGGGGTGCCGATGATGACCGCGTCCGGGCGCGAGTCGCGCAGCAGCGCGCCGAGGTCGGTGAACGCGCGCCCGCCGTGCTTCGCCGCGAACGCTTGCGCGCGGTCGGCGCTGATGTCGCACACCGCGACCAGCTCCGCTTCCGGCAAAGACGCGAGCGCCGCCGCGTGGATGCCCGCTACCTTCCCACAACCAACTAGGGCAACACGAGCTTTGGGCATGATTCACCGCCGAGACCGGAGAGGACGCAGAGAGAAGACAACAGAGTGTTGAGCATGATACGCCGCCGAAACTCACCCTGTCTTCTCTCTGCGTCCTCTCCGGTCTCGGCGGTGAATCCTTTTACGGGAAATACTCCGCCGTCTTCTGGCGCAGGAACGCGAGCGATTCGGCCATTTCGCCCATGCCGTTCATGCCGTCCTCGATACTGACCCAACCGCGGTAGTTGTGCGCGGCGAGCTTGCGGAAGATGGCGTCGAAGTCGTTCAGCCCTTTGCCGGTGACGCCGTGGCGCAGCTTGTCGAAGTAGCCGATGCTGCCGTCGGCGGCGCGCAGGTCGTCGAGTGTCGCGCCGTCCGCGAGGTAGCGGTCGCTGGCGTGCATACTCACCACGCGATCCGCGACCGCGCCCAGCAACTCGATGGGGTCGTCTCCCGCGACGGTCGCGTTCGAGGGATCGTACTGCACGCCGAAGTGCGTGCGGTCGGTGATGGCGTTGACGAGCGCGAGGAACACGTCCTTCTTCTGCGCGAACTCCGGGTACTTCCAGAACCCGTCCTTGTAGTGGTTCTCAAGGCCGAGAATCACGTCGCACTCGCGCGCGACGGGCAGCACGGCTTCGATGCACTCGACGCACCACGTCAGCCCTTGCTCGCGCGACACGTCGGGGTAGCGCTGACCGCTGAGGACGCGGCACACGCTGCGCGGCCCGCCGAGCCGCCGCGTCACGCGCACCATCTCACACTCTTTGTCGATGGCCCGCTTGCGGGCGTCGGCGTCCGGGTTGGTGAAGTCCGGGGAGCAGCACAGCATCGGCATCGCGCGCCCGGTGGCGCGGATCGCGTCTCCGACCGAGTCGAGGTAGCCCGGTTCGAGCGAGGTGAAGAACCCCTCGTACATTTCGAGGCCGTCGCAGTCGAGCGCGCGGGCCTGTTCGATCCAGTCGAACACGGTCATCGTGCGCGCCCCGGCGATGGCGTCGAGGTAGCACTTGGGGAACGCCGAGATGCGCAGGGGCATGGGGGGTGCTGAGGGAAGAGGTGAAGCTGTCAGCCGCGAGCCGCAGGCGAGCGCGAAGATTCGCGCTCGCCTGCGGCTCGCGGCTGACTCAGAAAGTTGAAGACTTACACCAGTCCCGTCAGCGCGCCTTGGGCGCAGTAGGTGGGGTTGCCGAAGGTCTTGACGTTGTGGCCGAAGCCGTGGGCCAGCGCCATCAGCAGGCGGTTGTGCGGCAGCTTGTTGTACTTCAGCGCGCGGCCCATCTTGTAGTCGAGGCCACCGCCGACCAGCACGAACGGAATGTTGTCCATCGTGTGCGAGTTGCCCTTGCCCAGCTCGTTCGTCCACACGATCAGCGTGTTGTCGAGCAGCGAGCCGGGGCCACCCGGTTCCGGCGTGTCGGCGAGGCGCTTCGCGAGGTACGCCACCTGCTCGCAGTACCAGCGGTTGATCTTCACCAGCTTCTCTTGCGCCTTCTCGTTCGAGTCCGGTTCGTGCGACAGGTCGTGGTGGCCTTCGTCCACGCCGAGCCACTTCATCCGAGCCTGCCCCACCGAGTTGGTGATCTGGTAGCTGGCGACGCGGGCGAAGTCCGCGGCGAAGCTGTTCACCAGCAGGTCGATCTGGGTCTTGCTGATCTGCGGCATGTTCTCGTTGACGCGCTTCATGCCGGGTTCCAGCTTCGGCACCGCGTGGCCCGCGCTGGCCGCGGCCTTCTGTTCCTTCAGTTCCTTCTCCATGTCCCGCACGAACGCCGCGTGCTCGTCCAGCAGCTTCTTGTCGGCCGCGCCGACCTTGTCGCCCACCTTCTTGAGGTCGTCCTTCACGCCGTCGAGGATGCTGGCGAGGGCTTCGTTGTCCTTCGCGCGACCGTACAGCTTGTTGAACAGTTGGTACGGGTCGTCGATGGGCGTGAGCGGCTTGTTCGCGCCGGCGTAGCTCCAGCGGGTCCACGTGTCGGCGCGCTCGGGCACCATCACGCCGAGTTCGAGCGAACCGAAGCGCGTCTTGGTCGCCGCGTCCTTCTGCAAGTGGTTCTTGATCTCCTGATCGACGCTGATGCCCTTGGCCCAGCCCGCGGGCGTGTCCGAGCCGCCCTGAATGTTGCCGGGGAACAGCTCGATGCCGGTGAGCAGGCACCCGATGCCGCGCATGTGGCCGTCGCCGTCGCCGCGGATGCGGTCGCACAGGCCGTGCAGCGTCAGCGTCTTCTTCTGGAACGGCGCGAGCGGTTCGAGGATCGCTTTCAGCTTGAAGTCCGCGCCTTCGGTGTCCGGCCAGAAGTCTTTGGGCACGATCCCGTTCGGGCTGAACACGAACACGATCCGCTGCTTCCGCTTCGCCTGATTCGCGAACGCGAGGCTGGGCAGGTTCAGCACGAAGGGAACGGCCGCGGCGCTGATGCCGAGGTCGCGCACGAACTCGCGCCGGGTGCGGGTGAAGGCCATATGCGAAGGCTCCAAAGGCGGGTGGTTTGACTCGGCGAGCGGGGGGCGTAGAGCCGCCCTGATCTCGTTGGGTGAGCTATCTACCAGCGGGCTTGGGTTCTGTCTGCCTCAGTGCGGATGTCGCCACAACTTCCACTATCAGTTTTCGCATATTGTAGCCGCTGTCGGCAAACGATTTCCGCAGTTCTTCGGGCTTGCTAAGGCCGTAGGCCCGCACTGGCTGCTTGGCGAAGTGGTGGAACGCCTGCTGCGCGAAGGCGTAGCTCGTCTCGTCGCTGGCGGCGAGGAACTTCGCCAGTTCCTTCGCCCCGGTGAACTTAGTGAACGTGCCGCTGCGCTGCTCGTAGCCGCCGGTGGCGTCGATGGGGCGGTCGCGCTCCTTGTCGCGGAACCGGCCGACCGCGTCGAAGTTCTCCAACGAGAAGCCGAGCGGGTTCATGATGGTGTGGCAGCCGGCGCACGCGGCCGGCTTCGTTTGCAGCAGCACGCGCTCGCGCGTCGTCAGGTTCGGGTGCAGGTCCGGGGCGATGGGCGTGAACGCCTCTTGCGGCGGCTTGATGCTGATGCCCAACAGCCCGCGCCCGAGGAACACGCCGCGGTGGATGGGCGACGTTTCTGCGGTGTACGCGAGCGCCGACAGCATGTAGGGGTGCGTGACGATCCCGGCCCGCTTGTCGGCCTCGAACTTCACCTTCTTGAACGGCGAATCCGGCGGCAGATCGACGCCGTAGAACTTCGCCAGCCGGCCGTTGAAGTACGTTTCTTCGGACAGCAGCAGTTGCCGGAAGTCGGGGTTCGTGCCCCACATCACGTCATCGAGGAACAGTTCCAGCGACGTGCGCAGATCGCCAGCGAGCGCGTCGTCGTAGCCGGGGAACTTCTTCGCGTCCTTGAGCACGTCCTTCACCTGATCGAGCTTCAGCCACACGATGAGGAACTCGCGAACCTTCGCCTTAGCGCGTGGGTCGCTCCACATGCGCTCCGCTTGCGCCGCGACTTCGGCGCGCGTGCTCAGTTTGCCGGCGGTCGCGGCGGCCAGCAACTCGCGGTCGGGCGGAGCGTCCCACAGGGCGAAGCTGAGGCGCGACGCGGTCGCGTGCTGTTCGGACTCGAACCCGGCGTCTGGGTACAGGAACCGCGGCGACTTGAGCGCGAGCAGCACGACGCGCTTCACCGCGAGATCGACGTCTTCGGTCGCCTCGAACTGGCGGTCCACGAACAACGCCTTTTCGACCTGTGAGAGCGGGCGGCGGAACGCGCGCTCCACGAACGTGTTGCAGAAGGTCTTGGCCTTCGCTTGGCGATCCGGCGCGCCCGGTTGCTCGCCGGTCAGGTCGCCGAGCTTCGCGACGACGTAGCCGGCCGCTTCGAGCGCGGCCTCGGTCGTCGCCGCGTCCCACTCCTTCGACACGGTGCTGCCGCGCTCCCAGCCCAGCGAGCGGTCATCGGGCGGAAACGGCGACTCGATAACGCACACTTCGGGCCACCGCGCGGGCGTGAGGTGCCGGGCCGGGATCGGCTCGACGGCGCGGTTCGGCCGCTTCCAGTTGAGGGACACGAACGCCGGCTTCACGGGCGGGTTCGGGTTCTTCTTCGAGTCGTCCACGCCCTGCTTGGCCTTCGAGAACTCCAACCGCAGGGGGTACGCGCGGCCCGCGAGTAGAAACACGCTGGCCTTGAACTCGGTGTCGCTGCCGGATTTCACCCAAGCGTCGATGACCGGCTTGCGGTTGTCGTTCACCCACAGCCGCAGGGCGTGATCGGTCTTCACAACGAACTCGTACAGCCCGGTGTCCGGTGCCCACACCGAGCCTTCCCAGCGGACGCAGAACGTGTTCGGGTCGAACTTCTCCTTCGGCATCGGGTCGGCCTTCGGGCCTTCCTTGCCGAAGTCGAAGTTCACTTCGCTATCGACGCGGTCGATCAGGCGCTTGTTCTGCTGGAAGTTCCGGGCGTTGAAATACTCCGCGCGCAGCCCCTCGCGCGCGTCGGCCTTCGGCGGGAACCGGAAGCTGCCGACGAGGTCCGCGACGCTGCTCCGGTACTGCTTCACCGTCAACCGCGACAGCTCCACGCGCGGCGGGTTCATCTTCGCCTGCGCGGTGGGCGAGTAGAACGCATCATACATGTAAGCGGCGACGCGCTTGGAGCCTTCCGCGTCCAGCTTCTCCGGCTCGCCTTCGGGCATGGTGCGGTCGATGACCGCAGCGAGTTGCGCGAGCGACTTGTCGCCGACGAGTGGCGCTTCGTACTTCTTGGTGCCCTCCCCTTTCGCGCCGTGGCACCGCGCACACATCTGCTTGTAAATCTGCTCGCCGGTTCGCGCCTCTTCGGCGCGAGCGATGAGCGCGAAGGCCACGAGCGCGACGACGGACGCGAGAAAGCGCATGGGTATTCGGGGCGGAAGGTGCGGAGAGGCGGGTAAGGATAGTTTCCGTTGGGAATCGCGGAAGTCAAGGCGGAGGGGAAACAGCGAGCGGCGCGGCGTAAGCCCGCCGGTGCGTGGGTCATCAAGATTCGCTATATGTTTCTGAGTTGTGTAGCTACCGGCGGGCTTACGCCGCGCCGCTCGCTGTCGTTTTTGGACCCACCCATGCCCCTCCCCCGCGTGTTCGCCGATCTACCCGTGTCGCCCGTCGTCGTCGAGTTGCTCGGCGGGCGCGTCGAACTGGTCCCGTGGGACGCGCCGGGGCCGGTCGAGGCGATCTACACCTACGGCCACCCGCTCGTGGACGGCGCGATGATGGACCGGCTCGCGCCGCTGAAAGTCATCAGCAACTTCGGCGTCGGCGTCGATCACATTGATGTGAAGGCCGCGACCGTGCGGGGGGTGCCGGTCGGCAACACGCCGGGCATCCTCGACGGGGCGACCGCCGACCTCGCGTTCGCGCTCATTCTGGCCGCAGGGCGGCGCGTTGTCGAAGGCGACCGCTACGCCCGAGGCCCGGCGTTCACGCGCTACGACCCGTCGTACATGCTCGGCCGCGAGGTGCATTCCAGCACGCTCGGCATTCTCGGCATGGGCCGCATCGGGCGGCAGGTGGCCCTGCGCGCACAGGGCTTCGGCATGAGGGTGCTGTACCACAACCGCAACCGCAGCGACGAAACAGAAGTCGCGCTCAAGGCGACCTACGCGACGAAGGACGAACTGCTCGCGACCGCGGACTACGTCGTGCTGACGGTGCCGCTCACGCCGGAAACGCGCGGGCTGGTCGGCCGCGCCGAACTCGCCCTCATGAAGCCGACCGCGACACTCGTGAACGTCGCCCGCGGGGCGGTCGTCGATAAGGACGCGCTGACTGAAGCGCTGCAAGCGCGGCGCATCTTCGCCGCGGCGCTGGACGTGACCGACCCGGAACCGCTGCCGCGCGACCACCCGCTGCTCGCGCTCGACAACGTCGTCATCACGCCGCACCTCGGCAGCGCGACGGAAGAGACGCGGCGCAGGATGGCGGAGCTGTCCGTGGTGAACCTGTTCGCGGGGCTGGAGGGAAAACCGCTGCCGCACCGCGTCGGGTGAAACGGCCCCGCGCGGGCGGCGTTTTGCCAATCGAGAAATACTCGTGCGGTCGTCCCGAATAGGATGGCATCGCCCGTCACCCCACCCCGGAGTTCCCATGTTTCGCCTGTTGGCCCTCTCCCTGTGCGCCGCGGTCGGCGCGGCCCCAGTCGCCCGCGCCGCGGACGACGACGCCAAAGCGATTCTCGCGAAGGCGATCAAAGCCCACGGCGGCGAAGACGTCCTTTCCAAGAACAAGGCCGCGATCACCAAGAACAAGGGGAAGATCAACCTCCCCGGCGCGGGCGAGATCGAGTTCACACAAGAAACGTCCTACATGATTCCGGACAAGTTCAAGGACGTGATGGAACTCAAGATCGGGGACAAGTCGATCACCGTGCTCACCATCGTCAACGGCGACAAGATCACCCTCGAGGTGGACGGCAAGGAGATGAAGGCACCGGACGAGGCCAAGACCGCGCTGAAGGAAGCCGGGCACGTGCTCGAAGTTGCGCGGCTCGTGCCGCTGAAGGACAAGAAGTACGAGCTGAGCATCATCGGCGAGGACAAGGTCGAGGGGAAGAAAGTCGTCGGCGTCCGCGTGACCGCGAAGGGCCAGAAGGACATGAGCATCTTCTTCGACAAGGAGACGGGGCTGATGGCGAAGCTGGAGTTCCGTGGGTCGGAGCCGGGCACCGGCAAGGAAGTCACCGAGGAGAGGATCGTCACGGAATACGCCAAGGGCAAGAACGGCGTGCCCCAGCCCAAGAAGGTCATCGTCAAGCACGACGGCAAGCAGTTCCTCGAAGCCGAAGTGCTCGAAGTCACAAGCTACGAAAAACTCGACGACAGCGTGTTCAAGAAGTAACCGCGCCGGTCAGAACGCGACCGGGAGCGAGTGGAACCCGCGGAACACGAGGCTCTCGCACCGGCGGCGCGGCGGCTCCGCGGCGGGGCGTAGGTGCGGCATCCGCCGCGCCAGCGCCGCCAGCCCGATTGCCAACTCCCGGCGCGCCAGCCCCGCGCCGAGGCACACGTGCGGGCCGACGGCGAAGCTCAGGTGCTCGTTGGGCGCGCGGGCGATGTCGAACGTGTCCGGGTTCGCGAACGCCACGGGGTCGCGGTTGCCCGCGGCCAGCCCGACGTACACCACGTCCCCCGGCGCGACCGTCTTCCCGCCGAGTTGCGTTTCCTTCAGCGCGATGCGGTGCGTGAACGGCGCGGCCGGGTCGTACCGGATCGCCTCTTCCACCGCGGACCCGATCAGCGCGGGGTCGGCCCGCAGCCGCTCCCACTGCGCCGGGTGGTGCAGGAACGCGCTTAGCGCGTTGCCCATCTGGTCGATGGTCGTGACGTGCCCGGCGATCAGGATCAGGATGCACTGCGCGCACACCTCTTCGGCGCTCAATTTCCCCTCGGCCTGCCCCGCGATCAACAGGCTCACGAGGTCGTGGCCGGGCGCGCGGCGGCGCGTCTCGATGAGCCGCAGGAAGTAGTCTTCGAGCGCGAGCGCGCCGTCGTTGCACGCGCGCCCGTCGGTCGCCGGGTCGCCGTGCGTGCCGCCGAAGAACTTCGCCACGTCGTCGGACCACGTTTGGAACAGGTCGCGGTCGCTCGCCGGGATGCCGAACAGTTCGGCGATGGCGACCGCGGGCAGCGGTTGAGCGAAGTCGGCGATGGCGTCCATGTGCCCGCGGGCCTGCACCTTGTCGAGCAGATCGTTCACGACGCCCTCGATCATCGGCCGCGCGCGGTCGAGCACCGAGGGCGTGAACCCGCGGTTGCCGAGGACGCGCAAGCGGTGGTGCGCGCCGCCGTCGCGGAACAGCATCTGTTGGAAGCAGATTCGCTCGAAGTCCTTCGCGATGGCCGGGTCGCTGTGGCGCAACTGGTACTGCACGATCAGCGCGAGCCGCTGACTGGTCAGCGCCGGGTCGCGCAGGGCGGCGACCGCGTCGGCGTACCGGGTCGTCACCCAGCCGTTCAGTTGCGGGGCGAAGTGAACCGGCTCTTGGGCCCGCATCCGCGCCAGCAGCGGGTACAGGTCGGTCAGCGCGCCGAGATCGGCGAAATCGAATCGCGGAGACGTAACCGCGGACATGAGCGCTCCAGTCGAGAGAGGTGAACGCCAACGATGTTCGCCCGGCGCGTGCAATCGGAGTCACAAAAAAGGGCCGCGTCCGGTGGCGCGGCCCCGACGGTCGCTACTTCGCCAGCGGCGGCGGGGGCGGCGGGAACACGTCCGGGTCGAACTTGCCGCCCCCCTTCGGGCGGATCGGCTCCGGCCGGATCACCTTTTCGTCAACCTTCTCGTTCCCCTCGCGCGTCACCACACCCAGCAGCGTCTTCAGGTCGAGCCCGTCCACGAAGGTGTGCGCGCTGGCGTCGCCGTAGGCCGCGGCGAAGCGCCGGGCGAAGTTCGGGCCGTCTGCGGGCAGTTTCCCGTCCGCGGTCAGGGCGAGGTCGGCCGGCTTCGTCCAATACACCGCGTGCCCGGCCTCTTCGTGCTGGAACACCATCAGCGTTTGCTTGAGGCCGTCGCGCACGTCGCCTTCCGTGACCTTTTTCGCGGGGTCGAAGATCGCCCCTTTGCCAACGAACGCGAGCGTCGTGGTCTTCCCGGCGTTGGTCATGTGGTACGGCAGCACACTCCACGGCGCGCGGTACGGCGAGGGGAACTTGTCGAGCAGCTTCTTGTTGTTCGGCCCGTCCCACGGCTCGTCGAGTTTGAACATGTCGTACAGCTCTTTGGGCGAGTTGATGCGCTTCGCGTTGGGGTTCGTCGGGTCCCACGGGCTGTTGATGAACGCACCGTCCATGTACGGCAGGATCGCGACGCGCCAGGACAGCACCGGTTTGCCGTCCTTGTCGAGAACCGCCGACGGCGGGTAGTGGCCCTTGTCCTTGTGGTAGCGCTCGATCGCGCGCACGACGGTGGCGAGTTGGCGCTCGCGCTCGGTCCAGTCGTAGTTGCCCGGTTGCAGGTAGTTGCGGTCGTGGCGCATCGCGTCGTTGACCGAAACGCTGATCGCGGCGGCCACAGCCGCGATGCTCAGCGCGGTGCTGCCGCCCGGCAGCACGTTGTCCAGTTCCAGCGACGCGCTCACGGTGGTGCCCTTCACCGCGACCGGCATGGTGCCGAGGAGGGTGTCGAGTTGCTTCAGCCCGGCCGCGGCGAGAACGAACCCGACCGCTTCGGGGAAGTCCTGAATACCGGCGCGCCCCTTCGCCGGGTCGCGCTTCGCTTTCTGCTCAGTGTAAGTGAGGGCTTGGCCGATCTGCGCGCGGGCCAGTTGCACCGCGGCCTGCGCGCCCTTCAGCCCGTCCTTCGCCTCGTCCGCGGTGCCGAAGTCTAGCGCCACGCTCAGGGTCGTCTTCGGCTTCAGGTCGATGGCCGCGAGCAGCGTCTTGGCTTTCAGCAGCGGCCCGAACTCCGGCGGCGCGCCCTTCACGAGGTCCGGGGTCGCGAGCGCGGTGACGTTCACGCCGAGCGAAACCGGGTACTTGTCCGCCGCGCGCGCGAACACCTCCGCCAGCGAGGATTTCACCTCGCCGGCCTTCGCCATGCGGTCGATCAGTTTCGTGATGGAGTCTTCCGAGGCGTATGCGTAGCTGTGCTCGTCGAGGAGCAGTATTCCGGACCAGTTGTTTTCGTCGAAGTAGTAGTCCTTGCCGCCGTGCTTCTTGGCGCGCCCGGTCTTCGCCATCGTCTTGAGCAGTTCGGCCTTCTGGAGCGGCTTCTTGCTCGTGACCACCCAAACGGGCGTCACGTCGGTGGGCGACCCCATCGGGATCACGTCCCGGAACCGCGGGTCGAACAGCACGACGGTGAAGGACTCGATTTCTGAAGGGGCCGGGTAGAACTGGCCGTCGAAGTCGGCGAGCAGTCCGGCCCCGGCTTGCGCGGTGAAGGCGCGGAGTTGCTTGGCGACGTCCGTGGCCCAGACGTCTGCGACGCGGATGTGGAGGAACCCCTTGGCGTCCGGGGTGAGAATCGTCGCGGCGGCCGGGTCCGCGCCGCGGGCCGACCCCGCCAGCGCGACCGCGACGAACGCGACCGCGAACCGAGTGCGAAACATGGTGCGGCTCTCCGTGAGGTGAAGGGCGTCCACAAGAACCATCAACCGAACGGCGATCTACAGTTGCACTTGGGGGAGCACCCCGGCGCTGGGA
>VGZJ01000076.1 GCA_016872595.1 Planctomycetota bacterium
GGGTCGAGGGCGGCCAGGTCGAGGTCGCCCTTCGGGTTCTTCGCGTTGTGGCACGCGGCACAGTGCTTCGCCAGGAACGGGCCGACGGACTTCTCGTACTCGGACTTGCTCTCGGCGACCGTGGCGAGTTTCAGTTCGGTCGCCGGCGGATCGGCGGCGCGGAGGCCGAGCAGACCGGCGGCGAGGACGAGTGTGAGGGCAGCGAAGCGAAACATTCGGCAGGCTCCGAGGCGGGACAGCAGCAGAACCCCGGTCGGGGCGGGGCGCAGACAAAAGCCGCAGGCGGCTTCGCAACTTATTCGGTCACGCGTCCGGGTCTGGGGCTTTGGCCGGTTCCGGGGCGACCTCCCAGACCGCTACGCCGACCTTGTTCGTGGTGGTGACGAGGAACTTCCCGTCGGCGCTGAACGCCACCGACCGCACGCCGCGCGTGCCGGCTTCGAGCACCTGACGACGATTCCAAGTGTCCGCAGACCACACCCACACCTGCCCGTCCTGGGTCCCCGCCGCGAGCACCTTTCCTTGCGGGTCGAAAGCCAGTCGGGTCACGACACGCTCGAAGCCTTCGAGCGTCTTCACCAGTTTGCGGTCAGGCACATCCCAAATCTGGATCGCCCCGTTGAAGCCGGCGGCCAAGTACTTGCAGTCTGCGGTGAACGCGAGCGTGGTGACGGCCTTCCGCCGGGTCGGGAGCTCGAACACGCGGTCGCCGGTAGCGGCGTCGAACACCACGACGGCGTTGTCGGTTCCCTTGCCGAGATCCGACACCCCGACCGCGAGCCACTTGCCGTCCGGCGATGCGGCGAGGCAGTACGCCGTGTTGTTCACTTCGCGCACGAACCGCTCCTCGCCCGTGTTCGTGTTCCAAACTCGAACATGGCGGTTCTGCGACTTCGGTCCGCCAGCGGTCGCTACCCAAGAGGCATCGGGGCCGACGCACAGGAACCGCGGTTCGGAGACGCGCACCGGCACGCGCCCGCGCTCCTCGCCTGATGGTAGCGCGCGAATGACGATCCGCTCCTCCTTGTCATCGATTCGGCACAATGCAACCGCACGCAGGTCCGGGGTGAGCCACGACGCGAGTCCGTCGTTATGAATCTTCGGCGGAAATGCGATGCGGCCGGGGTCGGGAGTGCCGGGTCTCCACCGCGCCCACTGCTTCGCGGACACCGCCCACACCTCGCCGTCCGGTGTGAAGCCGGCGTCGAGGGCCATGAAGTTGAGCCGGTCGCGGGGCGTCGAGTCGATTCGCGCGGACGCCTCGATCCGAACGGGAGTCTGCTCGTCGCGCACGAACGCCGCGCGGCCGGGGCCGACGATCACCGGGTCGGCGGGAGCACCGCGAACGACCCGCACGTCCCCGTCTACCGGTTCCACCCGCACCGACCCCGGCCCGGACGAGCAGAGCGAGAACGAGCCGCGGCTCGCTTCCACTTCTGCCGTACCCGCCCCGACCACGATCCGTCGGCCTGTCGCGACTGCGGTCACGCGTCCTTCGAGCAAGAGCACCTTCCGGGGGTCCGCGCCATCGGTAGGGAGTACCCGCACGGCGGTGTCGGACTGCACTTCCACGCGCGTTCGGTCCGCGAACTCCAGCACGGCGACACTCTCCTCCCCGACGGTCCGCAAGGTCTGGTCGGGGCTGAGGGTCTGATCGGCGCGAGCGACGGATGTGCCGCCCGGCCCGACGATCTCGACGGAGCCGGTCACGGTGGTCAACCGCGCCAGATCGGGAGCGGGGTGAGCCCGCGGGGTTGGGACAGGTGCGGGAGCGGGAGCGGGCCGCGCGAGCCAAAGGCCGACGAGAACCGCGGCAGTCAGCGCGGCGAGCGCGAGCCACATACGCCGGTTGCGGAACGGTAGCCGCTCGGTACCCGGAGGCGGCAGATTGGCGAGTTCGGCCATCACCACTGTGGTGGTCCGCTCGGCGCGATCCGATTCGATCTTCGCGACCGTCGGCTCCGCGAAATCGAACGCGGAGCGCAGTCCGCGCAGCACCAACTCCAGCCGAACCGCTGCTAGGTGCCGGGTACGCGCACCGGGATCGTCGGCGAGCAGGTCGTGCAACTCGACCGCTTCGGCACCGGTCAGGGTGCCGTCGATCAGGCGGTCGGTGAGTTCGTCGGTGTGGTTCATGTCGGGTTCGGGGTCGGGTTCATTTGCCCTTCGATACAGGCCCGCAGGCGAAACCGGATGCGCGAGATTGCGCGCTGGACGGCGGCCGGGTCAGCCCGCGGCGGGCGGCGATGGCCTCGAACGACAGCCCCTTTTCGTACCGTAGCCGCAGCAGGATCGCCTCGTCCTCCGGCAGTTCCTCCCGGCACCCGCGCAGGGCCGCGAGGTACAGGTCGGTGTCGTCGTGAACCGGCTCCTCAGCCCGCAGCCGCTCGGCGAGCTGTTCGCTGTAGGCCGCCAGCCGCTGCTCGTCGCGGGAGAGCGTCCGGTACTCCTTCCGCAGCCGGTTGCGGGCGACGGCCCGGACCCACGCCCCGAAGTCGGTGCCGAGCTGATACCGGTGCAGGTTCTTGTAGGCGTCGATGAACGCCTGTTGCACCAAACTCTCGGTCGAGGTCCAGTCGCGGAGCAGGCTCGCGGCGATCCGCCACACGTCCGATTCGTACAGCCGGATCAGATCGGCGAACGCGGTCGTCTCACCGGCAAGCACCAGCCGCACGAGGCGGTCGGCCTCGGGGGTCGGTCCTTCGGGTTGCGGCAGCGCCCGACTCATAACACTGAATACCTGCTAACACGCGGCGCAGACAGAACCGGACGGAACGATCAGTGATTGAACCGGAATTCGTTGCCTGCGACGAGTGCCCAGACCACGTCGCGGCAGAGTTCCTCACGCGCGACGCCGGTTGTGTCGGGGTACTCGCTCAGCCAGTACATGTTGCCCTACACCCAGTTCACATACACCCACTCGTTCGGCTTGAGGATGTCGGTCAGCGCGATCCGCTTCACGACCTCGCCGGTCTTCTTGTAGGTCACGACACGGTCGCCGAACCCGGCGTACTTCTTGAACTCGTCGGTCGCGCCCTTGTTCAGCGGTTGCTCGGTCGTCTTGGGCGGCTTGCTGCCCGCGTCGGTCCAGTTCGCGGTCTGCCACACGGCGAAGGTCTCGCCGCCGGGCGGGACGAAGATGTGCGCGTACGCGACCTTGAAGTGATCCAGTCCCTGCGGCACGCCCACCAGCCAGCCGGTGTGCGTCTCGTTGGTCTTCGTGTCCTTCCAAGTGAACTGCCACCCGTCCTTGCCGTCGGGCTTCTTCTTCGGTTCCGCCGTGACGACGAACCGACCGTCGGCCGATTGGCACCCGTCCACGTAGCCGGGGCGCGTGTGCCCGGCGAGGACGAACGCGGGCAGGAACAGGACGGCGAGCGCGACGAGCAATTGGCGCATCATGGTAACGGCTCCGAGAGCTCATCCCCACGGAACCCCACACCCGCGCCGGGGCAGACGCGGGCGGCGAATCAGCCCTTGCGCCGGGTTGGCGTGCGAGGGAGCCGCAGTGAGTCACAAGAATTGGGTGGCGATTGAGGATCACACGCAGTTGGGGGCGGCAGTGGTGTCTCCGCGTTTCGCCCGCCCAACGATCTCTTGGATTTCGGTGAGAACTTCAGCCGGTGGCTATTCCCCCCGGTCCCTCCGTCGCCATGTGCGTTCCTCCTCCGCCGCCAAGCTGAGTGATTCACGCGATGGAATCCGGCGGCCCTTCAGAAAGCCACCATGAGCAAGGTCGGGAGTGTTACCAAATGCACTCCACTGGTGCCGAGCCTTGCGCTCCCGTCTTCTGCGTTGTGAATCTGCATCCACTCAAGACCCTTGACCGAGCCGCCGCCGTCTGTCGGCAAGTCCGACGCGGGCCCGACTCTCATCGAGACGCACCCCGTCATTTCGTTCCCAACGGGGGCGCCCGGTACGGGCGGCCCACTTTGGGGGTAAGGCCAGTTAGCAAGCCCGGCGGGTCCGGGCGATCCGCGCGCCGGAACAACGCGACCGACCCGCGCTCGCCAATCGCGAGCCGCTCTGTGCCGTCCGGCAGACGGTGTGCGGTTTCGCGACAGTTCGATCACACGTCGTGACCGAATCGCACGCGAGCCGCTGCGAATCGTCCCGTTCTCCACGTTATTCGCGCCGCCCGCGCTCTAGCACGGGGCGGCGGTTCCTCGCTCTCACCGGTTCCGGGACAACTTCCTCGCCCGGTGCGGGCATTGGCCCCGGAGTTGCATTGGCACGATTGGAGCCACCCACCTTCACACCCAGCCGCACGAGAGGGATCATGTCCGCCGCACCGACATCGACCGAATCGAAGCCCGGTGCTACGCGCCGGAGTTCTACGCCGAGCAACTGCCGGCCCTGAAATCGGTCCAACGGTTCCACGCGGTGCACCAGCGATTGGCCGCGTACATGGAGGAACTGCGGGAGCCCTAACGTCGCCCGGCACCAGTTCACGCCAACGCTGGGAGGAAGTCGGGCCAGCCCGTGGCGACAGCCCCCGCCGATCAACTGTCTCGCGGTGACCATCGGGTCGCCGCCCGCGTTCCCGACCTCGTCACCAACGGCCCGTTCGCACGGTAGCGCAGCGGCGCGTGCGGCCGTGTGCCACAACTGCACCGGAGGGTTGACAGGTGATAGCCGGTATGAAACCATTCCACCAGCGATCAGGAACGAAAGTCGGTCGTGTCACTCGAAGCGGCGAAAAAGGCCGCCCCCCCATGAGGGCCGTCGTGCTCGCACGCATTTGCCCCGACCAACTGGCGGAGATCATCGAGATCGCCGAGGACGGAATCGTCACGGTCGATGCCCGCCAAGAGATCGTCCTGTTTAACCGCGGCGCGGCCAAGACCTTCGGCTACACCCCGGAAGAGGTCGTCGGGAAGCCGCTCGAACTGCTCCTCCCCGAGCGCTTCCGCCCGCCCCACCGCGGACAAGTCGAGGGGTTCGCCGCCGCCGCTTCGGCAGCCCGGCTGATGGGCGAGCGGCGGGAGGTGTACGGTCGGCGGAAGGACGGGACCGAGTTTCCGGCCGAGGTCTCCATCTCGAAGTTCGGGACCGGCCCGGCGGTGCTGATCACCGCCATCGTTCGCGACGTGACGGAGCGGAAGCGGTTCGAGGCCGCCCAACGGGAACTGGAGCACTTGCGGGCGAACGCCGAACTCGCTAACACGCGGGCCAAACTCGATGCCGTCATTCGGTCCGCCCAAGACGCGATCGTCATCCTCGACGCCGACCTGCGGACGACGCTCTTCAACCCGGCCGCGGAGCAGGTTTTCGGCTGCACCGCGGAGCGCGCGGCGGGCGCGCACGTGGCCCAGTTCCTCCCGGACGGGCTCCCGTCCGACGCGGTGTCGCCCGTACCGCGGGAGGCGGCAGGGCGGCGCGCGGACGGCCGTACGGTGCCTCTGGAAATCTCGTCGTCCCGAACCGAGGTCGGGGGGGAGGCGGTCCACACACTGATCCTGCGGGACGTTACCGAGCGGAAGCGGGCCGAACAGGAACTGCGGGAGACGGCCAAGCAGCGGGAGCAGGCGCTGGCCGAGCTGCGCGCGACGACGCAGCAACTCTGGCAGGCCGCGCGACTGGCGGGGGTCGGCGAACTGGCCGCCAGCATCGCCCACGAACTGAACAACCCGCTCGGGACCGTGAGCCTGCGTGTCGAAGGGGTCCTCGCCAAGACGCCGCCGGACGACCCGCGGCGCAGGGCTCTTGAGGTGATCGATCAGGAGGTCGAACGGATGGCCGGCCTCGTGGCCAACCTGCTCCAGTTCAGCCGGGCCGGGCGCGAGCAAGTTTCGACCGTGGATGTGTGCGAGGAAGTGACCAAAACGATCGAGTTGGTCGCGCACCACCTGCGGAAACGGCAGATCCGCGTCGAGTCGGAGTTCGCGACCGGTGTACCGGTCATCCACGCCGACCGTCAGCAACTGCGACAGGTGTTCCTGAACCTGTTCACGAACGCCGCCGACGCGATGCCCAGAGGTGGCCGACTCGTCCCACGCGTGCGAACGGGCGAGCTACAGGGAGCGGTGCCGGCGATTGTGATCGAAATTGCCGATACCGGCGGGGGCATCCCCGCTGATCTCTTGTCCCGAGTGTTCGAGCCGTTCTTCACGACCAAGGAAGAGGGCAAGGGAACGGGGCTAGGGCTGGCCATCTGCAAGCGCATCGTTGACCAGCACCACGGCCGGTTGGAGATCGAGAGCACGGTCGGGACCGGGACCACCGTGCGTGTCACCCTCCCGCTCCGCCCGGAGACGAACGTCAAGAACCTGCGCCACGCGTGACGCGCCGTCCGACCGGTCACAACCCGCCGCGCTTGCCGCCCCCGGCTCACGAACAACCGAGGTACCCGCGCCGTGCCGACCCCCGCGCCCCGAGGCCGCCTTCTGATCGTCGACGACGAGGTCGAGTTGATGCGCGCGCTGTGCGAGTCGCTCACCGAGGTGGGGTTCGAGGTCCGCGGCCTGTCCGACCCTGCCGCCGCCCCGGGCGCGATCCGCGAGGGCGAGTTCGACCTGCTCCTCTCGGACCTGATGATGCCGGGCACCGACGGCATCCAACTCCTCCGGCAGGCGCTTGCCATCGACCCGAACCTCGTCGGGGTCATCATGACGGGTCAGGGGACGATCCAGACCGCGGTGGAGGCGATGAAGGCCGGGGCGTTCGACTACATCCTCAAACCGTTCCGACTTCAGCAGATGATGCCCGTGCTGGACCGGGGTATGGAGGTCCGGCGGCTGCGGGCGGAGAACGTCCGGTTGCGGCGGCTCCTCGGGCGACTCACCTACGAGTCGCCGCGCTACCACATCGTCGGGTCGAGCCCGGCGGTCCGCAAAGTGATCCAAATGATCGAGAAGGTGGCCCCGACCGACGCGACGGTGCTCGTCCGCGGGCCCAGCGGTACGGGCAAGGAACTGGTGGCGCGGGCCGTTCACGGCAACAGCACGCGGCGCGACATGCCCTTGGTCACCATCAACTGCGCCGCGCTCCAAGAGAGCTTGTTGGAGAGCGAACTGTTCGGCCACGAGAAGGGGGCGTTCACCGGGGCCGACCGGGTCAAGCAGGGCCTGTTCGAGGTGGCCGAGGGCGGCACCCTGTTCATCGACGAGGTCGCGGAGATGGCCCCGGCGCTCCAAGCCAAACTGCTCCGGGTGCTGGAAGACAGACACTACCGGCGGGTCGGTAGCACTCAGGAGAAGCACGCCGACGTGCGCGTGGTAGCCGCCACGAACAAGCCGCTGGAGGACGAGGTCAAGGCGGGCCGGTTCCGCGAGGACTTGTTCTTCCGGTTGAACGTCGTCGCCGTCAGTCTGCCCGCGCTCAGGGACCGGCGGGAGGACGTGCCCGCGATCATCGACCACCTCCTTCGCACGCGCCCGGTCGGCAAGGGGTCCTTCGCGGTGGACCCGACGGCGCTGGCGGTGCTGTGCGGGTACAACTGGCCGGGGAACGTGCGCGAACTGGCCAACGTGATCGAGCGGGCGCAGATCCTCGCCGAAGGGAACACGATCACCGTGGACGACCTGCCGGAGAATCTCGTTCAGGTCAGCCCGCCGGGCGCGGTCGGTGCGGGCCCCGCGGCCCCGCCGGCCGGCCCGGACGACCTCGACGGGGTGGAGCGGCGGCACGTAGAGGAGGTGCTGCACCGGCACGGCGGGAACAAGGTGCGGGCGTCCAAGGCTCTCGGCGTCAGTCGCCGAACGCTCTATCGGTTGATCGAAAAGTACCGCCTCGCCGGCGGGGGCCCCGACGACGAGGGGGCCCCGCAACCGGAGTGAGAAGCGCCCGGTCGCGCGAACGGTTCACTTCGACAGCAGGAGAAACAGATCGACGGCGAAGAAGACGACGACCACGATCTCCAGCCAGAGCATCCGGCGCTCGTACACGTCGCCGCGGGTCAGCGTGTACAACCGGTCCACTTCGGCCAAGCGCTGCTCGACGCTCTCCCGCCACCGGTCGAGGTGGAACCGCTCGCGGGCCAACAGGTACACGCGGGCCAAGTGCCAGTCGCCAACGAACTTCGTGATGTGCGCCACCTCGTCCGCGAGTTTCGTCAGATCGACCCGCAGTTGGCGGAGCGAGCGGAGGATGCGGCCCATCGCCCCGAACGACCACCACTGGCGCCGGGCGAGGTCGTCGTACGCCCGGTCCAAGTAGCGGTCGAGCTGCCGGTCCATCCACCGAAACTCTTCCAACTGTAGATTCGCCAGTTCGATCACGAACAGCACGTCCTCGGCCCCTCGGTCCGGGTCGACGACCAGCGCCGCGTCCCAGTCGATCACCACGAGATCGGTGTTCTCGAACGACCGCCTCAGGCGGAGCACGTCCGCGACTTGTGCCCCGCTGAGCCGGTCGCCCGGCGTCCCGGTGAGTAGCCCGGCGACCTCGCGCTCGTGACCGGCGAGCCACCGGTTCGCGTCCCGGTCTCCGCCCAGATGCGCGAGGGCGAAGACCGTGTACGCCTCGGGCTCCGACCGCTCCACGGGTCGAACCAGAGCGGCACCGATCGCGCGGCACACGTCGTCACACTGTTCGCGCGCGAGCGCGTCGAGCGGACGGCCGTCGTTGAGTGTCGGGGTGTGGAACGGGGCCAGAGCCGCGAGCGCCCCGCCCGCGAACGGAACGCGCACCGTGGCGCTGACGACGCCCACCTCGAAGACCCGGACGTGCAAGCGGAGGGCGCTACCGTTCACGCTCGCGGCAGGGACCGGGGGTTCGACCACGAGCGGGCGCGACACGGGAACCGTTTTTGGCGCGGGGCGATCCGGGCGCACGGCGAACGGGGTCGAGCGCCCCGCGAGGAGTTCCGCGGCCCGGTCGAGGCGGATCTCGTTCGCAACGTCGAACGCGTACAAGTAGACGACCTCGCCCCGCAGGTCCGAGGCGGTCGGTTCCGTGGGCATGACGAGTCTCCGGGGCGTACCCGTCATCCGACGCGGCGGAGCGGGTCACCGGGCCGAACGGTCCCGTTGTTCCCGTGCGGGCACCGCGAGCGGTGGCACGAGGAACCCGAGGAACCCCAAGAACCCGAGGAAACCCAGCCAGTCCGTGTCGCCAGTGACCAAGACGAACACGCTCAACAGACTGAACACCGAGCCGAGGGCAAACCACCGCGTCCACGACCTTCGCCCGGCCAGAGTGCTCATGACGTCCCCCGAAACTCCGAGGTGCGGGTGCCTCCCGAGTGGGGTGGCACTCACCGCTCGTGCGCGACGGCCGAGCCGTCAGAAATCCCGCGAGAGGTCGCGCGCGGCGACCGTACCGGGCGCGGCCCGCTCGCGGCTCCGTTCAGGCACCCGGATCGGGGTTCACGTACGGTTCCCGCCGGTGCGGCGCGGGTGCGGGCTTCGGGGCGTCGGCCGGGTACGGGAAGCGCTGCCGCGGTCGGTCGCGGTTCGCCCCTTCCGCGGGCCGCGACTCGCGCGCGATCACCGCCTCGGCCGCGGGCCCGTCGATTCGGTGGACCCATATCTCGACCGACGCCGGGAGCGCGGAGCCGAAGCTGCCGCTCAGTTCCGTGCCGACCACGCGGCACGCGATCCCGGCTTCGTCCAGCGCCGCCCGGTGCACCTGCACCATAAGTGCGTGTCCGGCGTACACCCGCACCACGTCGTTCGGGTCCTGAGTCATGACCAGCTCCCACGAAGTAGAACAAGGCGAAAAACCGTCCGCGCTCCGGTCACACGGGAAGCGCGGGCAGACCCTGCCGCTCGTCGCTCCCGGCGACTTCGGTTCGTCTCACCGGCAGTTCGGGTGCCAGCCGGGTCGGTGCCCACGCCCCGGTTAGTAGTTGCGAACCCGAATGGTGAGAGTGCGCCCTTCCGAACACGCCACCCCGGTCTGGTGTGCCGCGCCCGCACGGTCGGCGGGGGCGGCGACCGGCGCGGTCGGCCCGTGCGGGACGAACACCTCACCCGTGCGGGCGCGTCAAGCGGTGGCGCCGATCCGCGTCGACAACCCGAGGACCGGCGCGGCAGGTTGCGGCCGTGGGACCGCCGGGGCGGTGCGCCGCGCGGGGGCGCGCTCGCGCGTCGCGAGGTAGGCCACGGTTGCGCCGATTGCGCCGAAGACGCACAGGGCGCCGAAGGCGCTCAGAGCCGCGAGGGCGATCACTTCCAGCGGCGTCAGGCCCGAGAGAAAAGACATCGCACAAACCTCCCGCCATCGGATGTCGGAGCCCCGGCCGGATGGCGCGGCCGGCTCCGTTCGCGCCGCACGGCGCGGTTCGTCAACAGATCGCACACGGGCACGGCGTTCAGGTCGGTTCGTCCAGTTCGGTCCGAACGCAGCGGGCGCACCGGCCCGCGTAGGGGACCGCTTCGAGGCGGGTCTTGCCGATCGATCGGCCGCACCGCTCGCACCGGCCGAACGTTCCGGCGTCGAGCCGGGCGAGGGCCGCGCGAACCTCCGTGAGGATTTGCCCCTCGGCCATCAACACGCCTCGCGCCACTTCCTCGTCGCCCTCGCTGCTCGTGGCCGTCGGGTCCGACGCCGGTTCCTCGGCCTCGACCCCCTCGGCACCCGTCGGCCGGGTCGCCTCGGCTGTCAGTTGAACAACGTCACCCGAAAGCCGCGCGGCGAGCGATTGCAGGTGCTGTCGGTACGATTGCAGGTCTTCCCGGCTGGGCATCGTGGCACTCATGACGGATCCCGTGTGACCGGTTCGTGTGTGACGACGGGCCTAAAGCAACGCGCGTACCGTAACACTCCGGCGCAGGAAAAAACCGCCGCGCACGGGAATCATCCGGGTGCGGCGCTCGAGACGGCGCTCGACGCGCCGCGACCCACGCGCGAGTACGTGTGCGGGTGTGACACCCGCGTGCGGATCCGACACACGCGGGTGTCACACCCGCCGGGTCGGGGTGGGGAAATGCGAAATCGGGGAGCGGTACGGGGTTTGCGAATGGCCCCACGCCCGGATAGACCGGGGAACGAAAACAACTGTGAACGACTCACGGAGGGGCCATGCTAGTTCTCACGCGCAAGACGAGCGAAGGTGTTGTGATCGGCGGGAAGATCGTGATCCACGTCCTCGGCGTGCAGAACGGCCGCGTCCGGTTTAGGGGTCGAAGCCCCCGACGAGGTCGTTGTGCTCCGGGAGGAGATCGCCGAGCGACTCGCGCTTCACGTACCCGACCGGAACGTGCCCGGGGAACAACTCTCGACGACGTGACGGTCAACGACGACACCACGGGCCCGACGGGGGCGACCCGTTCGAGTCGATGAGGTGGCACACGTTCGCGACACCGTCCGCCGCATCGCGGCGCTGCTGCTCGGCCCCGCGCTCGACGCGAACTACGCCGCCGTGACCGTCGCGCCGTTCGCGTGGCCGCCCCCGACTCAACAGCCGCAGTAGGCTCCCGCAGTCAGTAACGCAGTCGGGCGACGGTGCGGTGGTGGGGACCGGATACGCCGTGCCGTGATAGCGTTCGCGCGGTACCGGCCCGCACCGCCCGCGGCGCGGGCGGAATCTCGTTACCCTTCGCGCGCCCGAACCCGTAGAGTAGAGGGATATTGGGTCGCTCCTCTCCGCGGAGAACGCGCCATGCGCCACCTCGGGCTGCCGCTCGCCTTCGTTCTGCCCCTGCTCACCATGTCGTATCTTACGGTCCACGCCGATGAGCTGCCGGTGGTCGTCGATCCCGACGAGCCGCCGGCGCGGGTTCAGCCGAAAGCCAAGAAGGGCAAGGCCTCGGCGCAGCCGGTCGCGGCGCAACTCAACGACGACGCCGCGCTCAAGCAGGTGAACCTGTCGCCCGACGACGCCAAGGGGCTGATCGAGTACCTCAAGGCCCGCACGCTGACCGACATCGACCAGAACATGATTGGCGATGTGATCAAGAAGTTCGGGGACGACGACTTCGACACCCGCGTGAAGGCGACCGAGGACATCGAGAAGTTCGGCACGGCCGCCATCGGTCCGCTCAAGAACGCCGAGCGCGACGCCGACCCGGAAATCGCGTACCGCGCGCGCCAAGCCCTCAAGCGCATGGAGAAGGTGCCGCACTCGCAGGTGTCGGCCGCGGCCGTGCGCGCGCTGGTGAAACTGAAGCCTAAGGAGGCCGCGTCCGTCCTGATCGCGTTCCTGCCGATGGCCGACTCGGAGGAAGTGAGCGACGAGATTCGCACCGCGCTGATCGCGCTCGCCGTGACCGACGGCAAGCCGGACCCGGCGCTGGTCGCGGCGCTGGACGACAAGAACGTGTCGCGCCGCCTCGCGGCCTACGTCGCGCTGACCGAGGGCGGCAACGCCGCCGAGCGCATCCGCATCAAAGACGCCTACCCGCTTGTGAAGGCCGCGGTGAAGAAAGAGGCCGACATCGACGCCAAGTTCCGCGGCCTGTACACGCTGCTGCTGACGACGCGCGAGGGCGAGTTCGTGCCCGAACTGATCGACCTGATCCCGAAGCTGCCGCGGGGCCGCATCTGGCAGCTCGAAGAGTTCCTCCTCCAGTACGCCGGCGACAAGAAGCCGGACGCGCGCCTCAGCGCCACCGACGACAAACTCGCGAAGGCGAAAGAGGCGTGGGCCGACTGGTGGGCCAAGACCGGGTCGAAGCAGGACCTCGTGAAGTTCGCGTTCAAGCCGCGCATCACCGGGTTCACCGACATCGTCGAGTACGACCAGCGCGGGTACGGCATGTACCGCGTCCTCACGCTGGGGCCGGACCTGAAGGAGAAGGCCAAGGTCGGCGGCACCGGGGTGAACCAGCTCCAGTACCCCACCGACTCGAAGAAGCTGCCCAACGGCAACTACCTGATCGCCGAGATGAACGCGAGCCGCGTCACCGAGCGCGACTCGACCGGGAAGATCATCAAGACCCACAACATCGCGGCCCCGCTGTGCATCGAGGTGCTGCCCGACGGCGGCGTGGTCCTCATCTGCCGCAACCAGGTCATGCAGTACGACAAGGACATGAAGCAGTTGTGGACGCACAACCGCCAGCAGTACGACATTATGGCCGGGTGCCGCACCCCGGGCGGCGACATCGTGTTCGTGACCAACACGTTCCAAGGCGGCAACTGCTTCCGCATCAGCGCGAAGGAAGTGGAGAAGGACGGGAACAAGACGTGGGAGGTCAAGGCAGTGGGCAAGCCGGTCGCGCTGGGCCGCGTGCAGCAGTACCAGACGATGGACGCCCCCGCCGACGACCGCCTGTTGGTGTGCGAGTTCAACCGCGTCGTCGAGTACGAGATCAAGGACGACAAGGTGAAGGAGCTGTGGAAGTACGAGGCGAACAACCCGACCTCGTGCCAGCGGCTGCCGAGCGGCAACACGCTGATCACGCTGATCAACAACGGGGCCGGCGGGAAGGTGATGGAGATCGAACCGAACGGCGACTCGGTGTGGGAGTACGAATCGAAGGACGGCCTCCGCGCGGCCCGCGCCTTCCGGCGGTAACGAGGGCGCACGGCGCGCCACACGCGGGGGGCGCAAGCCCCCCGTTCGCGTTTTGTACGATCAACCGAACCACGACCCTCCATCAACCGTTTTCATTCGGAGCGCCTTACTATGCCCGCTGACGACATCAACGCCTTTCTTCGCGCCGAACTGGACGGTCTCAAGGCCAAGGGGCTGTATAAGGCCGAGCGCCGCATCGCCTCGCCACAGCGGGCCGGTATTACCGTCAACGGCGCGGACGTCGTAAACTTCTGCGCCAACAACTATCTGGGGCTGGCGAACCACCCGGACATCGTGACCGCGGCGCTCGAGGGCGTGAAGGCGTGGGGCTACGGCCTCTCCAGCGTCCGCTTCATCTGCGGCACGCAGGACATCCACAAGCGCTGCGAGCAGCAGATCGCGAGCTTCTTCGGCAAGGGCGACAGCATCCTGTACATCTCGTGCTTCGACGCCAACGGCGGGCTGTTCGAGCCGCTGCTGACCGACCAAGACGCCATCATCTCGGACGAACTCAACCACGCTTCCATCATCGACGGCATACGGCTCTGCAAGGCACAGCGATTCCGCTACAAGCACAACGACATGACCGATCTGAAAGCGAAGCTCGAAGAGGCGAAGGGCTGTCGCTTCAAGATGATCTTCACCGACAGCGTGTTCAGCATGGACGGCGACCTCGCGAAGCTGCCGGACATCTGCGCGCTGGCGGATCGGTACAATGCCGCGGTGGGCATCGACGACTGCCACGCTACCGGGCACCTCGGCGCGACCGGGCGCGGCGGGGCCGAAGAACTCGGCGTCCTCGACCGCATCGACGTGATTACCGGCACGCTGGGCAAGACCCTCGGCGGCGCGAGCGGCGGGTTCACCGCGAGCAGCGCCGAAATCGTGGACTGGCTGCGGAACCGCTCGCGCCCGTACCTGTTCTCGAACAGCGTGCCGCCGGCGCTGGTCGCGGCGGGTATGAAGGCGCTGGAACTGGTGGACGGGGCCGCCGCCATGCGCGCGACGCTGAAGGCGAACACGACGCGCTTGCGCGGCGGGCTGGAAGCGGCCGGGTTCACGATCAAGCCCGGCCCCACGCCGATCCTGCCCGTGATGCTGGGCGACGCGGCCCTCGCCACCAACATGGCGAGCGAACTACTGAAGCGCGGCATCTACGTGATCGGGTTCAGTTACCCCGTCGTGCCGCACGGCCAAGCCCGCATCCGGATGCAGGTGTCTGCCGCGCACACGACCGAGCAGATCGACCGCGCCACCGCCGCGTTCACCGAAGTGGGCAAGCAACTCGGCGTGCTGAAGTAAGAGGTTTCACGCGAAGCCGCGAGGACGCAAAGGAAGATTGGAGAAGAGAGAAAGCAGAAGACAAAAGAGGAATGGCCACAAACAGGCACAAGCTTCAAAAAAGAGAACCAAGACCGAATGGAGTTCAAAAGGCAGAAGCGCGAGCACCATAGCGGAGCACCTTCAACCCTGTTCCTGCCTTCTCAGTTGTCTTCTTTTGTGTGTCTTGTGCCTGTTTGTGGCCATTCCTCTTCTGCCTTGATCCGATTTCATCTGCGTCTTCTCTGCGCCGTCTGCGGGCCAACCTTTATCCCGCGCGGGTGAGTGCCCGGAGGCGGTCGCCGACTTGTTGGAGGATGTGGTGGGCGATCTGGTTCGGGTTGTAGCCCGCGGTCAGGTACACGATGGGCTTGCCGTACTTGTCGCAGTACTCCTTCACGTCGCCGTAGCTGTGGCTCGACCAGCGGATCGCGAGCAGCACGATCACGGTTTCGGGGCGCGCCACGTGCGGCTCGAAGTAGGTCACGGATTCGTGCGGGCGCGTCGAGAGCCAGTTCAACCGGCTCAGCTTGAACGCGCGCTCGATCAGCCGCCGGCTCGCGGCGCGCTCGACGCCGCCGATCAGCACCACCTCGCGCCCCTGTAGCAGTTCGGCCACGGCCCGCACTTCGGCCGACGGCTCTTCATCCGCCGGCTCCGCGGCCGGCGCGGGGCGGGTCGCGAGGTACTCGTTCACGGCCGCGAACACGCGCTCCGCGTTCGGCCCCGGTTCTTGGTCCTCGGGCAGCGTCTCCAGCACCGGCAGCAGCAACTCGCGCAGGTCGGCGTTGCTCGGCGGCACCCCGGCTGCGATTACTTCTTCGAGCAGTTCGAGCACGCGCGGCCATTCCTCTGTCGCCTTCGCCGGCGATTCGCCCATCTTGCGCAGCTTGTACTTGATGCTGTTCAGCCCCTTGTCGCGGGTGCGGGCCTTCGAGCGGTCGCCGGCCAGTTGTTCCTTCAGCACCGCGATGCGGCTCAGCAGGTCGGGCCAGCGGTCGGCGGCGACGCGGTCCTCGCGGCGCAAGTACCGGTTGATGTAAATCTGGTACTCGCGGGCCTCTTCGCGGACGTGGACGAACAGGTGAACTTGGTCGTTGTCCACGCGCCGGTGAACGTCGAGTACCCCGGACCACATCATCGACTGGGCCTCGGCCACTGCGTACAGCACGCGCTCGCGGTGGCGCTCGGCCAGCGGCTTGGGCAGCTCGCGCAGCACGGCGAGCATCTCGGCCGCCTCCGCGCCGACCGCGTACGCCCCGCCCAAGTCCTCCCACGCCTGCGGCGCTTCGACGTAGTCGCCGGGGTGAACCATCCACAGGTCGCAATCGGGCAGAGCGTTGGCCCGGTGGATCAGGTCTTCAGGGATGGAGAAGATGTCGCCGCGCTTGCGGGCCGCGACCATCCGCGCGGCCTCGGACTTGAGTTGGCACCGGCGCGCGATCACGCCGAGATCGACGGGCGTGATGCCGCCGCGGTCGTCCTCGTCGGGGTACGCGGTGGGGCGGACGATGGGCGCGAGCGGCTTGGCGAGGGAGAAGTCGGCGGGGATGACGACGGGCGGCGGGGGCGGCACGGGCACCGCGGGCCGGGCCGGTTCGAACGCCGGCGGGGGCGGGACCGGCGCGGGCGCGACCTCGGCCGGGGCCAGTTGCTCGCCCCACGCGGCCACCGCGCGGCCCAACCCGGTCACGGCCTCGCGCAACGGCGCGTCGGTCCGCGCGTACGGCGCGAGTCGCTCGAAGAGCGCGAGCAACGCTTCGGCAAGTTCGTCCGTCATGGCAGGCGGCGACCCCGGATCCGGCGCGGGATGGGCGCAATCAGTCTAGCACCGCGCCGTACCGCCGGGCAGAGTGTATCGCGCCGTGGCCGTCAAAAGACAGCCCCCGCGCCCGTCGCGCGCCCGCGCGGCTACTTCCTGTCGGGGAGGAGCTTGCCGGTGGTTCCGGAGACGCTGGCACGGGTCGCGCGGATGCGCTCCAACAGGTTCTGCTTGGCGATGGACGCGGGGTCGGTGCCCATGACGGGCGCGGGCGTGACCACGGGCGCGGGCGTCTGCGTGTCGATCGCGCCCTTCGCCGCGTCCGCGGTTTGTTTCGTGTCGGCCGCGGCGAGCCGGTCCTCGGCGTCGATGTACCCGGTCTCCCCGTACATCTGCTTCAACTCGCCCACGCGCACGACGCGCTCGAGTCGGACGTACGCGATCTCCTCGTAGGGCACGAAGAACGCGCGGCCCTCGTCGGTGGTACCGCCCTCGCGCCCGCGGAACGCCACGTACGTCGGCTCGAACCGAACGACCACGTCCACGGACAGGACGAACTGGTTGCGCAGGACTAAGTTCACCTGCGGGTGATAGGCTTCGGGAATCCGCTTGAACAGTTCGACACACTCGTCGCGGCGCATCTCGTCCCCCGGGCGTTTCGCGGTCAGGTTCGGTACAGTTCGAGCGCCGCGGGCGGGCGCGTGAGCCGGCGGTACAGCCACACCTGCGCCGCGGCCATCGCCGCGCCGCCCAGCGCGCACACCGCGCGCCAGTCCATCCAGTCGAGCAGGCGCGCGAGTGGGGCCAGCGGCGACGCCGGCGCGCCGTCGGGCGCGCCCGCGCGGGCCGCGGCCATGTCCTCGAACACGCTCAGCAGCAGGGCCAGCGCCATCGTAGCCAATAGCGCGCCGATCAGGAGGGTCAGCGGGGCGCGGGCCGAGGCCCATGCGTCGCGCCGGTACGGTTGCAGCTTGTACCCGTCGCCGAGCCGCCGCCACAATTTGGTGAAACAGGCGTCGGCGGTTTCGGGCGTCGCGAACACGACCGTCAGCGCGGCGGTCGCGGTCCCGCCCTTGGCGTACTCCACGATCAGCGAGTTCGTGTGCAGGTCGAGGGTCACGCCGCGCACCGAGGCCAGATCGACGGACAGGGCGAACGGGCCGAGCAGGTCGTCGATGTCGTCGCACCCGGCAATCGCGGCGACGGTGGCCGCAACGATTTCGGGCTTCGGTGCGCCGGTGAGGGGGGCGACGTGGAGCCGCTCGACCGTGAGCACGACGACCGAGTGCGAGCGGACGTCCGGGCTGGCCCAGACCCGGCGGCGCGTCGCGCCGGGCAGCGTGTTGTCGAGGCTCGGGGCAGCGGTTGCGAACATCGGCACGGGACCCGTGGAGCGCGGGGCGCGCGTCCGCCCCACACTAACGGGTAGCACGCGGGCCGCCCGCGGTCAAATCCCGCGGGCGGCCCGCACCGCGCGCCGTCACTTCTTCTTCGGCTCCGGTTCCTCTTCGAAGTCGCCGTTGTACTGCTTCCCGTCGAGGGTGAAGGTCACGGTGCCCTCGTACTCTTTCTCCACCGCCAACCCGTCGCTGGTGCCGCGGAACTCGTGCGCCTTGCCGTCCTTGTCCGGGTTCACCGCGAGCAGGTCGAGCTCGATCTTCGGGGTCGTGTTCGCGATCACGAGTCGCAGTTTCGCGACCTTGAGCGGCACCGCGGTCTTCGCGTCCAACCCCAGAATCCACACGGTCGCTTCCTTCTTCTTGTGGTCCGGCTTGAACTCGCCGTGGTACTTGCCGCCGCCGAAGTCGAACACCACGCCCCCGTTCGGGCCGGTCCCGTGGGTGTGGTCCTCGCTGACCCCTTTTTTCGGGGCCGGTTTCGGGTCCGGTTTCGCCGCGCTGGACTCGTCCTTCTTTCCGCAGCCCGTGGCCCAGAGCAGCCCGAGGCCGAATACGGCCGCCGTCAACGCCTTGTAAGTCATCACGAACCTCCGTGGGTCGGAACGCTCAGTCACCGGCGCGCGGCCCGACCACGGCCGCGGGGGTGTCCGCCGGCGGACCATCCGCCGGCGGGAGGGGGGACAAGGGGGAACCGGCGGGCGGTTCCGCCCCAC
Source organism: Planctomycetota bacterium (assembly GCA_016872595.1). Lineage (GTDB taxonomy): Bacteria > Planctomycetota > Planctomycetia > Gemmatales > Gemmataceae > Gemmata. Next base: position 18,598 of record VGZJ01000076.1, read on the forward strand.
TCAACGGGTCGTCGCCCGGCCCGCCGGCGGCGAGCCGCGCGGCGTCGGGGCCGCTGAACCGCCAGAACAGGCCGGGGTGGAGCAGGAACTCGCAGAAGGTACTGGTGACGAGGCCGCCCAGAATGACGGTCGCCACCGGGTAGAGAATCTCGCGTCCCGGTTTGAGTCCCTCGGCCACCAGCGGCACCAGCGCGATCCCGGCCGTGAGCGCGGTCATGAGCACCGGGGCCAAGCGCTCCAAGCTGCCGCGCAGGATCGTGTCGCGCGCGAACGGCGCGCCCTGCTCGCGCATCAGGTGCGCGTAGTGCGCCACGAGCAGCACGCCGTTGCGCACCGCGATCCCGCCGAGCGAGATGAACCCGACGAGGCTCGCGACCGTCAGGGTCTGGTTGGTGAGCACCAGCGCGAGTACGCCGCCGACGAACGCGGTCGGCACGGCGTTCAGGATTTGCAGCACGATCCGCCACGACGGGAACAGCACGAAGAGCACCGCGAACATCCCGACCACCGACACCGCCGCGAGCGCGGCGATCAGCCGCGTGGCCCGCTTCTGGCTCTCGAACTGGCCCCCGTAGTCGATCTCGTAGTCGGGCGGGAGCCCGGGGCGCACACGCGCGTCCACGCGCGATTGGATGTCGGCGACGGCCGAGGCGAGGTCGCGCCCGCGCACGTTGCACCGGACGACGATGCGCCGACGCGCGTTCTCGCGGTTCACCGCGTTCGGCCCCAGCCCGTCGCCGATGTCGGCCACCTCGCCCAGCAGCACCGGCCTCTGGCCGGGGCGCTCGATGCGCAACTGGCCGAGCCGCGGGAGGTCGGTGCGGTACGGGTCGTCGAGCCGCACGATCACGTCGACCCGTTTCGGGCCGTCGATCACCTGCGCCACCTCTTCGCCCTGTAGCGCGGTCTTGACGACGGACGCCACGGCGTCGCGCGTCAGCCCGTGGAACGCGAGGTCGCCCGGGCGCAGCCGGACGTGGACCTCTCCGCTCGACTGTTGGGCCTCGGCCACGGGCGCGGTGACGCCGGGCACGTCGGCGATGGCGGCCTTCACGCGCTCGGCCTGCCGCCGGAGCACGTCGAGGTCGTCGCCGTAGAGCTTGATCGCCACCTGCGCGGACACCCCGGAGACCATGTGACTGATGAGGTGCTGGAGCGGCTGCTCGGCCTCCACGTCCGCGCCGGGGGCGGCGTCCTTGAGGTCCGCGAGGACCCGCTTGAGCGCCTCCTCGCGGGTCAACCCAGACGAGGGGTTCATGCTCAAGAGGTACTCGCTCCGGTTCACCGGGTCGGCGTGCTCGTCGCGCGCCGCGCGCCCGGTCCGGCGGGCGAAGTGCAGCACCGGGTTGGCCGGGTGCGCGTCCGAGCGCCGGAGCGCGCCGAGCCGCCGGTCGAGCACCCGGCACACGTCGTTTGAGGCCTCCAGCGACGACCCGGCCGGGAGCGTGACGTTCACCTGTACGCTCCCCTCGTCGAACGGGGGGAGGAAGTCCGCGCCGAGGCGCGCCGCCTGCCAGCCGGCCGCGGCGACCGCGCCCCACGTGAGCACCAGCAGGGGAACGGGCCGCGCCATGCTGAACCGGACGAGCGGCCGGGCGAGGACCTTGAGGAGCCGCAACAGCGGGCCGTCGCGCGCGGCCCGCGCCGCGCCGGAGTCGGCGAGGAGGTAGTACGACAGCACCGGGGTGACCGTGACCGACACGAGCAGCGACGCCAAAATCGAAACGATGTACGCCAGCCCCAGCGGGGCGAACAGCCGGCCCTCGACCCCCGACAGCGCGAACAGCGGGAGGAACACCAGCACCACGACGAGGGTGCCGAACACGACGGCCGAGCGCACCTCGCGGCTGGCCTCGTACACCACGCGCAGCGGGTGCCGCGGCGCGGCCGCGCGGCCGTTCTCGCGGAGCCGGCGGAGTATGTTCTCCACGTCCACGATGGCGTCGTCCACCAGCTCGCCCATCGCGACCGCGATGCCGCCGAGCGTCATCACGTTGACGGACAGTTCCACGCCGGTGAGCCGGCCGACGAGTTTGAAGACGATCACCGTGACGGCCAGCGACAGGGGGATTGCGGTCAGCGAGATGAACGTGGTGCGGACGTTCATCAGGAACACGGTGAGGACGATCAGCACCAGCACCGCGCCGAGGACCAGCGCCTCGCCGACGTTGTACACCCCGCGGTCGATGAAGCTCTTCAGTTGGAACAGGTCGTGGTTCACGACCACGTCGGGGGGGAAGCTCGGCCCCAGTTCGCGCATGGCGGCGTGGACCGCGGCCGTCAGCGCGCGGGTGTCGGCGTGCGGCTGCTTCACGACGGTGACGACCACGCCCGGCGCGCCGTCCACGCTCGCGTCGCCGCGCTTCAACTCCGGCCCCTCGGCGACGCGCGCGACGTGGTGCAGCAGGATCGGTCGCCCGGTCGCCCACGCCCCCGGCGGGCCGGCCTTCGGCTCCTCGTGGTCGGTCGGGCGCGGCGGGGCCGGCTTGACGACCACTTGGTTCAGGTCCGCGAGCACCCGCGCCGGGTCCGGGCCGAGCTGCGCGAGCACGCGGATCGGGCGCTCGACGTCGCCGCGCACGTCGAACCCGCCGGTGGTGTTGACGTTGCTCGCACGCAGCGCCGCCTCCACCTCCGGCACGGTCACGCCGAACTTGCGCAGCGCGTCCGGGTTCAGGAACACTTGGTACTGCTTCTTCTCGCCGCCGAGCACGATCACCTCGGCTACGCCGGGGATCTTCAACAGCCGCGGGCGCACGGTCCAGTGCGCGAGCGTGCCCAGTTCCATCGGCCCGGTCGTGCCGTCCGCCGAGGTGAGGCCGACGTGCATGATCTGGCCCATGATCGAACTGGCCGGGGTCATCTCGGGGCGCACGCCGGGGGGCATCTGGCCCGCGACGGTGGCGAGGCGCTCCTGCACAGTCTGGCGCGCGACCCGCACGTCCACCCGCCAGTCGAACTCGACGTACACAACCGCGAGACCGGGGCTGCACTGGCCGCGCACCGCCTCGACCCCGGTGGCCCCCAGCAGCGCGGTCTCGATGGGGTGCGCGACCCGGGCCTCGACCTCGGCCGGGGCGAGGCCCGGGCACTCGACCAGCAGGACCACGCGCGGCCGGTCCAAGTTCGGCAGCACATCGACCGGGATCGTGGTCGCGAGGTACGACCCGTACAGCAGTACCGCGAGCGCGCCCAGTACCACGAGGGCCCGGTACCGGAGCGCGGCGCGGATCACGGCGTCGAGCATGGCGGTTAGTCCTTCTCCTCGTGGAACGAGCCGTCCGCGTGCCAGTGGCCCTTTTTCCCGCCGGCCCCGCCGAACCCGCGGGCCTGTAGCGCCTTGAGCGCGCGGTTCACCGCCGCCGCGTTGTTCCGCAGCACCGCCACGCCCGGGCCGATCCCCTTGCCCGGCGCGACCGCCACGGTCAGCCGGTCCTCGGCGACGATCGCCACGGCCTTGCGGTCGTACACGTCCCCGTTCTGCCGGAACACGAAGGCGTCCGGCCCCTCGCGCACGACCGCCTCGGCCGGCAGCACGATGACCTTCGGGACCGTTCCGGTCGGAACCCGGAGCCGCACCTGTCGCCCCGGCCGGTACCGCCACGACAGGTACGTGGTGCCGTCCCGCTCGTAGGGCGTCGCCGCGTTCGCGAGGGCCGCGTAGAACGGGAACGTGCGCGTGGCCGGGTCCGTTCGGCCCACCGACCGGATCACCAGTTTCGTCTCGGCCGCCGGCCGGCCCTTCGGCGGCGGGTCGAGAAAGTCCACGCCCACGGGCCGGCCGACGCTGGTGGCGTCCGCGACCAGCCCCGCCTCGGACTCGAACGCCTGCCCCTCGACGAACAGTTCGCGGTAGTCGGCCAGCCGCGCGAGGTGCTGGCCGGCCGCGACGCCCTGCCCCGGCGCGACCGCCACCGACTCGACCTCGAACGCGAACGGCGGGTCCGGCGGAGCACCCGCGGGCGGCGGGTTGGCCGGCGGCACCGCGACGACGATCTCCGTCACCGCGCCCCCAGCCTCCGCGGTCCCGACTTGGTCGGCCGTCAGCCCGAACAGCCGCAACTGCCGCCGGTGGCCCTCGACCTGAGCGGTCAGTCGCCGCACGAGGTTCTCGTCCTCGCTCAGTTCGATCCCGGGCCTCGTCCCGGCCTCGACGAGCTTCTTGGTCTGGTCCCGCTTGGCGACGGCCGCGACGAGGTCTTTGGCCGTGCGCGCCAGTTCGGTCTGCGTGGTCTGCACGAACTCGCTCGCGAGTTGAACGGTGAACAACGGAGCACCCGGCCGCACGGCCGCGCCGGGGACGACGTGGACCCGGGCGACCACACCGGCCACCGGGGTCGTGACCGCGCGGGCGCGCCCCGGCGCGTCGGTCAGCACGCCCGGCACCTCGATCACCTTCGGGTAGTCCTCGAGCTTCACCTCTTCGGCGCGGAGGTCCAGCCCGCGCGCGGCCTCGTCGCTGAGCTTCACGCTCTGGATGTCCACGGGACCGGCCGCGCCCTCCGCGCCGTGGTCCGGGTCCGGCGGGTCGGACTTCTGGAAGCGGTGCCGCTGCGACCACGCGCCGACGCCGACGACGGCGACGGCGAGCAGAACCGCGAGCGCGCGGAGTACAGAGCGAAAGCGCATCGGACCACCTTGCCACGGCGGGCCACGAATCGTTCGGAGTGGGGGCGCGAGGACGAGGCCGGCGGGACGTGGGGCGCGCGGCGGCGCGCGCACAGTGCCGGACCCGGTGGCGGGCTAGATGGTGAGGGCGCAGAACGTGAGGTAGAGCGGGCGGAGCGGCCCGGCCGTGGACGGCGGCAGCCCGACCGGGAACGACGGCTCCGCGGCCGGCGCGCGTGCCGGGCTTACCTCGGCCGGC
>VGZJ01000077.1 GCA_016872595.1 Planctomycetota bacterium
CACGGTGATGATGAAGAACGTCGCCGGACTCCACAACCGGATGTACGGGTAACGACCACACAGGATCGTCTGGCCGAAGTGCGACTGAACCAACACCTATTGCGCAACGAGTCTAGTAAACCCCGCCCGACCCCGGCCGAACAGGTCCGGGGTTCGGGCGCGAGACGAGCAACACTGACGTGGCACAACGGACGGTGGTGTTATGCAACGCATCGCGATCGTAGACCCGACCGAATCGACCCGCGAATCGCTCCGCACCCTGCTTCTGGGTGTGGACTTCGTGTGGCTCGAGGCCGAGTGCGCCCGCTACGAGTACTTCTTCGAGGTCATTCAGGCGTCGATGCCGGACCTCGCGATTGTGGCGCTCGACGCCAACAAGGAAAAAGCCCTTCAGATGATCGGGCAGCTCTCCGTCGAGCACCCGAACCTGCCGATACTGACCATCAGCCACGACCACCAAGCGCTGCTGCAATCGCTGCAAAAGGGCGCGAAGTACTTCCTCACGCACCCGGTCGGGCTGGAAGACATGCTGGCGGCGCTGCGGCGCTCGCTGGGCGAGCACGGCAGCAGCAACGACATTCAGGTCGGCGGGAACACCTCGGCCCGCCAGACCGGCGCGTCGTCGATGATCGCGGTGCTCGGCTCGCGCGGCGGGGTCGGCACCACGACGCTGGCCGTGAACCTCGGCGCGACGCTGGCCGCGGACCCGGCCAACGCCGCCGCCCTCATCGACCTCGACTTGTCCCTCGGCGACGCCGACATCGCCCTCGAGGTGAACGGGTTCGAGAACATCAGCATCGCCGACCTCGCGCGCAACATCGAGCGCTTGGACATGAACTTCCTGCGCCGGGCGATGGCGAAGCACGAGGGCAGCGGCCTCGCGATCCTGCGCCACCCGCTGGAAATCGCCGAGGCCGGGCTGGTTCACGAGCAGCACGTCGAGCGCGTGCTGAACCTGCTAAAGATCAGCTACACGCACCTCGTTCTGGACCTGTCGAAGTCGCTGCTGCCCACCGACCTCATGGCGCTCCGCATGGCGGACGTGATCCTGCTGGTCGCGCAGTTGGAACTGGCGAGCCTGCGGAACGTGGTGCGCCTCGTTCACTGCCTGAGCGGGGAAGAGAACTTGGCCGAGAAGGTGCGCGTGGTTATCAACCGGCAAGGCGCGGACTCGGTCGAAGAGGGCATCAGCCTGAAGAAGGCCGAAGAGGTGATCGGGAAGCCGATCTTCTGGCAGGTGCCCAACGACACGAAGTCGGTGATCGGGGCGCGCGTCGCCGGCCACCCGCTGGTGAAGTTCGCGCCCAAGAGCCGCGTGCAGCAGAGCATTCAGGGGCTGGTCCAAGCCCTGTACGGCAAGCCGGTAACGGCCGCCGCCGACGCCAAAACCGGCAAGGGCTGGGGGCTGTTCGGCAAGCGCTGACGTGTAGCCGCGACCCGAAGGGGGGCGCGGCGCATCGCCCACGACGACGACGCACCATCGACTAAGGACTCGCAATGAGCCGGCTCCAGCAGGGTATCTCGAAGCTCAACAGCCTCAACAACCACAGTGGGGGGGGCGCGAGTAGCATTTCGCGCCTGTCCAGTCCGAGCGTCGGCGGACCGGGCGGCGGCAGCGGCAAAAACTTCGACGAACTGAAGCGCCAGATTCACTCGAAGCTGGTCGAGCGCCTCGACTTCACCCGCGTCAAGGACCTGTCCAGCGACGCGATGCGGCGCGACATCCGCCGCGTCATCGAGCACCTATGCGACACCGAAAACCCGCTGCTCAACCGGATCGAGCGCGAGAAGCTGATCGAAGAAGTCCTCGACGAAACGCTGGGGTTCGGGCCGCTCGAAATCCTGCTCAAAGACCCGACCGTCAGCGACATCCTCGTGAACGGGCCGCACAAGTGCTACGTCGAGCGCCGCGGCAAACTCGAAAAGACCGAAGTGAAGTTCCGCGACAACGATCACCTGATGCAGATCATCGACCGGATCGTGTCGAAGGTCGGTCGGCGCGTGGACGAGACCAGCCCGATGGTGGACGCGCGCCTGCCGGACGGCTCGCGCGTGAACGCGGTGATCCCGCCGATCGCGCTGGACGGGCCGAGCCTGAGCATCCGCCGGTTCGGGGCCAACCCGCTGAAGCTCGAGGACCTGCTGAACTACAAGGCGTTCACGCCCGAAATGGCGATGCTCATGGAGGCCTGCATCAAGGCCCGGCTAAACATCCTCATCAGCGGCGGTACGGGCTGCGGTAAGACCACGCTGCTGAACACGCTGTCGAGCTTCATCCCCGGCGACGAGCGCGTCGTGACCATCGAGGACGCGGCCGAGTTGCAACTGCAACAGGACCACGTCGTCCGGCTGGAAACGCGCCCGCCGAACATCGAGGGCAAGGGGCAGGTGAGTACCCGCGACTGCGTCCGCAACGCGCTCCGTATGCGGCCCGAGCGCATCATTATCGGTGAGGTTCGCGGCAGCGAAGCTCTGGACATGCTACAAGCTATGAACACGGGTCACGGCGGGTCGCTCGCCACGCTCCACGCCAACACCCCGCGCGAGGCGCTCACCCGGCTCGAGACGATGATCATGATGGGCGGGTTCGAGCTGCCGGTGAAGGCGATGCGCCAGCAGATCAGCTCGGCCATCGACCTCATCATTCAAGCCAACCGGCTTCAGGGCGGGCCGCGCAAGATCACCCACATCACGGAAGTGATGAACATGGAACAGGACATCATCATCATGCAGGAAGTGTTCCGGTATAAGCAGCTCGGGATCGATCAGAACGGTCGCGCGTACGGCCAGTTCGAGGCCACCGGCGTTCGCCCGACGTTCATCAACCGGCTCGAATCGAAGGGCGTCAAGTTGCCCAGCAACATGTTCGCCGAACGCATCTTGATGAGGGACTGAGCCCTCGTTTCGCGTTCGTCCCACGGGGCCGAACGGCGCTTCAGAAACACACAAGACCCTGTGGAACAGGGCCGACTTGGTGGGGCTACGGAGGGCCACGACTCGCACCCGCACACTCGCGCTAGGTGGACCCGCAATGAACCCGATGTTGCTCTCGCTGTTGGTCGGCGCGCTCGTCGTCGCGATGGTGGTGATGCTGTACACCGCGCTGCGGCGGAACCCGGAGGGCAAGGCCGCGGACCGCCTCGACGCGCTCGTCGGGCGCAACACCCGCAAGGACTCGTCCGCGGACATGCTCCTGAAGCAGGCGCTTCAGGAGGTGGACCGGAAGACCCTGATGGACCGGCTCACGCCGGAGTTCTTCAACCTCACGAAGACGTTCGAGCAGGCCGACTGCAACATCAAGCCGAGCGCGCTGTTCGGCATCTCCGTCGGCCTCGGGGTGCTGGGGGCGGCGCTCTCGATCTGGCTGGTGAACCTGTACATCGTGCCGATCGGGGCGTTCCTGTTCTTCGCGCTCCCGTGGGTGTGGCTGTACACGAAGCGCGCCGGGCGGCTCAAGAAGTTCGCCGGCCAGCTCCCGGACGCGATGGAACTGGTGGCCCGCGCGCTCCGCGCCGGGCACTCGCTCGCCGCCGGCATGCACGTGGTCGCCGAGGAAATGCCCGCCCCGATTTCCAAGGAGTTCGGCCGCGTGTACGAGGAGCAGAACCTCGGCATCCCGCTCGAAGAGGCCCTCAAGAGCATGTGCGACCGGGTCCCGAACCTCGACCTCAAGTTCTTCGTCACCAGCGTCGCGATCCAGCGGCAGACCGGCGGCGACTTGGCCGAAATCCTCGACCGCATCGGCCACGTGATCCGCGAGCGGTTCAAGATTCTCGGCCAAGTGAAGGCGCTTACCGCGGAAGGCCGGCTCTCCGGCGTGGTGCTCATCGCCCTGCCCATCGGCCTGTTCATGATGATGCTGTGGATGAAGCCCGATTACGTCGAACTGCTCTGGAAGGACCCGATGGGCGTGAAGATGTCGATCGGGGCCGTCGTGCTCATGCTGATCGGCTCCTACGCCATCAAGAAGATCGTGGACATCAAGGTTTGAGAAGCTCCAAGAGCTGTCAGCTATCCGCTTTCAGCCGGGCAAGAACAGACGTGCCGCCTCGATACATCACCAACGCTTTGTCTGGCTGAGAGCTGAAAGCTGATAGCTGACAGCCCCGCCGGCAGCTACTCGGAGAATAGCCGTGGAACTGTTCGCGTTCTTGTCCGCCGCGGAGCTGACGCCGGCGTTCGTGTTCGTCGCCATCGTCGCGGGCACGTTCTGGGTGCTCTCGGTGATCTCGAACCGCAACAGCGTGGCCGAGGAGCGCCTTGAGCGCATCGGCCGGCCCAAGTCGCTGGTGGAAATCGAGATGTCAGCGGCCGAGTCCGGGCGCGGCCGGTTCAAGGGCCTTCAAGACGCCTTCAAGAGCCTCGGCGGGGCGATGGAGCCGCAGAGCGAACTTGAGAAAAACACCCTCCGAATAAAACTCGCGAACGCCGGGTTCCGCAGCGAGAACGCGGCCGGCGTATACCACGGGATCCGCGTAGTTTGCCTCGTCGGGTTCCTCCTTCCAGCCCTTTTCTTCTTCTTGCTCAAAGACGGCTTCACCATGAGGTCGATTCAGTGGACTGTGGCGCTGGCCGGGATGGGGTTCTATCTACCCCAGATCGGCTTGTGGCACCTGCGCACCACGCGGCAGAAGGAAATCTTCCTGACCCTGCCGGACGCCCTCGACCTGCTAGTCGTGTGCGTCGAGTCGGGCCTCGGCCTCGACGCGGCGCTGCGGAAGGTGACGGAGGAGATGAAGGGCCACGCCAAGACCATTTGCGAGGAGTTCTCGCTTGCGAACCTACAGCTCCAAATGGGCCGCCCGCGGCGGGAAGTGCTGCACGACCTCGGCGTTCGGACCGGCGTGGACGACGTGCGGAGCCTCGCGGCAATCCTGATTCAGGCCGACCGCTTCGGTTCGAGCATCGCCCAAGCGCTCCGCGTGCAGTCCGACTCGATGCGCACCCGGCGGCGGCAGTTGGCCGAGGAGAAGGCGGCGAAGACGGCCGTGCAACTGATCTTCCCGTTGGTGCTGTTCATCTTCCCGGCGATCTTCGTGGTGCTGGTCGGCCCGGCGGCGATCCAGATTCAGAAGAACCTGCTGAAAGCAGGCTAACCCGGTCGACGGGCAGGACGCCCCCGGTCGGTTCTCAAGGAGGAGTGCGATGACTCGGACCTTTCGCGCGGCCTGCGCGGTCGCGATCATGGTAAGCGGACTCGGCTCGCTGGGCTGTGTCCACACCGGGACCGGTGGGGCGCGGGCCGCGCGCGACGACGGCCACGGCCCCATCGGGGACCGCTGGCGCAACGCCGCCGACCCGTGCTATCCGGAGCGGTACAACCACGCCGCCCGGCAAGCGGTGCTCGCGCCGTTCGGCCAGCAGGTTCACAACGGCCACGTCCTGAACCAGACGCTGTACAACTGGTACTTCGAGTTCGGCACCGACAAACTGACCCCGGCGGCGCTGGAGAAGCTCGACTCCATCGCCCGCACGCGGCCCGCGCCGGACGGCAAGTTGTTCCTGCAAACGGCCCGCGACCTGCCGGCCAACACCGACCCGGCCAAGATCGCCGAGACGCGCGCCGACCTCGACGCCAAGCGCGCCACCGCGATCCAGAAGTACATGGCGAGCCAACCGGCCACCACCCCGGTCGCCTACGAAATCCTCGTCCACGACCCGCGCGTTCCGGGCATCGCCAGCGAGTTCGGGGCGGGCGCGTACCGCAACTCGGCTCAGGGTTACAGCGGCAACCTCGGCGGCGGTGGCTCCACCGGCGCGACCAGCACCGGCGGCGGGGCGGGCAACATTACTTCCGGGCCGGGCACCGGAGGCGGCGCGGGCACCACGGGCGGCGGCGCTCGTCCGTAACCGCGGGCCGAATCGCCCGACGCGCACCCGGCGGCCCCTTCGCGGGCCGCCGGGCCGTTTTGTGTTCTACACTTTCCGCGCCGCCCGCACGCGCCGAGACCCGCACCCATGACGCTCCCGCTCTTCGCCGGCTACTGGTCCGACTTCCTCGACCACTGGGCCGGCGTGTTCCAGAAGCAGAACGGCGTCGTTATGGGCGCGATCCTCGTCGGCGTCGTGTGCCTGTTCATCATCACCCGCGGCAAGTGGAAGAAGTAGTGCCTGTGTCAGTGGGCAGAAGAAGTCAGAAGAGAAGACTGAAGTGTTAGCCGCGAGCCGCAGGCGAACGCGGCCTTTCGGCCCGGCACGACGCCCCTTCCCTCGCCACAGCGCAGGAGAACCCCATGAGCCTGAGTCGGCACGCGCACGCGGCGGTCGAGGACTGGGACGCGAACCCCACCCCGGAAGCCCCGCTCTCGCCCGAATCGCTGAAGGAATCCGGCCTCACGCTCGGGTTCGTCTGCGACATGCTCCTGCGCACCGTGTACACGCGCGGCGTGATGCTGGGGCGCGACCTGAGCCAGTACCTGTGCCTCCCGTTCAAGGTGATCCGCGACCCGCTGCGGTTCCTCAAGGACGAGAAACTGCTGCAAGTGGACGGTGGCGACCTCGTCGGCGACGTGAGCTATCGGTTCAGCCTGACCGACCTCGGGCGCGAGCGCGCGAAGGCCTGCATGGAGCAGTGCGCCTACGTCGGCCCGGCCCCGGTGCCGCTCGAGGACTACGTCGAGCAGTGCTACCGCCAGACCGTGTCCGGGTTGAACTGCTACCCCGAGGCGCTGAAGGCTCCCTTCGGCCACTTGGTGCTGAAGGAAGAGATGTTCAACAACATCGGCCCGGCGATCATCAGCGGGCGCTCGGTGTTCATCTACGGCCCGCCCGGCAACGGCAAGACCGCGATGGCCCGCAGCATCGGCGACTTCATGAACACCGCGGGCGGCAGCATCTACATCCCCTACGCCTTCGTCGCCGACAACAACATCATCACGGTGTTCGACCCGTCGCTGCACGTGGTGGACGACACCGCGACCGAGTATCTGGACGAGTCCGACGCGACCGTGCGCAAGCTGCTCAGCACCGGCGCGGCGGACCAGCGCTGGGTGCGCATCCGCCGCCCGGTGATCGTGACCGGCGGCGAACTGAACCTCCAGATGCTGGACCTGCGGTACAACGCCGAGTCGAAGTTCTACCAAGCCCCGATCCACTTCAAGGCCAACGGCGGGGTGTTCCTGATCGACGACTTCGGGCGGCAGCTCGTCAGCCCCAAGGACCTGCTGAACCGCTGGATCCTGCCGCTGGAGGACCGGCACGACTTCCTGACCGTGGCGAGCGGGAAGAAGTTCCAGGTGCCGTTCGAGCAGCTCATCATCTTCAGCACGAACCTCGACCCGAAGGCGCTGGTGGACGACGCCTTCCTGCGCCGCATCCGGCACAAGGTGGGGATTAACGCCCCGGCGCGCGACGTGTACGAGAAGATCTTCGCCGCGAACTGCAAGCGGCTGGGGATGAATTACGACGCCACCGCCGTCGACTACCTCTACGAGCGCTACTACAACCGGGGCAGAACTCCCAGAGCGTCCGACTGTCGCGATTTACTGGAAACCGTCCAGTCGATTTGCCGATACAGACGGCATCCCGTGCATCTCACGCGCGACCTGATGATCGAGGCGTCGGCGAGCTTCATCGCCGAGTTCACCTGATCTCGCTGGGCGCGGTAGCCGCGAGCCGAAGGCGAGCGTGCACGGCACACAAGATCGAGGACGAGGTCATGGACGGCCGCATGGTTCGGAAGTGGTGCGTGCTCGGTTCGGTGCTGGTCGCGGCCGTGGGCTGCGACCGGCGCGCGCGGCAACAGAACCCGTTCGGCGACATGCCGAGCACCGGCCAGCCGGTCGCGAACGTGCCCGCGCCGAAGCGCTCGCTTTGGGGCGGCGGCTCGCCGCCGCCGAACGTGCCCGTCGAAATGGTCCCGGACGCCGCCACCTCGAAGAAGCCCCCGACCCCGGAAACGCTGGTCGCGATGTCCGACGCGCGGCTCGACGCCGCGTTCGACCCGAAGACCGCGCCCGGGAGCAAAGAGGGGCTGCTCGACCTCGCTCGCGCCGGCTATCAGAAGGCGCTGCAACAGGACCCGAAGAACAAGACCGCGCTGAAGGGCATGGCCCAGTTCTACGCCCGCGTCGGCGACCGCGAGAAGGCGGTCGATATGTACAAGAAGTACCTGACGCTGTACCCGAAGGACGCGGACGCGGCCCACGAGGTCGCGGTGGCGCACGCCCGCTGGAAGGACATGGACGGCGCGGTCGCGTGGTGCGAGTTCGCGCTGAAGATCGACCCGGAGAACCGCGCGGTCAAGAAGACGATGGGGTTCTGCTTGGCCCGCGCCGGCAAGTGGGACGAGGCGTTCGCGGTGCTGAGTCAGATCATGCCGGAGGCGCAAGTGCGGCACAACCTCGCCGGGTTGCTGGACCACATGGGCCACACCGAGGCGAGCAAGGCCCAGTTGCAACTGGCGATGAAAGCCGACCCGAACTACGCCCCGGCCGCCGGGTTCCTCGCCGAACTCGACCAACCCCGCGACCCCAACCCCGTGCGGCAAGCCAGCGACGCGCAACCCGCGCCGTGAGTGGTTCGCACCTCTCCCCAACGCTTTGGTGGGGGAGAGGTGTGGCCCTGCCCTTCGCTCAGCGCCACTCAACACGCCTTTGCTTTTCCCTGCCCCTCAAGTTCCCGCGCGCCCGGTCGTTAGGGCGAGCTTCTGGAACAGCTTCCGCACGTGCTTCGCAATGGGGTCGAACTCGAGGTTCACCGGCGCGCCGGACCCCTTCGCGCCGAGCGTGGTGGCGTCGCGCGTGTGCGGGATCAGCATCACGCTGAACCGCTCGCTCAGCGCGTCCACAATCGTCAGGCTCACGCCGTCCACCGCGACCGAACCTTTCGACACGAGCAGGTCGTCGAACTCCGGCGGGAACCCGAACCAGACCGTGAGCCAGTCGCCGTCGGCGGTCATTTCGAGTACGGAGCCGACGCAATCGACGTGGCCCGATACGAGGTGCCCGCCGAGCGGGTCGCCCATGCGGAGCGCGCGTTCGAGGTTGACGCGGTCGCCCGGTTCGAGCGCGCCGAGCGTGGTTTTCGCCAGCGTCTCCGGGCCGATGTCGAAGTCGAACGTCTCGCCGTCGTGCGCGACCACGGTGAGGCACGCGCCGTTGACGGCGACGCTCTCGCCGTGGCGCAGGTGCGGCGCGACCGCGGGTTCCGCGACCCTAAGCCGCCGCCCGCCGCCGACCCCGGCCACCGTGCGCACCGTGCCCATCGTCTGAACCAGCCCTGTGAACATGGGGCCTCTGAATAGGAGTGTCGGGCCGGTTCGCGTGAGCGCGCCGGTGGCGCGCGGCCGATAACCCACGGTGTATTGTATCTGTGCAGGGGGGCCGCGATGGGGATGCTCGACCACTGGCAGCCGGTCGCCCTGAGCCGGAACCTGCGCCAGCGGCCGCTCGGGCTGACGGTCGCGGGGGCGCAGGTCGCCCTGTTCCGCACGGCGGGTGGCGCGCCGGCCGCGGTGTCCGACGTGTGCCCGCACCGGCGGCTCAAACTGAGCGCCGGCACCGTGGTGAACAACCGCCTGCTGTGCAAGTACCACGGGTGGACGTTCGACGCCTGCGGGCGCGGCGAAAGCCCCGGCACCCCGAAGATGACTGCGTGCACCACGAGCTACGAGGTGCGCGAGGCGCACGGGCTCGTGTGGCTCAAGACGCGCGACAGCGCCCCGGAGTTCCCCGCGATCAACGGCGACAACTACTTCCCCATCTGTACGCTGGAACACGCGGTCCCGGCCCCGCTCGAGTTGGCCGTTGACAACTTCAACGAGATCGAGCACAGCGGCACCGTCCACGACACGTTCGGCTACGACCTCGCCCGCATGAGCGAGGTACAAGTGCGGGTCAACGCGACCGCGGACAGCGTGCACGTCGAGAACGCCGGACCGACGAAATCCCTCAACCGGCTGTTCGCGTGGCTCATCGGGGTGCGCCGCGGCGACACGTTCCACGACCACTGGGTCACGCGGTTCTCGCCCGTGTACTCGGTGTTCGACCACTGGTGGACCGCCCCGGACGGGGCGCGCGAGGCGCGGGTGCGGTGGCGGCTGTACATCTTCTTCGTGCCGCAGGACGACAAGACGACGCGGGTGTTCTCGGTGACGTTCGCGAAGTCGCGCTACCCCGGCCCGGCCGGGGGCTTGCGCCTGTTCCGCGGGCTGATGCGGCGCGAGATCGACCGCGAGGTGCGCGCCGACGTGTCCATGCTGCACCACATGGCCGCGTACGACACGAGCATCGAGGGGCTGAAGCTGAGCCGGTTCGACAAGGTGCTGGGCCTGACGCGCGAGCGCATCGACCGCATCTACCGCGGCGCGCCCGCGGGGCGCAGGGCGCTGGCGTGAAAGTGCGCCGCTCGCGGCTTAGCAACCGTGCTAAGCCGCGAGCGGCGTGGCGGATCAATACCGGTAGTGGTCGCTCTTGTACGGGCCGGCCTTATCGACGTGGATGTACTTGGCCTGCTCGTCGGTCAGTTCCGTGAGCTGCACGTTCAGCTTCTTCAGTTGCAACCGGGCGACGTGTTCGTCCAGCTTCTTTGGCAGCACGTACACCCCGACCGGGTACTTGTCGTTGTGCCGCCACAGCTCGATCTGCGCCAGCGTCTGGTTCGCGAACGACGACGACATGACGTAGCTGGGGTGCCCGGTGCCACAGCCGAGGTTCACCAGCCGGCCCTTCGCCAGCAGGATGATCCGTTTTCCGTCCGGGAAGATGACGTGATCGACCTGCGGCTTGATCTCCTCCCACCGGTAGTCTTCGAGCGAGGCCACGTCGATCTCGTTGTCGAAGTGCCCGATGTTGCAGACGATGGAGTTGTTCTTCATCGCCTTCATGTGGGCGTGCGTGATGACCCGGAAGTTGCCCGTCGTGGTCACGAAGATGTCGGCCTTGTCCGCCGCGTACTCCATCGTCACGACGCGGTAGCCCTCCATCGCGGCCTGAAGCGCGCAGATGGGGTCGATCTCCGTCACCCACACTTGCGCCGAGAGCGCGCGGAGCGCTTGGGCCGAGCCTTTGCCCACGTCGCCGTAGCCGGCGACGACGGCGATCTTGCCCGCGATCATCACGTCGGTGGCGCGCTTGATGCCATCGACCAGCGACTCGCGGCACCCGTACAGGTTGTCGAACTTGCTCTTGGTGACGCTGTCGTTCACGTTGATGGCCGGGAACTTCAGCTCGCCGCGCTTGTGCATCTGGTACAGCCGGTGAACGCCGGTCGTGGTCTCCTCGGTCACGCCCTTCACCGCCGCGAGCCGCTTGGAGTACCAGCCCGGTTGCTCCGCGACCCGCTTCTTGATGGCCGCGAACAGGATGCGCTCTTCCTCGCTGCCGGGCTTGTCGAGAACGTGGATGTCCTTCTCGGCCCGCGCCCCGAGGTGGAGCAGCAGCGTCGCGTCGCCGCCGTCGTCGAGGATCATGTTGGTGAACCCGCCGTCGGCCCACTCGAAGATGCGGTGCGTGTAGTCCCAGTACTCGGTGAGGGTCTCGCCCTTGTACGCGAACACCGGGATGCCGGCGGCGGCGATGGCGGCGGCGGCGTGGTCTTGGGTGCTGAAGATGTTGCACGACGCCCAGCGCACCTCGGCCCCGAGCGCCTTGAGCGTCTCGATGAGCACGGCCGTCTGGATGGTCATGTGGAGCGAGCCGGTGATCCGCGCGCCCTTGAGCGGCTGGCTCTTGGCGTACTCCTCGCGGATCGCCATGAGACCCGGCATCTCGGTCTCGGCGATGGCGATCTCGCGGCGGCCCCAGCCGGCGAGCGACAGATCGGCGACGTGGAAGTCGGTGAAGCCGGCGACGGGGGCGGGCTTCTGAGCAACGGCGGTAGACACGTTCAAAGTCTCCGAAACGATGAACGGGCGCGGTTGCTCGGTAGTAAGTCCGCCCCTTCGAGCCTGGCAGGTGCGCGTTCGCGCCCCGTCGCAGCGCCCCTCAAAGGTGTGGGATCGGTGGGTCGTTAGTTCAAGGCAGAGCCTCGTTTGGCGCACAACTCGTACCCATTTTCGTAGCAGCGCGAAAGTGGGCGGGCAAGGCCATTCGTCGCGTCCCGGTTAGCGGTCGCCCCGCAGGGACGACACATAGTCGTAGTAGCCGTCCAAATCGAACTTCCGCGCCGTGTTGTCGCTGGACATGTACCGCACGCTACCGAACACTGGGCGCTCGGGGGGCCACGGTCGGTCGAACAGCCCGAAGCACCAGAGGATGCCCGTGTACGAGTTGGGGTCGCGGCCGTCGAGCGCGTACTTGTTGTTCAGGTGTTCGAGCACGCGGTACGCCGCCGCGGGCGATTCGCTCCATTCCAGCACCTTCTTCCCCCACAGCATCCGCAGGTAGTTGTGGATGCGCCCGGTGGCGACCAGTTCGCGCTGCGCCGCGTTCCACAGCGGGTCGTGCGTTGCCGCGGCCTCGAACTCCTCCAGTTCGTACAGGTGTTCGCGGCGGTCGCTGGCGTGCTTGCGGAGTGAGGCCCGCGCCCAGTCTGGCAACACCACATCGAGCGTGCGCTCCCCGCCCGGCGCGAAGTCCATCGTCTCGAAGTTGAACATCGGCACCGCGTCGGCGCGCGCCTGCCAACTCTTGTTTTCCTGAACCCCGAACCCCGAACCCTGAATCCTGTTCCAGTGCCACTGATACCCCACGTCGCGCCACGTAATCGCCTCGTCGAGGAAGCTGTTCACGTTAGCGTCGCGACAGAAGAAGTCGTCCTTGTTGCGAGTCTTCGGGTTGATCTGCGCCGGCGTCCACTTCGCGCCGAGCACGGCTTCCGTGACTTCTTGAATGCTGATGTGGCCGTAGTGCAGGTAGGCGCTGAGGCCACTGGCCGCGTTGCGGGCCGGGTCGTCGGGTTCGTTGCGCCCGTCGGCGTAGGTCGGCAGCTTCTTCGCCACGAAGTTTTCGAGCGCGGCGCGCCCGGCGACGGAACCGCCCTCCGCGCCCGGCACCGGTGGCACGCACGAATCGAACGGCAGGGTCGCCACGAACTTTGCGATGTCCTGCTTCGCGTCCCACGGCGCGAACGGCGGGTCGATCTTCCCCTTCGCGCCCTTCGGCACAACGGGTTCGTGCGCCGCGAGCTTCTCCCACTCCTCCGCGAACAACTTGTGAATGCGGGGCCGCAGGTGCGCCGCGGCGCTCACTGCCGCGCCGAGGCGCGACAGCGGCACCATCGAATTGCCGTCAACGAGGATGACGGGCACGGCGCACTTGGCCGCGAGCGCGCGGTTGTGCGCGGGCGCGATGAACGCCGGGTAGTCGTCGGTGACGACGCACACGGCGCGTTCGGTCAGCTTCTTCACAAGCCCGCGGCCGTCGTTGCCGGGCGTCTCCACGAACGGCCAGTACGACACGCCGAGGGCCTTCGCGGCACGGGCGCTGTCGCGCATCCCCTGCAAAATGAACGTGTGGTGCCGGGCACTGGCCCACGGGTAGTTCAGCTTCAGCGCCTCGTACACGACGAGCGGAACCTTGTGCGCCGCGGCCAGCGCGAGCGCGTGGTCGAGGGCGTGGTTGCTGTGCAGTCGCCGGAACATCTGCGCCCAGTACAGGACGTACGCGCCCTTCGCGTTGAAGGGGCGGTCGTTGGCGGCGCGAACGCGCGCGGTGATCATGTCCATATCCGACTCAACCGCAGGGCGGCGCGTATCATAACGCCCATGTCCGAACCCGTACTCCAAATCACCGACGTTCGCAAGCGGTACGGCGATCTCACAGCGCTCGACGGCGTTTCGCTGACGGTCGAAGCGGGCGAGGTGTTCGGCTTACTCGGCCCGAACGGGGCCGGCAAAACGACACTGCTCTCCATCGCCGCCGGGCTGCTCCGCGCCGACAGCGGCACCGTAGCGCTGTTCGGCAAGCCGTTTTCGCGCGACAGCCGCGAGTTGCGGCACCTCGTCGGTATGGGAACGCAAGACCTGTCGATTTACCCCGACCTGACGGCGCGCGAGAACCTGCGATTCTTCGGCAAACTGTACGGTCTCCGCGCGCGCGCGCTCGAATCGCGCGTCGATGAGGTTTTGGGTACGGTCGGCCTCACGGACCGCGCGAACGACCGGGCCGGCACCTTCAGCGGCGGAATGAAGCGCCGGCTGAACCTCGCCGCAGCCGTCGTTCACGGGCCGAAGCTCGTGTTCCTCGATGAACCGACCGCGGGCGTCGACCCGCAGAGTCGCAACCACATCTTCGAGCAGGTGAAGGCGCTGAACGCCGCCGGCATCACGGTCATCTACACCAGCCACTACATGGAGGAAGTGCAAGCGCTGTGCAAGCGCATCGCCGTCCTCGACGGCGGCACTCTGCGCGCCTGCGACACGCTCCCCAACCTGCTCAAGCGCCTCGACACGACCATTCAGATCGAAGTGGCGAACGCGCCGGCCGACTTCGCGCAGCGGCTAGGGCCGATAGCGACCGTGAATCGCGCGCAACCTACCCCCCCCGGCCCCCCCTCCCTGAAGGGAAGGGGGGAGATAGAGCCCGCGCGCGCCGTTGATCTTTCCCGCGCGCCAATGCCTTCCTCCCCCCCTCCCTTCAGGGAGGGGGGGCCGGGGGGGGTAGGTTTCTCCCTCATCGTCGATGAAGTCGGCCCGGCGCTCGCCGCCGTCGCTTCCCTCTGCGCCGCCTGCGGCGCGACCCTCGTTCGCGCCACCACCACCGAGCCGACGCTGGAGCGCGTCTTCCTCAACCTGACGGGCCGCGCGCTGCGAGACTGACCCATGCCGATCCTCACCCTCGCCGCGAAAGACCTGCGCCTGCTCCTCCGCGACCCGCGGAGCGCGGTCATTCTGCTGCTCACACCCCTGCTGCTCATCCTCGTGCTGGGTCTGGCGCTGGGCGAAGGGTTCGGCGAGAAACCGGACGAGCGGCTGCGCATCTCCGTCGTGAATCTCGACAAGGGGCTTTCGCCGGGCGTGACGTTCCCGAAGAAGGCGTGGTCCGATGTCGTGATCGACGACCTGAGCGCGACGCAAGACATTCGCCTCGAAATCATCACCGACCGCGCCGAAGCGGAGCGTTTGGTGGCGAAGGGCCGGCGCGCCGCGGTCATCGTGTTCGGCCCGGAGTTTAGCGCGCGCATGCACGCCAGTTCGTTCCTCACCAAGAGCGCGCCCGGCACCGCGAACCCGGTGAACCCGCTCGGCCGCGACGGGGTGGACTTCGAGCAACTCGACCTGAAGCTACTTACCGACAAGACGCAGCCCGTCTCGGCGTCCGTCATCGAGCAGGTTACGCAGGTCACGCTGTTGCGCGTGGTCATTCCGTGGATGATCGGCAAAGCCTTCCAGCGCGTCGGCGACGACGACTTCATGGCGCAGGTCGCGGGCACGCTGCGCAAGGTGAAGCCGATCCCGCCGGAAGTGCTCGCGGACCTCGACCCCGTTGTGCAAGAGCTGTTGAAGAAGCTGACCGGCGACCCGGAGTTCTCGGGCATCGTGTTGAAGGAGTTCCGCGCGACCAAGGGGAGCAACTTCGCGGACTCGCTGAACGACGCGGCGACCATCGCCAAGCGCACGCCGGAGTTCCGCCGCGCGGTCCACACGGCGTTCGCGTTCCCCGACATCATCGGCATCTACGAACCGCCGCTCCTAAAGCGCTTGGGCGAACAGATCGCGTTCGGCGAGGTGCTGACGCCGAGCGTGCAGCGGCAGGTCGGC
The DNA here is from genome assembly GCA_016872595.1 of Planctomycetota bacterium. Lineage (GTDB taxonomy): Bacteria > Planctomycetota > Planctomycetia > Gemmatales > Gemmataceae > Gemmata. The sequence continues at coordinate 15,641 of VGZJ01000077.1, forward strand.
CCCGCGGTGAAGGCCGGCGTGGGCGAAATGTTCTCCAACTACGACTTCGAAGCGACGACGTGGGACAAGCTCGTGAAGCGAACCGCGCGGGAAGCGAACACGGCCAACCGTGTCGAGTACCGCGACACCGCGGGCACCGGCGTGCTGAACCGCGGCACGCTGCGGTACCAGATTCTGGTTCCGTCTTACACGGTCATGTTCGCGTTCTTCCTCGTGCTTAGCGTGGGCTGGTTGTTCGTCGCGGAGCGCAAACACGGCACGCTGGTGCGCCTGCGCGCGGCCCCGCTGACGCGCGGGCAAATCCTGACGGGCAAGTTGCTGCCGTGCCTGTTCGTCTCGCTGGCGCAGGGCGCGTTCCTGCTCGCGGCCGGGCGGGTGATTTTCGGCATGACGTGGGGTTCGCGCCCGGAGTTGCTGCTCCCGCTGGTGGCCTGCACGTCGTTCGCCGCGGTCGGTCTGTCCGTATTGGTGGCAAGCGTCGCGCGCACGGAAACGCAGGTCGCGGTGTACGGTACGCTGGTGGTGCTGGTGCTGGGCGGGGTGAGCGGGTCGCTGATGCCGCGCGACCTGATGCCAGAGCAGATGAAGACCATCAGCCTCGTCACCCCGCACGCTTGGGCGCTCGATGCCTACGCGCAGTTGCTCGCCTCGCCGACGCCGGACGTGTCCGCGGTGCTGGTGTCGTGCGCGGCGCTCGCGACTTTTGGCGCGGTGTTCACGCTGCTCGCATGGTGGCGCATGGACCTCGAATAGGCGAGCGACCGACGCGCCGCCCCGCGGTCACTTCTCAGCGAGTTTCTTGAGGACGGGCGGGATCTCCGCGGGCTTGAACCCGCGCGGCCCCGGATCGCCGACGTACGCGATCTTGCCCGCGGCATCGACGACGTACAGGCGGTCCGGCCACCCGGCATACGCCTTCCCCGCTATGTCGTCGAGCGTGTCCACGAGTACCGGGAGCGTGAACTTGAAATCCTGCACGAAGTCCTTCGCCGCGCGGTTGCGCTCGGCCAGTGTCTTCGGGTCCGCGATCAACACCTTGTCCTTGACGTTTTGGGCCACCTGCTTCCCGTCCGTCGGGTGCGCCTCTCGGATGTAGACGCAGTAGAAGTGCGCCGCGGTACCGTGGTCCTTGTAGAGCTTCTCGATCAGACCGACCGAGTTCCGGAACGGCGGTCACGTACAACTCCCGAACACGAGCACGACCGGTTTCCCCTTCAGGTCCGCCAGTTTCACTTTTTTCTTCCCGTCGACATCGGCCAGTTCGAACCCGGGAGCAACGTCCCCGATCTTCAACTTCCCCTGCTCGCGCTTCGGCGGTTCCTTCTTCGGCTCCTGCGCGACGGCACAGGCACACGCAACAACCAGCGCCGCGGTCACAGTAACTACTCTCATGTTTGTCCCCCTAGCGACGACCAGACGGGTATTGTACCCGACATGGCAACGAAACCGAGACCCCGAGTTCGTTGAAGTGTGATGGCAACTCGGCACACGGTTCTTTCACGACCGATGATAAAAGACCGTCGCCGCCCGGGGAGGGCGGCGGCGTGGGGGAGTGTACGGTAGACAGGGGAACGGACGTGGTGTCTGAAAGGTTCGGGAGAGGGGGGAAATCTCTCCCGCGGCCGGACCTTGGGGGAAGGTCGTTTGGCCTTCGTTCGTGCGGTGCCGACTCACTCTTTTGGGGGGTGGCGAGAGCCTTGGGGGAAGGATCGCCTGAGTGACCCGGCACCGATCCGCGGTTCGCTTGGGGGAAGCTCGTCGCGGACGGTAAGAGCAAAAGCAGCGGACGTGCCAACTGAGCCGCCACGCCGCGCGCCGAAAACCTCAACAGCGCGCAAGTCATGCGTGGACCTGCAACTCAAAAAAATGACTCGCGCCGCGGATGCCGCGCGGATTTCGTGCCACACTTCCGAACCGCCGGTTCTTTGTAATTATTGCCCGGAGTTGTAGAACGGAATCGTTGTAAAACTGACACGTCGGACCGGTCCAGCGGCCGGTCCCGTCGTGGAACGAGGGCGCTCCCATGCCGGCCGATCAACTCGTGCAGAACCTCGAATCCGCGCTGTCGAAGGTTCCGCTCATCGACCCGCACTCGCACATCGACCCGCTGGCCCCAGTGTCGAAGTCGCTCGACGACATCCTCGGCTACCACTACTACACCGAACTCGCGCACTCCGCCGGCATGGGGAAGGCGCTGTTGGCGAAAGACGCCGACCCGCGCGACCGCGTCCGCGAGATCGTCCGGTTCATGGACCGCTACGACAACACCGCGCAGTACGGCTGGTTCGTGGACATCGCCCGCACGTTCCTCGGCTTCGAGGAAGGGCGCAAGCTGGTCGCGACCGACGCCGACAAGTTGTACGACGCGGCGCTAAAGACCTTCGCCCAACCCGACTGGGAGGCGCAAGTCTTCGCGAAGACACGGTTGGAGAAAATCTTCCTCACCAACGAGTTCGACGACCCGTTGAAGGGCTTCGACACGAACAAATACGTCCCCTGCCTGCGCACCGACGCACTGGTCTTTCAGCTTCACCTGCCGGAGACGCGGCGGCGGATCGAGGCCGCGACCGGGGTTCACGTCCGCGACGCGGCCACGCTGCGCAAGGCGGTGGCGACGATCTTCATGCACTTCACGCGCAACGGCGCGAAGGCGTGCGCCATCTCGCTGCCGCCCAACTTCCACCCGGCCAAGTTCGACGACGAGCACGTCTACGAGCAAATGAACTTCCACGACTTCCAAGACCTCGCGCCCGGCGTGTTCTGGCTGATCGCCGAATCGTGCCGCGACTTCAAACTGCCCTTCGACCTGATGATCGGCGTGAACCGGCGCGTGTACGAGGGCGGCGTGTATCAGGGCCAAGACCTGTTCGACCAGCGCACCAGCTTGTTGCAATACAAGGAACTGTTCAACGCCTTCACGGACGTGACGTTCCCCGTCTCGGTGCTGACGAGCGCCCAGAATCAGGAGCTGGTGGCGTACTCGTGGATCTTCCCGAACGTGCTCCCGAACGGGCACTGGTGGTACTCGAACACGCCGCCGTACATCACGAAAGACCTGACCGAGCGCCTGACCGCGGTGCCGAAGACGAAGCTGATCGGCTACTACTCGGACGCCTACAAGCTGGAGTTCGTGAAACCGAAGTACGGCATGTACCGCCGCATCTTGGCGAACGTACTGGCCGACGAGTTCGTGCGCCCCGGCGCGCTGAGCGAAACCGACGCCGTCGCCCTCGGCACGCGCCTGCTCCGCGACAACGTCCGCGACGTGTTCAAGGTGTAATCAGCCCGCAGCGCGAGCAAGGGCCACGCACCATGATTCACTTCTTGTTTTCCGCCGACGAGATGTTCGCCGACCAGCGCACGGCGCTCGCCACCATCGGGTTCTCGACCTCGACGTGTTCCGACGCGGCCCTTGCTGGCGCGAAGCCGTTGCGCGACATCCCGGCCGGAGCGCGAGTGGTGTACCGCGGGTGGATGCTCAACGCGCGCGAGTATGATGCGCTCGTGCACGGAATCGTAGCGTGTGGCGCGGTCGCATTCACCGACGCCCGTACATACTTACTGGCGCACCACCTCCCGAACTGGTATCCGCTGCTCGCGGACCTCACGCCCGAAACGCGCGTGTTCCGGGTCGATGCGGACCTAGTTACGGAGTTGGAAGCACTCGGTTGGGGCGAGTACTTCCTCAAGGATTACGTAAAGTCTCTCAAGACCGGGCGCGGCGCGATCGTGCGTGACCCGGCCGATGCGCCGGACGTGCTCGCGGACATGATCGAGTACCGCGGCGCGATCGAGGGCGGCGTCTGCGTTCGGCGAATCGAAGATTTCCTTCCCGATTCCGAGAAGCGCTACTTCGTCGTGCGTAAGACCGGGTACACGGCTACGGAAGGGGAGAGCGTTCCCGACATTGTTCGGCTCTGCGCAGAACGTATACCGAGCGACTTCTTTTCTGTGGACGTGGCTTCCCGAAGCGACGGCGCGCTTCGTGTCGTCGAGATCGGCGACGGCCAAGTGAGCGACATCGTGGGTTGGTCACCGGCCGAGTTCGCCAGCATGTGGGCACGCGCGGGCGGACAACTTCTGCGCACGTGAGCGATCTGAGGGGGGCCGCGCCCGTGACCCATACTCCCACCCAACCCCTTCGCGTTGCGGTGTTCGCGTCGCACTTGCACGGGGCCGCGGCGCTTGTAGCGGTGCTGGCGAACCCGGCGCTGCGCGTCGTGCTGGTCGCCACCGACGACCCTTCCAACCCGATCTGTAACCCGACCCGGCGGGTGTGGCAACACGGCGCGTCCGACGAGCTGCGCGACGCGGTGCCGGCCGTGGCCCGCGCCGCGGGGCTGAGCGCGTGGACCGGCGGCATCAACGGCGATGACTTCATGGCGCAAGTGCGGGTCGCGAGTCCGGACGTGCTACTCGCGACCGTGTTCGGCCAGCGTATCCTCGCGCCGCTCGAATACGTGGCCGGGCGCGCGTACAACCTGCATCCCACAGTGCCCGGCCTCGCGCTGGCCGCGACCCGCGGGGCGTCGCCGTTCGAGCGCGCCGCGGCCGTCGGCGCGAGTCGCGTGCGGTTCACGATCCACCGCATGACGCCGCAGTTCGATGCGGGCGAAGAGCTGGCCCACTCGCCGGAAGTCGCCCCGCCGAAACCGGGCGCGGTGCTCGCGTTCCTCGCGGCCACGTCGCCCATGATCGGCACGTTCGTCGCCGACTTGTTCCCGGTGATCCTGCGGCGCGACGGCCTTCTCGTGTAAAGGCCGTTCAAAGTAGTACGCACACTCCGTGTGCCGTTGCCGGACGTGGGTGATGAGTACTGCGCATCTCGAAACCACGTTCTGGATGTGCAGCGACGGCACACGGAGTGTGCCTACGACTTGGCCGGCCTGCTCGTGTAACTCCGCGTTCGCAGTCGCGCGCGCTTTGGGGTACGATCAGGCGATGGGGACGCCCGCACTTCACCGCCGCACGCTGCTCCACCTCGGCGCGGTCGGCGGGCTGACGTTGCCCGCACTCCTTCAGGCGAAAGAAAACACAGGGGGCTTACGCCCCCCGCTCAGGGATTCGAGTTTTGGTCGCGCGAAGCGGTGCCTCATTCTGTTCCTCACCGGCGGGCCGCCGCAGCACGACACGTTCGACCCCAAGCCCGACGCGCCCGCCGAGGTGCGCGGCGAGTTCAAGCCGAGCAGTACGAACGTGCCCGGCGTGCGGCTCGCGGAGCTGTGCCCGCGGCTCGCGCAACAGGCCGACAAGTTCCGCGTCGTGCGCTCGGTGTCGCACGCGGACACCGTTCACACGTCGGCCGGGTACACGATGCTCACCGGCGTGCCCCACCCGAAGGCGAACGCCAAGACCGCGACCGACATTCAGCCCGCCGGCGCGGACCATCCGCACATCGGCTCGCTGCTGGCGAAGGTGCGCCCGCCGGCGCACGGCCCGGCGTTCGTCGCGCTGCCGGAGTACATCAAGGACGCGGGCGTGAACGAGTACCCCGGCCAAGGCGCGGGGTTCATCGGCAAGCGGTTCGACCCGTTCCGCATCGACGGCGACCCCAAGACCGGCGCGTTCCGGCTGCCGGACGTCGAGCTTCCGGGCGACGTGACCGACGCGCGCCTGCTCCAGCGCCGCGGGCTGTTGGCGAAGCTGGACCGGCCGGGCGACACGGCCGACCGCGACGCCTTCAACGACCGCGCGTTCGACCTGATCCGCTCGCCCGCGGTCCACCGCGCGCTGAAGCTGGACCGCGAACCGGCGCGCACGCGCGCCGCCTACGGCCCGCACTTGTTCGGTCAGAGCTGCTTGCTCGGCCGGCGGTTGCTCGAAGCCGGCGTGCCCCTCGTCACGGTGTACTGGCACTACGAAGGCCCGGACGACTCGCCCGTGTGGGACACGCACGAGAACAACTTCCGCCACCTCCGCGAGCGACTGCTGCCGCCCACCGACCGCGCCGCGGCGTTCGTACTCGAAGACCTCGCGGCCCGCGGCCTGCTCGACGACACGCTCGTCGTGGTGATGGGCGAGTTCGGGCGCTCGCCGCGCGTGAACAAGAAGTCCGGGCGCGACCACTGGCCGCAGGTGCAATCGATCCTGCTCGCGGGCGCGGGGCTGCGCGGCGGCACCGTGTACGGCGCGTCCGACAAGGCCGGCGCGTACCCGGCCGATTCACCAGTTAGCCCGCTCGATCTGACGGCGACCTTCCTCCACCTGCTCGGCGTGCCCGCGGACGCGGAGATCACCGACCCGGCCGGACGCCCGTACCGGGCCTGTCACGGCACGCCCGTTCGTGGGCTACTTTCTTAAGCTGCGTGCTTCTGCTACGCTTCCGGCATGTCCGACACGCTTCCTCCTTGGGTCGTCGCCGCGCGCGATTTGCCGCTGGCGTTCGCGCAGGTGCGCGAAGACCCGCGCATCGACCAATACGTTGTCGCGCGCGCCGGCCCCGCGGCGCGGGTGTGCATGGTCGCGTCCGGCGGTTGCACCGCGGTCGTGCTCGCCACGATGCCGACCGTCGCCGCGCTTCATCTGGTCGATGCGAACCCGGCGCAACTCGCGCTCGCGCGGCTCAAACTGAGGTTGCTGGAAACGGCCGACGAGCAACAACGGGCGGAGGTGATCGGCCAAGACACAATGCCGGAGTCCGCGCGCCGGACGCGGCTCGAACAGGAGTTGTCCGCGCTGGGCCTCGCCGCCGACGTGCTCGGCCCGCCGGCCGTGGCGCTGGCACTCGGTCCCGATCATCAGGGGCGCTACGAGCGGTGCTTCGCCGCGCTTCAGTGCGAAATCGAACCTCACGACGCCGATTGCCAGGCGGTTCTCGCGCTGACCGATCCGACGGAGCAAGCCCGGCGCGTCGCGCCGGGCACGTCGCTTGGCCGGGCGATCGACGTGGCACTCGATTCGGTGATGAGCCTGCCGAACCTCGTCGCGCTGTTCGGCGAAGGGGCGACGCGAAACCCGGTCGAGCCATTTTCGCGACATTTCGCCCGCCGCATCCGGTACGCTTTCGCCACGCTCCCCGCGCGCACGAACCCGTTCCTGTGGCAGATGCTCGCGGGAGTGGGGCAACCGGACTGGCTCGCGCTTCCCGCGGCGGGGCGAATGCCGGAGGTCACTTGGCGGCAGTCGTTCATGGCCGACGCGCTGCGCGAGCACGTCGGAGCGTTCGATGTGGTTCACCTGTCGAACATCCTCGACTGGCTTTCCCCCGATGAAGCGACCTCCACGCTCGAAGTCGCGGCCCGCGCGCTGCGCCCCGGCGGGCAGGTCGTCGTCCGCCAACTGAACTCGACACTCGACATCCCCGCGAGCGGGCCGATGTTCGCGTGGGACGACACGCGCGAACTGCACGCGGCCGACCGCAGCTTCTTCTACCGCGCGCTGCACTTGGGGCGCAAGCGATGAACGTTCACGCCCTCACCGCCGCGCCGGAACCGAACCTCGCGACCGCGCTCGCGCGGTTCGAGGCTCAGTTCACGTACCCGCTGGGGCCGGGGCGCACGTTCCGCATCTCCCACGGCGACGACTACCCGCGGTTCTTCCGCGCCGTCGGCGGCGCGCGGTGCTTCGTCGCGGAGCGCGCGGGTGAAGTGCTCGGCGTACTTGGCCTCGCGGAAACCTCCGTGACCGACGCCGGCGGCGTGGCGCACCCGGCGATCTACCTCGGCGATCTGAAGGTCGCACCGGCCGCGCGCGGCGGGCGGGTGCTGCCGCGCCTCGCCGGGGCCGCGGGCGAATGGTGCCGCGGGCGCGCCGCCCGCGGGTTCGGTGTGGTGATGGACGGCACCCCGGTCACGCCCGACCGCTACACCGGGCGGCTCG
>VGZJ01000078.1 GCA_016872595.1 Planctomycetota bacterium
GCCAGTGGTAAGGCATCCTGCCGACCTCCACGTTTGAGCCGCCTCCAGCGAAAAGATGATCACGCAAGAGTTTACACACAGAATACGCTACCTTCTAGCCCTCTCGCGGATCGTTGTTTGTTTTGAATCCCTGTCTTCTCTCTGCTTTCTCTGTATCCGTCTTGCTCTATGCCCTCTGTGACTCTGTGGTTAAACCCCTTCTGCATTCTCTCCTGACGGAGCGCGCCATGAAACTCGGCCTCATCAACTCCGCGTGGGCGCAGGCGGGCAAGGGTACCGCGTTCGGCATCCAGCAGACCAAAGCCATCGGGTTCGACACCATCGACATCTTCGCCGACCCGCTCGACACCGACGCGAAGGAGCGCAAGCTCATCCGCACCGAGTGCGAGCGCGTCGGGCTGCCCATCGTCAGCGTGGCGTGCGTCGCGGTGGGGCTGATCGACTTCAACCCCAGCGTGCAGCGGTTCCACCTCGACCGCTGCCGCGCGTACCTCCACTTCTGTTACGAACTCGGCGCGCGAAACTTGCTCCTCGTGCTGGGCGAATACATCTGGGAGCGCCAAGTGATCCCGCCCGCGGAGCAGTGGGCCACCGGGGTGAGGCACCTCAAGACGCTGGGCGATTACGCCGCGAAGCTCGGCCTCGAGATCGCGCTCGAACTCGAACCGTTCAAGCTGTCGCTGCTGAACGACGTGCCGAACATGGTGCGGTTCATCGACGACGCGGGCCACCCCGCGGTGCGCGCCAACATCGACGTTTCGCACCTGCAACTGGCCGGCACCAAGCCCGAAGAGCTGCGCGCGCTGAAGGGGAAGGCGATTCACGTTCACATCAGCGATTGTGACGGGAAGGTTCACGGCGACCTGCCGCCCGGTCGCGGTGTGGTGGACTTCGGCCCGTACCTGAAGGAGATCGCCGCGCTCGGCATCGACGGCGCAGTCAGCATCGAACTCGAATACTCGCCGGAACCGGACAAGATCGTCGAGTGGGTAACGGAAGCGTACCGCGAAACGGACAAATTGTTGAAAGCGGCCGGTATTTCGCGCGAATAATCCTTTGTGGCGCGCGTGCCTGTCGCGCCGCGTGCAGGTGTGACAATGGCCGACAAGATCATCGAACCGTCCGAACCCATGCTGTCGGGCGAGTGGAAGCGCAACGCGGGCCTCGCGGCCCCGGCGGAAACCAAGTTCCTCCGCGGCCCGCAACCCCGTAAGCGCGACTTCTGGCAGGCGGTGCGCATCTTCCGCGAACTTGTCTACGGGTTCCGCAAGCTCCACTTCGTCGGGCCGTGCGTGACCGTGTTCGGGTCCGCCCGGTTCGACGAACACCACCGCTACTACCACCAAGCACGCGAGGTGGGCAAGTTACTCGCCAAGTCCGGGTTCACCACCATGACCGGCGGCGGGCCGGGCATCATGGAGGCCGCCAACCGCGGCGCGAAGGAGGCCGGCGGCCCGTCCATCGGGTGCAACATCGTGCTCCCGAAGGAGCAGCACCAGAACCCGTACCTCGACTCGTGGATCGACTTCGAGTACTTCTTCGTCCGCAAGCTGATGCTGGTGAAGTACAGCTACGCCTTCGTGGTGTGCCCCGGCGGGTTCGGCACGCTGGACGAACTGTTCGAGGTCGCGACCCTGATCCAGACCGGCAAGGTCGAGAACTTTCCCGTCGCCCTCATGGGGACGGACTACTGGAAGCCGCTCCTCGATCAGTTGAAACTGATGGTGGACGAGAAGACCATCGACCCGCTCGACCTGAGCCAACTGATCGTGTCGGACGATCCGGGCGAGGTGGTGTCCGGCATCACGGACACCGCGATGAAGCGGTTCGGCCTGACCTACGGTCCACAAGCGAAGCCGCGGTGGTGGCTGTGCGAGCGGTTCGGCCGCTGGTGGAAGGGCCTGCGCCGGTAGGCGTCTGCGCGGTGCGAACCGGGTTGAAGGGCGCGAGTGCCCTTCAACCCTTCGGGGGCGAAACCCGAAACGGCGGTCACTTCACTTCGACCACCCACACGTTGCGGTACACGACCGGGTCGCTGTGGTTCTGGAACTGGAACGGGCCGGGCGTGGCCTCTTCCTTCTTCCCGCCGGGGCACTCCTTCGGGAACTCGATGTTGTCGTGGATCTTCACCCCGTTGTGGAACACCGTCGCGCGGGCGTTCTTGGTCTTCTTGCCGTCCGCGCCGAACTCCGCGGGGGTGAACTCGATGTCGTAGGTCTGCCACACCAGCGGCGGCAGGCACATGTTCACGCTCGGCTTGTGCTGCGTGTAGATGCCGCCGCACTCGTTGTTCTCGCCGTTCAGCCCGAAGCTGTCGAGCACTTGGCACTCGTAGCGGTCTTGGAAGTACACGCCGCTGTTCCCGCGGCCCTGCCCGGTGCTGTTCGGCATCCACGGCAGGCGGAACTCGATGTGGGCCTTGAACGCGCCGAACTTCTGCTTGCTGGTCACGCCCACGTCGAGGTACTTGCCGTCCGACAGGGCCTTGATCTTGCCGCCGTTCCAGTTCTTCTCGTCGCCCTCACCCGCGAACAGCACGACCGCACCCGCGGGCGGTTTCTCGCCAATCGTCTTCGACTTGCGCTCGACCTTCTTCGCGGTCAGCGTGCCCCCGTCGGCCTTGATCTCGATCTTCCCGTCGGCGATGGTGCCGACCGCTTCCTTCTTCTCGTTGAGGATCGCGACGCGGGCGTTGCCGGTGGTCGCGGTGAACCGCTTCGACGTCTTGCCGTCCCAACCCGCGCCGGGCAACCCGTCCTTGAGCAACTTCACGGTGAACTCGCCCAGCCCGTTCGCGATCACTTGCACGCCCACCTTGCCGTTCTCCTTGTCGGCTGTGAGGGTGCCTTCGTACTCGCCCTGAATCGCGAAGTCCGGGTCTTTGGCGACCTCGGTCGGTTCGGCGAGCGCGATCCGCACCTTCTTGGGCGGTTGCTTCTTTTCGTCCTTCTTGTCTTGCGCGACCGAGCCGTGAAGCCCGGCGGCGAGCACGAGGCCGGCGGCGAGCGCGCCGGCGAGTAGCGGACGGAACATGAGTCACCTTGGGGAGGGAGAACGGGGGCGGGCCGAGGCCTATTGTTCCGTTGCCGGTCGCGGCGTCAATGGGCTACAGTGGCGGAATGGAGCACCAACCACCACCGGACGCGGTGACCGCGTATCACGAGGCCGGGCACGCGGTCGTCGCGCTGGCGCTGGGGCGCACCATCCACAAGGTCAGCGCGCTGCCCAACCGCGAGCGCCTCGGCGAGGTCCGGTTCGGCAAGGGCGACGCCCGCGCGACCGACGACTGGATCGAGCGCGAGATCCTCATCGCGCTGGGCGGCATGGCCGCGGAAGCGCGGTTCACCGGCACCTACGCCACCGCCGAGGCGAAGGACGACCTGCGGTTCGTGCGCCGGCTCGCGCTGGAGCGCAAGTCCGACCGCGCCGTCGAGCGGTACGAGCAGCGCATGTTGGCGAAGGTCGAGTACATGCTGAACGACGAGGGCGCGTGGAAGGCGGTGGAACTGATCGCCGCCGAACTGGTGAAGCACGGCACCATCAGCGGCCGTGCCGCCCGCCACCTGTACGAGTTGGCGACGGCGGAATAGTCGGAGGTCGTAAGGTCGAAAGTCGTAAAGTCGAAGACCTCTTCGCCTGCAAGTCTTCGACTTTACGACTTTCGACCTTACGACCTCCGACTCCCGGATTCAGCCGCCGGCGCGCTTGACCTTGTAGCCGAGCTTTTCCAGCTCTAGCGCGATCTTGTCGCGGTGGTCGCCCTGAATCTCGATGCGGCCGTCCTTCGCGGTGCCGCCGGTGCCGCACTTGTTCTTCAACAGCGTCGCCAGTTCCTTCAGTTCGTCCTCGTTCAGCGGCAGCTCCCACACCACGGTTACGCCCTTGCCCTTGCGCCCCGCGGTCTCGCGACCGAGCTTCACTGTGTGTACCTTCTTCGGCGGCGGGGGAGGGGGCGGCTTGGGTGGGAGCGGCGCGTCGCTGCCGCCGAGCAGCCGCGCGATCAGGCCGTTCACCGCGGCTTCCGGGTCGCCGCCGGCCCACTCCATCACGCGGCCGTCCCAATCCTTGATGCCGAAGGAGAGTTCCTTCCAAACGACGACGACCGATACACCTCCGAGTGAGTGCGGGTCTTCGATCCCGGCCCACTGCACCGACCACGACATGCCGAGGCGCTGGGCGGCATCGCCGAAGGCGCGCGCCGCCGCTTGCGCCGCGGGCGCGTCCGGCGCGAGGAACAGGATCGTTCGTTGCGGCTTGGGCATGTGGCTCTCATCTGTAGCCGGCCTCAGTGAGGCCGGCGCTTTCCCTCTCGTTCAGCTACCGGCCTCACTGAGGCCGGCTACAGAAAGACCTCAACTGTAGATGTCGCTGGTGCAGTCGCCGCCGGGGTAGCGGACCTCGTGGGCGCGGCTGGGGCCGCCGGATTCCTTGCCGAAGTCGATCACGAACTCCTTGTTCAGCACCATGCCGCCGGTCGCGGGCTGGCAGTCGATCTGCACGAGCCACGAGCCGCCCTTCTTGATCTCCGGGTAGAACACATCGTCCCATGTGCTGTACAGCGAGTTGGTGACGTACAGGCGGCGGCCGTCGAGAGAGAGCTGGAGCATCTGCGGCCCGCCGGTCAGTTCCTTCTCCTTCAGCTTCGCGGGCTTCTGGCCCCACCCGCCGAGTTTCACCGTGCCGGCCAGCTTCGGCTTCGCCGGGTCGCTGATGTCGTACTGGTACACCGCGCCCTGTAGCCACGCCGAAACGTACATGTACTTGTCGTCCATCGAGAGGACGAAGTCGCTGATGAGCGCCGGGACCGCGCCGCCGGGGAATTTCTCGTTCTTCATGGGCGGCAGCTCGAACGCCTTCTCCGCGGTCCACTCGCCCTTCGCGTCGGCGCTCACGCGCCACATGACCCCGCTGAGCGCCGCGCCGACGAACCCCACCGGCTTGTTCGGGTCGTGCAGGAACCGCACTTCGAGCGGGATCGAACCCGCGCCGAGGTCGAACGACTTCCGAATCTTCTTCTCCTTCCAGTCCCACAGGTGAACGTGCCGGCCGTACTTGCCGTTCTTCACGTCGTCGAAGTTCGGGCCGGGGGCGAACGTGCGCGGCGCGGCCCACTCGCTCGACAGCATCACGTTGTGCTTGGGCTGGTACCAGAAGTCGTAGTTGAAGTTCATCCCCTTCGCGTCCGCTTCCCACGCGCCCTTGATGGCGAACTTGTCGTCGAGCAGCAGGAACCCGCCGGGCGCGGCGCGCGTGGCGTCGCCGAGCATGGAGATCATGATCTCGCCGGTGGGCAGGCAGTGGACCGTGTGCGGCGCGCTGAACCCGGCCTTCTTCACGAGGTCCGGCCCGATCACCTTCTTCATGATGAGCGCGGTCGGGTCTTTGGCGTCGATGATGTAGATGCGCCCCGACGCGAGGCCGGGCACGATCAGGTAGCGCCGGTCGCCTGGCCTGCCGTGGCACGCGGCGCACACGTTCCAGCCGAAGTGGTGCAGTTCGTCGCCGGGGGCGACCCCGCTCAACCCCTGAACCACTTCCGAGTACGACTTCGAGTCCGGGTCCACGTCGATCACCGCGACGTAGTCCGGGCTGTCGATCCCGGTGTTGGCGTAGGTGCAGGTGACGAACAGGTGCCGCTCGCGCGGGCCTTTCGTCGCCTCGGTGGGCGTGGCCGCGGCCTTCGGCTGCGCGCGCGCCGCGCTCGAACCGACGAGGGCCGTGGCAGCGGTCGCGGAGAGGAACTCGCGGCGGTCCATAGCAGAAGCCCTTTGGGGAAAGGTGCCCGGTGCGATTCGGCGCTCGGAATGATCGTACTATAGCCGCCCCCAGTCAACGTATGGCATCGGTCGCAACAACCGCCGTTTTCGGCTGACAGATACGGCCTAACGGAGGAGCGCGCCCCCCAGCCGGGGCCGCAGCGCCACGGTCGGCGCGCGGCACCCGGTCACGGTGTCGGTGCCCGCGGCGCTGGGCAACGTGTTCGTCGAGAAGTCGCAGTACACCCGGCTGCTGTTGAACCTCGCGCTGAACGCGCGCGACGCGATGCCCGACGGCGGCACCGTCGCGATCCGCCTCGCGCCCGTGAAACTGACGGGCGACGCCAGCTACGCGGGCCGGTTCGTCATGCTCGAAGTGGCCGACACCGGGGTCGGCATCGACGACGCCACCCGCGCGCGCCTGTTCGACCCGTTCTTCACCACGAAGCACAAGGGCACCGGGCTGGGGCTGGCGGTGGTGCGCCAAGTAGTGGAGCGCGCCGGTGGCCTGATCCGGGTGGACAGCGCGCCCGGCCGCGGGTCCACGTTCCGCGTGTTCTTCCCGCGCGTGGGTACCGCGAGCTGGCTGACCGGCGTGTTCCCGATCCTGCCCACCGGCACGTGACGCGGCGCGCTCAGCGCCGCACGTTGTTGATGTGCTCCAGCGCCAGCAGCAGCGCGTGGGTGCCCTTGCGCCCGTAGCCCTGCGCGCGCACGGCCTCGTACAGTTGTTTTGCCAGCGCCAGCCCCGGCAGGCACAGGTTCATCGCCTCGGCCTCGGCCAGCGCGATGCCCATGTCCTTGATGAAGTGCTCCACGTAGAACCCCGGCTCGAAGTTCCGGGCCAGCATCCGCGGGCCGAGCACTTCCAGCGCCTTGCTCCCGGCCGCGCCGACGCTCACGCTCTTGAACACCGTTTCGAGGTCTAGCCCAGCTTTGTAGCCGTACAGCAACCCTTCGCAGAGCGCGATCATGTTGGACGAGATCAGAATCTGGTTCACCATCTTGGTGTGCTGCCCGGCCCCGGCCGCGCCTTGGTGGACGATGGTCTTACCCATCGCCTCGAACACCGGCTGCACGGCCGCGACCACGTCCTTATCGCCGCCGATCATGATCGAGAGCGCCGCGTTCTTCGCCCCCACGTCGCCGCCGCTCACGGGCGCGTCGAGCGCCCCGACACCCTTGACCTTCGCTGCCTCGTAAATCTCCTTCGCCAAGCTCGGTTCGCTCGTCGTCATATCGACGAGCACGGTGCCGGGCTTCGCGCCCGCGAGCGCGCCGTCCGCGCCGAGGAACACCTCGCGCACGTCCTTCGGGAACCCGACGATTGCGAACACGATGTCGGACCGCTCCGCGACCGCTTTCGGGGTCGCGGCCAGTGTCGCGCCTGCGTCGACGAGCGGCCGGGCCTTGTCCGCGGAGCGGTTGTACACGGTCGCGGCGAAGCCCTTCTTCATCGCGTGCTCGCACATCCAGCGGCCCATGACCCCGGTGCCGATCCAGCCGATGCGCGTTTTCCCCGGTTGCGCGGTGGTGATTTGCATTGAGAGTGTCCAGTGAAGGAAGTATGGTGACTTTTCGTACCGCACATCGAACAGGGGGCTGCCGCCCCCCGCTCGCCTAGAAGCATTTGCCAAGACACTGCCGTGACGCACGTTCCGAAGCTCGACGCGCCGATTGTACTGGTTCACGGCCTGTGCGGGTACGACCGCATTTCGCTGTTCGGGCACACGCTGAAGGACTACTTTCCCGGCATCCGCGAGCGGCTGGAAGCGGCCGGGAACCGCGTACTGGTCCCGCAGTTGAGCTTCACGCGCGGCGTGGCCGACCGCGCCGCGGAACTGAAACGGTTCGTCGAGCGCGCGGTGCCCGACGGCGGGCCGGTCCACCTGATCGGCCACAGCATGGGCGGCCTCGACAGCCGCTACATGATCGCGAAACTCGACATGGCGGCGCGCGTGAAGTCGCTCACCACGGTGGGCACGCCGCACCGCGGCACCCCTTTCGCCGACTGGGGCGTGAGCAAACTCCGGGCGGTCCTGACGCCGTTCTTCAACCTCCTCGGCCTCTCGCATCAGGCGTTCCTCGACCTCACGACGGCGGCGTGCGCGCGGTTCAACGCGACCGTGCCGGATGCGCCGGGCGTACGGTATTTCGCGGTCGCGGGGGTGTGCGAGCCGAAGATGATGGGTCCGCAGTGGTGGCTCCCCCACGGGATCGTGAGCCGGGCCGAGGGGCCGAACGACGGGGTCGTGTCGGTCGCGAGTGCGACGTGGGGCGCGCACACCGAAGTGTGGGAAGGCGACCACCTGAACTTGGTGAACTGGCCGAGCCGCACGGCCCAGAAGCGCGGGCGCTGGGAAGCGATTGCCCCGGACTACGGGCGCATCGTCCGCCGCATCGCCGAGGGCTAATGTCGTTCTTTCGGGACGACCGCTAAACCTGTTTCCCCGCGCGCCCAGATCACATTTGCGCGTTCTGCCCCCTGCGCCCCAACTGGCGCGCGGCGCGCCTCATCTCCTCTTCGGCGCGCGCCTTTGTCGCATTCCGGCGCGCGCCGTCTTCCGATGGACGATTAGCCGCGACGGAAGCGGCAACCACCTCGAAAGGACTCTCGACATGCGCAACCTGTTCCTCGCCGCGCTCGGCGTGCTGGCCGTCGCCGGCGTCGCGTCGGCCCAACCCGCCCCGCAGTACCAGTTCCCCACGCACTCGCCGGCCACGGCCGCCGCGACCCCGATCCAGCCGGTGAACGGCGCGACCGTGATTCGCGGCACCGGCTGCTCGAACTGCGGCCCGACCACGACCGCGAGCCGCGGGTTCACGATGTCGCTGGGTAAGGTGACGGGCGGGAACTGTCAGCTCGGCGCGCCGTGCCAGAGCGGGTGCGGGAGCGTGAAGAGCGACCTCGCGTTCCACTTCGGCTCGTGCAAGAACTTCTTCGCGCCCTGCGGGCCCACGCTCAACAGCCGGTGCGGGGTGCTCCCGTTCGCGCAACCGTTCGGTCAGGGCTTCGCCTGCCCGCGCCCGTACGACAGCTACGCCAATCACTAATTGGAACGTCGAAGATCACCAGCGCGCGCGTCGTCCGGTCGAAGGTTCTCTTCGACCGGACGACCCTCCCCATGCGCGTTCCCAAGACCCGTGCCGGTTCCACGTTCCGATCAGGCCCTTCGCGGGCCTCAGAATCTCGCACGGTTGGTAGTTCACGTCCGGCCCAATGTCGCGATACTATGGCTGACACTCCAGCCGTTGTTCCGACACCCTCTTCCGGTGTTCGCCATGTCGCGTTTCTTCTCCCTCGTGGCGCTCGCACTGAGCGCCTCGCCGTCGTTCGCCGCGGACAAACCGGGAGGGGGTTCGGGGGAACCCGCGGGGGGTTCACCCCCGAAGATGAACGTACTGTTCATCGTTTCGGACGACCTCACGAACAACACCCTCGGCTGCTACGGCAGCAAAGTCAGCAAGTCGCCGAACATCGACAAGCTCGCGGCGAAGGGCGTGCGGTTCGATCGCGCGTACTGCCAGTTCCCGCTGTGCAACCCGTCGCGGGCCAGTCTCCTCACCGGGCTGCGGCCGGACACGACGAAGGTGTACGAGAACGCCACGCAGTTCCGCAAGAACCTGCCCGATGCGCAGAGCGTGGGCCAGACGTTCCAGAAGGGCGGCTACTACGTCGCGCGTGTCGGCAAACTGTACCACTACGGCGTGCCGGCGCAGATCGGCACCGACGGCCTCGACGACAAGCCGAGTTGGATGAAGACCATCAACCCGCGCGGGCGCGACAAGGACGACGAGGACAAGGACCTGATCTTCACGCTGAACCCGAAGGCGAAGGCGTCCGCGCGCTACGGCGGCACGCTGAGCTGGCTCGCGTCCGAGGGCAAGGACGAGGACATGACCGACGGCATGATCGCGGACGCGGTCATCAAGCAGATGGAGGCGAACAAGGACAAGCCGTTCTTCCTCGCCTGCGGGTTCTTCCGCCCGCACACGCCCTACGTCGCGCCGAAGGCCTACTTCGACTTGTACCCGCCGGAGAAGTTGGAACTGCCGAAAGTACCCGCCGGCCACCGCGACGCCGGCCCCGCGCCCGCGTTCGGCAGCGCCAAGCCGGAGCAGGAGAAACTGACCGACGACCTGCGCCGCAAGGCCCTGCAAGCCTACTACGCCTCGACCACCTTCATGGACGCACAGGTCGGGCGCGTGCTGGACGCGCTGGAGAAGTTGAAACTCGCGGACAAGACCGTCGTGGTCTTCATCAGCGACCACGGCTACCACCTCGGCGAACACGGCCTGTGGCAGAAGATGAGCCTGTTCGAGAACTCCGCCCGCGTGCCGCTGATCGTGTACGACCCGCGGGCGAAGGGGAACGGCAAGGCGAGCGCCCGCACCGTGGAACTGATCGACCTGCACCCGACGCTCGCGGACCTCGCCGGCCTGCCGGCCCCCGAAGGCAAGGCCACGAAACTCGACGGCGTCAGCCTGAAGCCGCTCCTCGACGACCCCGCGGCGAAGTGGGAGAAGCCCGCGCTCACGCAGGTGAGCCGCGGCACGCCCACCGCGACCGGCGAAGTGGTCGGCAAGAACCCGTGGTTCATGGGCTACAGTGTGCGGACCGAGCGCTACCGCTACACCGAATGGGACGGCGGCAAGAAGGGCGCGCAGCTCTTCGACTACGACACCGACCCCAACGAGTTGAAGAACCTCGCCGACGACGCCAAGCACGCCGACGTGGTGAAGCAGATGAAAGCGCTGTTGCCGAAGAAATAAGACCATTTATCCGCAGATTGCGCAGATGGACAGAGATTTCGAAACAGAAGGCCAAGAGTAGAGATCGATCCGAACTCTTGCCTTGTCTTCAATCTGTGCCCATCTGCGCAATATGCGGATAACACTCTTGGATTTCCCCATGCTCCGCCTTCTCGCTTCTCTCGCGCTCACACTGGCGCTTGCGCTCCCCGCGACCGCGGCGGCCCCGCCGAACGTCGTGCTCATCGTGGGCGACGATCAGGCGTGGACCGATTACGGGTTCATGGGCCACGAGCACATCAAGACCCCACATCTTGATAAGCTCGCGCGCGAGGCGCTCGTCTTCAAGCGCGGCTACGTGCCCACCAGCCTGTGCCGCGCCAGCCTCGCCACGATGATTACCGGCTTGTACCCGCACCAGCACCTCACCACCTCCAACGACCCGCCGATTCCGAAGGGGCTGACCAACGCGCAGGCTCAGAAGGACGCGGGGTTCCTGAAACAGCGGCAAGAGATGATCGCGCTGTTCGAGAAGTCGCCCACGCTGCCCAAGATGCTGGAAAAGGAAGGCTACGTCAGCTTTCAAGCGGGCAAGTGGTGGGAGGGGAACGCCTGCCGGTGCGGGGGTTTTACCGAGGCGATGACCCACGGCGACCCGGCGAAGGGTGGGCGGCACGGTGACGACGGCCTGAAGATCGGCCGCGAAGGTCTGCAACCTGTGTTCGACTTCCTCGACAAGTCGAAGAAGGACAAGAAGCCGTTCTTCGTGTGGTACGCCCCCATGATGCCGCACACGCCGCACAACCCGCCGGCGCGCCTGTTCGACAAGTACAAGGACAAGACGAAGTCGCAGTTCGTCGCCAAGTATTGGGCGATGTGCGAGTGGTTCGACGAAACCGTGGGCGACCTGCTCGCGAAACTCGAGAAGAACGGGCAGGCCGAGAACACCATCGTCATCTACCTGCACGACAACGGCTGGATTCAGGACGAGAACTCTGGCGCGTACGCGCCGAAGTCGAAGCGCTCGCCCTACGACGGCGGCGTGCGCACCCCGATCCTCATCAAGTGGCCGGGCAAGGTGAAGGCCGGCGCGAGCGATAAACTCGTCAGTTCCATTGACCTCGCCCCCACGATCTTGCACGCGGTCGTTGGAAAGGCGAGCAAGAGCATGGAAGGCATCAACCTGCTCGACGCGCACTGGCTCGCCAGCCGCGACACCGTATACGGTGAAATCTTCGAGCACAACGCCATCGACATCACCAAACCCGGCGCGAACCTGCAATACCGTTGGGTGATCGACGGCCACTGGAAGCTGATCGTGCCGCACGCGCCGAACGTGAAGGGCACGCCGGAGTTGTACGATCTGTCGAAGGACGACCGCGAAACGAAGAACCTTGCTGCCACGAACGCCGACAAGGTGAAGGAGCTAACGAAGAAGCTCGATGCGTGGTGGAAGCCGTCGAAGGAATAGCCGCACGATGAACGCAGAAACGACACGATCAGAGGAAATCAGAGATTGTTCTCAACCCGGCCTTCTGTCTTGATCGTGTCCTTTTCTGCGTTCATCGTGCGGCTATTGCGGCCTTCGCTTCGCGCCGCGGATTGCCTCGGCAGTGAGCGGGTCGTCGGGCCAACTGTGCTTGGGGTATCGCGCGCGTAGTTCCTTCCGCACCAACGGGTAGCCGTTCTTCCAGAAGCTCGCGAGGTCGTCCGTGACTTGCTGGGGGCGGTAGTTGGGCGCGAGCAGGTGCAGCAACACCTTCGCGCGCCCGCGGGCGAGGCGCGGGGTTTCCGTTAGTCCGAACATCTCCTGAATGCGGGCCGCGAGCACCGGCGGGCGGCCCTCTTCGTAGGCCAGTTCGATGTGGCTCCCGCTCGGCACTTCGATGCGCTCCGGGGCTTCGCTCTCCACCGCTTGAAGCTGCTGGTAGCTCAACTGGCCTTTGAGAAAGTCGAGCCACGGGCCGGTGCGCACGTCCGCGAGCGAGCGCCGGTTGCGGCACAGCCACTGGAGCGCGTCGCGCAGGTCCGCGGCCTCGAACGCCGGCAGTTCCAGTTCCGGCACCCACGCACGCAGGCACCGCACGCGCGTGCGAAACAACCCCGCGGCGCTCTCCGGCGGCGGCAGCACGCGCTCCAGTCGCTCGGCCGCGGCGCGGGCCAGCACGACCGCCGCTTCGCCTTCGTCGGCGATGTGGGCGTCGCGCTCTTCCAGAACCAGATCGTCGAAGCGCGTGACCTTGCGCGCCGCGAGGCGCTCGGTCTTGTCGTCGAAGGTCACTTCGATGCGCGTGATGATGCGCTCGGGCGGGAGCCACTCGCGTTCGACGCCGCTTGCAAGTCGCACGAACGAGTCCGCGCCGCCCGCGTCCACATCGACGCACACGAACAGTTCCGGCGCGCTGACACCGCTGGACGGCGCGAGGCGCACCCCGCGACCCCCGACCGTGACCGCCTTCGTGCCGCCGACCTCGCGCCGCCGCGCGAGTCGATCCGGGTACGCGGCGAACACGCAACGCAGGAGGGCGTGGTCGTTTTCTCCCCCTTCCCACTTAGGGAAGGGGGCCGGGGGGTTAGGTTGTATTAGCCTTCGCAACTGGTCTCGAACCTCGAGCACCCCGTGCGCGCCGCCCTTGTGAAGTCGCCCCAGCGGGCCGTCGAGTCGGCCGCAGACCTCGAACGCTTCCAGCGCTTCGACGCGGTCCAGTACGTCTGACATGGTGGGCGGCGCGGTGCGCGTCTGCGGCCCCGAATCGAACTCGCGCAGGAACGGGTCGCGCTCGGAGAGCAGCGCCGCGGCCAGTGCCGCGCGGTCGGCGCAACCGAGGCGCGCGCCTTCGAGCAACAGTCGGCCGAGGCGCGGGTGAACCGGCAGCCCGGCCGCGGTCTCGCCCAATTTCGTCAGTGCGCCCGCGCGGAACAGGTCGAGTTGGTCGAGCAGCGCGAGCGCTTGCGATACGGCGTCTTCGGTCGGTGCGTCGAGCCACGGGAACTTGCGCACCTCCGGTTCGCCCAGCGCCGCGAGTTGGAGCACCGCGCCACACAGATCGACGCGCGTGATTTCGGGCACCGTCTGTTCGGGCCGCCCGCGGTGGCTCGGCTCGTCCCACAGGCGCACGCACACCCCCGGCGCGGTGCGCCCGGCACGGCCGGCGCGCTGGTCCGCCGACGCGCGCGAAATGGGCACGAGCCGCAAGCGGTCCATGCCGATGCTCGGCTCGAACTCCATCTGCCGCGCGAGGCCGGAATCGACGACCGCCGTAACGCCATCGACCGTGACCGACGTTTCCGCGACGTTGGTTGCCAGCACCACCTTCCGCCGGTCGAGGCGCTGGAGCGCGCGGTCCTGCTGTTCGGGCGGCAGGTCGCCGTGCAGCGGAAGCACTGCGATTCCCCGCTCGCGGGCGAACGATTCGAGATCGTCAGCGCACTGGCGAATCTCGCGCAGGCCCGGCAGGAACGCCAGCACGTCGCCGATAACTTCCTCCAGCACCGCGCGGATCGCGTCTGCCACCACGAGTGACACCGCGATGTCACTGCGGCGCGGCCGGTACTTCACTTCGACCGGGAACGCGCGGCCGGCGCTGTCCACCACCGGGCACCCGCCGAGGTACGCGGACACCGCGCCCGGGTCGACGGTCGCCGACATCACGACGCAGCGCAGTTCCGGGCGCACGTTCTCGCGGATCAGCCGGACCATGCCGAGCGCGAGGTCGGCTTCGAGGCCGCGCTCGTGGAACTCGTCGAAGAGCACGCACGACACGCCTTCCAGATACGGGTCGTCGTGCAACCGGCGGAGCAGCACGCCGGGCGTGACCACCAGCACGCGCGTTAGCGCGCTCGCCTTCTTGTCGAACCGCACCTGATAGCCAAAGGTGTCGCCGAGGGGCGTGCCGTCTTCGAGGGCCATGCGGCGCGCCGCGGCACGCGCGGCCACGCGGCGCGGCTCCAGCATCAGTACGAGGCCGCTGTCCATGAGCGCCGGCGGGACGCGCGTCGTCTTGCCGGCCCCGGTGGGGGCGCGCAGCACCGCGGCCCCGTTCACGGAAAGCGCGGCGAGCAACTGAGGGAGGGCGTCGTCGATGGGGAGCGGGTCGCGCGGCATGGGGGTAGTTTAGCGTTCGCCCCGGCGGCGCGCACGTCGTACATTTTGCCTCGCACCTTCGCCCAACGGGAGTACGCCGGTGAACCCACGCTGGTTGCTCGCCGCGCTCGCGCTGCTGGTCGGCGCGCCGGCGCACGCGCAGGACAAGAAGGACGAGAAGAGGCCGCTGCGCTGGGGCACCGACCCGACCGGCGGCGCGCCCTACGTCTACAAGGACAAGGACGGCAACTTCGTCGGGTTCGAGGTCGAACTCGCGGAGTACTTCGCCAAAGAACTGAAGCGCGAGAGCAAGATGGTGTCGGGCGACTGGGACAAGTTGCCCGAGCTGCTCGGCAAGCCGGCCGGCGACGACGGTATCGACATCGTCCTCAACGGCTACGAGCTGCGCGAGGACCTCGAAAAGAAGTACCCATCAACACGCCCGTATTACGTCTACAAACTCGCGCTCATCATTCACAAGGACAGCGCGGACCCCATTACCGGGTGGAGCGATCTGAATCGCGAGAAGCAGAAGGGCGTAAAGCGCTCGGTCGGGGTACTCGGCGGGTCGGTGGCTCACGAGTACCTGAAGGGTGATGATTTCGGCGACAAGATCGACCTGAAAATCAATCCCGACGTTGCGACCGTGATTGGGTTGGTCGAACAGAAGCGCCTCGACGCGACCGTTCAAGACACACCGGCGGCACTGTACTACATCAAGACCGGCAAGGACCTGAAGCTCGCCGACGAGCCGCGCAAGTCCGGGTTCTATGTTATCCTCACGCGCCAGAATGATAACGAACTGCGCGACCAACTGAACGCCGCGATCAAGAAGGGGATCAAGGACGGGACGTTCAAGGCCATCTACGAAAAGTACGGGTTGTGGAACGAGGACCAAGAACGATTGCTCTACTGGACGGAGCAACCGTGGCCGCCGTTCGCGGTGAAGGCCGAAGAGACCGGCGGCGACGGGAGCGGCCAGAAGTCGGTGAACTGGAACCGGCTGCTCAACGACCTGTTGAAGGCCGCCGGCATGACGGTGCTGCTCGCGGTCGCGTCGTTCCCGCTCGCCATGATGGTGGGCATGTTGGTCGCGCTCGGGCGCGTGTACGGCCCGTGGCTCGTGCGGTTCCCGCTCGGCGTGTACGTCGAAGTGCTGCGCGGTACGCCGCTGTTGTTACAACTCTACTGTATGTTCTACATCGTGCCGATGTTGGCCGCGAATCACCTCGGCGTTACGCTTCCGAACAACCCGCTCTGGTACGGGATTCTCGGACTCGCGATCAATTACTCCGCGTATGAAGCGGAGAACTATCGCGCCGGGCTGCTCGCCATCCCGCGCGGGCAGATGGAAGCCGCGCTCGCGCTCGGTATGAACCCGCTCACGGCGCTGCGCGTTGTCATCGTGCCGCAGGCGGCGCGGATCGTGATTCCGCCCGTCACGAACGACTTCATCGCGCTCTTCAAAGATACATCGGTGTGCTCGGTGATCCTCATTACCGAACTGACGCGAAAGTATAACGAGCTGTACAACTTCAACCGCGACCTCGTCGTGCAACTCGCGTTCATCACCGCCGGACTGTACCTCGTCATGAGTTACCCGCTGGCGATTGCGGCGCGGGTGATGGAGAAGCGGCTCGCCACCGCGGGGGGGGCACAGCGATGATTCGCGTCACCAACATCGTCAAGGACCACGGCCCGGTGCGCATCCTGAACGGCGCGTCGCTCGAAGTTGCAAAGGGGCAGGTCGCGGCGCTGGTCGGGCCGAGCGGCAGCGGCAAGAGCACGCTGCTGCGCTGCATCAACGGACTGGAGCCGTTTCAAGAGGGCAGCGTCGAGGTCGGCGACGCGCTGAAGCTCGTCGGCGGCGCGCCGCACCCGCGGGCCACGCTACTGCAACTGAGGCGCACCGTCGGCATGGTGTTCCAGCAGTTCAACCTGTTCCCGCACATGACGGTTCTGAAGAACGTCATGGCCGGGCCGGTGTACGCGCTCGGCGCGCCGCGCGACGAGGCCGAAACGCACGCGAAAAAGTGGCTCGACCGCGTCGGGCTGGGCGAGAAGCACGACGCCAAGCCCGCACAACTGTCCGGCGGGCAGCAACAGCGTGTTGCAATCGCGCGGGCGCTTGCGGTTAACCCCTCGGCTATCCTCTTCGACGAACCCACAAGTGCGCTCGACCCGAAGATGTCGGCCGAAGTAATGCGCGTGATCGACGACCTCGCCGACGATCAGCAGTTGCAGGTGGCGATGGTGATCGTGTCGCACGACCTCGCCGCGGTGAAGCGCATCGCGGACGTTGTCCACGTGCTCGGCGGCGGCAAGGTGGCGTACAGCGGTCCGGCGCAGGAGGCCTTCGCCCCCGGCGGCCCCGCCGCCGCGCTCGAATAGGCGAACGGCCGGTGTCAGCCGGCCGGTGAATGCGCACACGAAGAACCGGCCGGCTGACACCGGCCGTTCGCCATGAAGGTGATGACATGACGACGGCACAGCAGGTGATTCGCGTCGGGCACAGCCCGGACCCGGACGACGCGTTCATGTTCCACGCGCTTGCGAACGACAAGATCGCCACCGGGAACTTGAAGTTCGTTCACGAGCTTCAAGACATCGAGACGCTCAACCGGCGCGCTCTCAAGGGCGAACTCGAAGTGACCGCGGTGAGCATTCACGCCTACAGCTTCTTGCTCGACAAGTACGCGCTGCTGCCCACCGGGTGCAGCATGGGCGACAAATACGGCCCGATGGTCGTGGCCCGCCGGCCGATGGGCGTGAGCGACCTGCCCGGCACCAAGATCGCCGTGCCCGGCACGCTCACCACCGCGTTCCTCACACTGAAGCTGCTGTTCGAGTCGATCGGCGCGAGCGAAAAGCTGACGTTCGACGTGATCCCGTTCGACGAGATCATCCCGGCGGTCGCGAGCGGTAAGTACGACGCGGGCCTCATCATTCACGAGGGCCAACTGACGTTCCAGAATCAGGGGCTGCACCTCGTCCGCGACCTCGGCGTGTGGTGGCAAGAGCGCACGGGGCTGCCGCTGCCGCTGGGCGGGAACGTGGTCCGCAAAGACCTCGGCGCGGCCACGATGCGCGAGGTCAGCCGTCTCATTCGGCAGAGCATTCAGTACGCGCTCGACCACCGGCGCGAGGCGCTCGACTACGCCCTCAAGTACGCGCGCGACATGGACGTGGCACTCGCGGACAAGTTCGTCGGGATGTACGTGAACGACTGGACGCTCGACTACGGCGACCGCGGCCGGGCGGCGATCCGCAAGCTGCTGGGCGAGGCGCACCGCGCCGGGGTGATCCCGAACCCGGTGGAGTTGGAGTTCGTGGAGTGAGGCGCTCGCGCCGGGCCTCACTCGCGGCCGCGCGCCAGCGCCGTCGCGTCAGTCTTCGGCCTTCGGGATGAACGGTGCGATGTCGTCGGCTTCGTCCTCGTCGCCGCCGGGCGCGGGGCGCGGGGCTTCCGACAGAACCGCGTTCGGCGGCGCGTTCGGGTCGTTCTCCACCGTAATCATCTGCTCGAACTCCTTGCCGTCGATCACCAGTACCAACTTGTACGCGCCGGCGCGCGCGATCGCGAGCTGGGCGCGGTGGAACCCGGCCGCGGCGGGCAGCGCGAGATTCCCCTTCGCGGACTTGCCCACGTCGCCTTGCGCCTGCAACGGGATCGCCTTGTCGTTCACCTCCAGAATGCGCCGCGGCACCTCCTTCCCCTTCACGTCGAGCACCTTCAGCGTGACCTCCTTCGCGCCGCCGACCAGCAGGTAGTCGATGCCGCCGCCGGGCGCGGGGTTGGTGCCGTAGAACTTGCGGGTGTCGCGCGAGTACGGGAAGCTGCCCGGCGCGAACTGCCAGCGGGTGATCGCGGCCGGGGCGAAGAACGTCGTCGTGTCGCCGAGCAGCTTGGGCGTGAGTTGGCGCAGGCTCGCCACGTCCAGTACCCACACGCTGCGCCCGTGCGTGGCGATCACGATCTCGCTCGCGGTCGTGGGCTGCGCGATCTCGTGGACCGCGACCGACGGGAGGTTGTTGTTCAAGCGTGCCCAGCTCTCGCCGCGGTTGATGGACACCCAGATGCCGAACTCGGTGCCGCAGTACAGTAGGTCCGGGTTCACCGCGTCCTCGCGCAGCACGCGCGTGCTGCCGAACGCCGGCAGGTTCGCCGTGAGCGGCGTCCACGTCTGGCCGTAGTCTTCCGTCTTGAACAGGTACGGCTTGTCGTCGTCCGAGCGGTGGGCGTCGAGGCACACGTAGCACCGGCCCTCGACCTTGCGCGACGGCTCGATGCTGGCGACGTGCCGCGGGCCGGGCAGCCCGGCCTTCTTGAGGCCGTCGAAGGCGTTGCTCCAGTTCTGCCCGCCGTCCTTCGTCACCCACAGGTAGCCGTCGTCCGTGCCGGCCCAGAGTACGTCGGCGTTCTTCGGGCTTTCGGCAATCGCGGTCAGCGTGCCGGCCTTCGTGCGCGTCAGTTCCGGGCTGATGGCCTTGAGCTTGTCGCCGCGCGCGACCGAGCGGAACAGGTACTGCGCCCCGCTGTAGAAGATGTGCGAGTTGTGGCTGGAAAGGATGAACGGCGTGTTCCAGTTGTAGCGCAGCGGCTCCCCGGGTTTCACCTGCGGCGCGCCGATGCCCCGCTCCTCGCCGGTCTTCAGGTTGATGCGGCCGATGCCCCCGTTCTGGCTCTCGGCGTAGATCCAATCCGGGTCGTTGGGGTCGACGCGACAGACGAACCCGTCGCCGCCGCGGAGGAACTGCCAGTCCTCGTTGGCCGGGCCCGTGCCGCGCAGCGTGCGCGACGGCCCGCCCCAACTGCCGTTGTCTTGAAGGCCGCCGTAGACGCGGTACGGCTTCCGGTTGTCCACGGCGACGTGGTAGAACTGCCCCAGCGCGAGCACGTTCAGGTGGTCCCACGTCGCGCCGCGGTCGTAGCTCTTGTAGAACCCGCCGTCGCAGCCGAGCAGCATGTGCCGGCCGTCCTTCGGGTCGATCCAGAGGGCGTGGTGGTCCGGGTGAACGACGTCTGCCCGCGCGCTGTTGAACGACTTCCCGGCGTCGGTGCTCTTCCACAACACCGTGTCGCCGAGGACGTAGATCACGTTGTCGTCGGTCGGGTCGACACGGACGTTGGAGAAGTAGAACGGTCGCGGGTTCACGCTGTTCACGCGCGCCCACGTGTCACCGTTATCCTTCGACATGTAGACGCCGCCGGTCTGGTAGCCGTCCTTGCCCTGATCGTTCTGGACGTTGGCCTGCTGCCCGCCGACGACACCGCTCATCAGGAACGGGCGCGTGGCGTCGGTATTCTGCCGCCCGCCGCCGCCGCCGCGCACCTCGGCCTGTTCGAGCGCGAGCGCCACGTCGAAGCCCTTCTTGTCACCGTCCTTGAAGGCGATTGTCACCTTGTCGCCGGCCTTGCGCGGGTTCGTGGCCTTGAACCCGACGCGCAGTTCCGTGCGGAACTCGCGCCAGTTGGTTACGGCCTTACCGTCGACGGCGACGACGAGCATCCCGGCCTTCACGCCGGCTTTTTCCGCGGCCCCGTCCTTCGGCACTTCCGTGACCTTCACCTCATCGTCGTTGCTGGTCACGGTGAACACGAGGCCGCCGGGCGAGAGCGTCTGGAAGCCCTTCTTCGGGGGCGGCGCGGCCTTCGCCGGCAGCAGCTTCACGGTCGCGGTGACGGTTTCTTTGCCGCGGGTCGCGGTGAACTTCACCGTGTCGTCGGGCTTCTTCGGCACCATGAAGTCGAGAAGGTTCTCGAAGCTCTCGATCTTGGTATCGTCGGCGCGGGTGATCAGGTCGCCGGACTTCAGCCCGCCCTTGCCGAGCGAGCCGTCGTCGAGCACGTCCTTGAGCCGCGCGCCGCCCTTCGCGCTCTCCGCGGTGATGCCCAAGTACACCGCGAGCGCGGGCCGGCCCTTGCCGATCTCCTCGGTGTCGATGATCGCGTACACCAGCCCCTTGGTCTTGCGCGAGTAGTCGAGGCCGATGCGCCCCGTCTTCGCACTGGGCAGGCCGGGCGCGGGCTTCTCGCCGGTGAGCTTCTTCCACGACCGCCCGCCGTTGTCGGTCTTGAACAGCCCGCCCCCCGGCCCGTGCGACACGATGGGGCCGTACTGGTCCGGGCCGGGCCACGGGCGCACGAAGAACCCGTCGAACTCGTCGCGCTTGCGCTCCCACAGCCCCGCGAGCAACACGTCCGGGTTCGTCGGGTCCATGCGCAGTTCGATCGCGCCGGTCTTGTCGTCTACGAACAGCACCTTGTCCCACGTGCGTCCGCCGTCGGTGGTCTTGAAGACGCCGCGTTCCGCGTTCGGCCCGTACAGCCGGCCGAGCGCCGCGACGTACACCGTGTTCGGGTCTTTGGGGTGAACGACGATCTTGCCGATGCTAATCGTCTTCGTCAGCCCGACGTTCTGCCAGTCCTTGCCGCCGTTGGTGGACTTGTACACGCCGTCGCCGTAGGAGACGGAGTTCCGCGGGTTGTTCTCGCCGGTGCCGACGTACACCACGTTCGGGTCGCTCGGCGCGACCGCGACGTCGCCAATCGAGATGGTGGCTTGCTTCTCGAAGACGAAGCTGAAGGTAGTGCCGTTGTTGGTGGTCTTGAGCAACCCGCCGCTGGCGGTGGCGACGTAGTAGGTGGTGGGGTCCGATTCGACGACGGCCACGGCAGTAACGCGCCCGCCCATGTTCGCGGGGCCGATGCAGCGCCAGTTCATGCGCGCCAGCACGCTGTCGGGCACCGCGCCGGGCGCGGGGCCAATCTGCCCGCCGCGGCGCAGCTCGTCCAGTTTCTTTTTGATCTCCAGAATCTGCCGCTCGACGTCGGAGATTTCTTTCTTGATGTCGTCCGCGCCGGTGCGCCCGGCGGACAGGAACAACAGCGCGGCGAGCAGCGCGAGGGCCGCACGGCGGCCGGAGAAGGGGGAAGTGTTCACGGGTCGGCTCTCGTTGAGGCGCGGTACAAGTTCGCTAGAGAGCCGATTTTACGCCAACCAACCAGAAATGCGAGCGGCCGGGTTGACCCCGGCCGTCTTCTGTCTTCAAGAAACGAAGACGGCCGGGAAAAACCCGGCCGCTCGCTTGGCTCGCTCCGCACGTGTTACTTCACGATCTTCGACACGTCCTTCACGACGGCTTCGATGTCCTTGTCCGTGAGCTTGCCCTTCGCGAAGGTGTAGTTGGCCTTCACCACGCGGTCCACGTACAGCAGCACGGTCACTTCCGCGTCCTTGTTCAGGTTGTACTTCGCCGGGATCGGGTCTTCCTTGTCCTCGATGGCGAGGACGAGCTTCTTCAGTTCGGCCTTCTTCGCGGCGTCCTTCAGTTGCGGTTCCAACTTGCCCTTGTCGCCTTGGAACACGGCGAAGCTGAACATCTCGGCCTTCTCGTTCTTGATGGTGCTGGCGTCGAGGGCCTTGATGAGCTTGTGGGTCATGGCGTCGTCGCCGGTCTTGGCGAACACGACCGCGACCGGGCTGTCGCCGGCGGCGCAGTACAGGCACGCGGTCTTGCCCGCGTTCTCGCCGTTCACGTTGTACGGGTGGAACGCGCCCGGCACCTTGTCGCCCGGTTGCGGGCCGGACTTCAGATCGGCACCGACCACCGCGCCGCCCAGCGCGGCCACGACCGCGGCGGCCAACACGTTACGAATCATCTGTGTTCTCCGGGTGGGAGGGAAACGGACACGGGTTATGATACCGCGCCGCGCCCGGAGGTTAACAGGAGTAGTGTTCAGGGCGAGGTGCGCTCCTCTATTTCCCTTCGAGTACCTTCTGAATGGCGAGCGCGAAGGCCTTGCCCTCGTCGCCCTGATCGGTGAGGCCCAGCGCCTTCGCCCGGAGCCGGGCGACGTCGTCGCTCAGCGCGTCGTTCCGGAAGTGCAGGTACCACACCGCGCCAGCGCGGGCGTCGTCGTCCGCGTACACGTACACCGGGCGGTTCAGCCGGTCGCCGGCGGCGCGGTCGAACGCGGCGCTCGCGTCGGCCAGCGCTTCGGGCGTCGTCTCGATGGCGATCAGGGTCAGGTCGCGGGTCGCGGCCACGTCCTTCGCCGCGGCCACGTCCGCGCCGGGGGCGTGGAGGTACACGACCGTGCGGAACCCGGCGGCCTTGAGCGCGTCGAACCCGTCGAGGGTCGGCTTGCGGCCGGCGAACAGGCCGTCCTTCACCTTCGTCGCGCCCGCGGGCGCGGTCGGCGCGGCCTTCGGCGACTCCGCCGGCTTCACCGGGCCGCTTAGGTAGCCGGACTTGTCGGGCTGACCCGGGCGCGACGAGTGCGAGTGCGCGCCCTGCGGCAGCGGGTCCGGGAACAGCACGTCCGGGCCGCCGGGCTTGGCGGGCGCGGGGCCGCCCGGCGGCAGGAACCCGCTCGTGCCCGGCGGCAGCACCGACGGGCCGGGCGTAGTCGGCACGCCCGCGGGCGGGAGCAGCGTCGGGTTCTTCGTCCCGATACGCGGCGCGGGGCAGCAGTCGTCTTTGTGGAACAGCTTGTGGCAGCGGTGCCGGCACCCGGACAGGGCGACGAGCGCGGCACACGCGGCGAGCAAGACCATCCGGCGCATGGAACCAACCTCCTCCGGCCGCGGGAACGGCCGTCGTCCGATTCTACGTTGTAAAAGTTACACGCCGCGCCGCGCAAGTGCCGCGCGGGGTGATTCCGGTTGTGCCCGGTGGCGGATTTGCCGGTTATACCGGATGCGAAGGCTTGGGGGCGTGGGTAATAGACTCGTTGCGCAATAGGTGTTGGTTCAGTCGCACTTCGGCCAGACGATCCTGTGTGGTCGTTACCCGTACATCCGGTTGTGGAGTCCGGCGACGTTCTTCATCATCACCGTGTGACGACGGGGCG